>JAMWZG010000113.1:1069-9403 GCA_024304855.1 Paracoccaceae bacterium
TAAGAGACAGCGGTGGGCGGGATCGTGCAGATCGCCCCGCTGTTCTGGCTGGAAAACACCATCGAGGATGTCGAGGGCGTGCGCCCCTATTCCCCGCTGGAACTGGCCGGGCGCGACATCTACATCCGTGAGGGCTGCTATGTCTGCCATAGCCAGATGATCCGCCCGATGCGCGATGAGGTGGAACGCTATGGCCATTACAGCCTGGCCGCCGAAAGCAAATATGACCACCCGTTCCAGTGGGGGTCCAAGCGCACCGGGCCGGATCTGGCCCGCGTGGGGGGGCGCTATTCCGATAGCTGGCATGTCGATCACCTGCGTGATCCGCAATCGGTGGTGCCGGAATCCGTGATGCCAAAATACGGCTTTCTGGAAAACCGGCTGATTGATGGCGAGTATATTCAGGATCTGCTGGAAACCCATCGGATGATCGGTGTGCCTTATACCGACGACATGATCACCAATGCGCGGGCCGATTTCACCGTGCAGGTCGATCCCGATGGCGACTGGGACGGGTTGGTGGAACGCTATCCCGGTGCGCAGGTCCGCAACTTTGACGGGCAGCCGGGCATTTCCGAAACCGATGCGCTGATCGCCTATCTTCAAATGCTGGGCACGCTGGTCGATTTCTCGACCTTCACGCCTGATGCAAGCCGCTAAGGGGGGGATGACAGATGGAAACCTATTCGCTTCTGCGTGAATTCGCCGACAGCTGGATGCTTCTGGCGCTGTTTGCCTTCTTCATCGGGGTTGTGCTGTTCGTGATGCGCCCCGGTAGCAGCAAGACATACCGCGACGTGGCCGATATTCCGTTCCGGCATGAAGACAAACCCGCCGCCGCAGGGGACATGCCTGCACGCGCCCGCGACGCCAAGGAGGCGTGAGGACATGGCAAAACAACCGCAGAAAACGCCCAAGAAACCCGAGGTGGACACAACAGGCCACAGCTGGGACGGGATCGAAGAGTATAACAACCCCCTTCCGCGTTGGTGGCTCTGGACCTTCTACGCCACGATCCTGTGGGCCGTGCTCTACTCGGTCGCCTATCCGGCCTGGCCGGGGATCAAGGCGGCGACGCCCGGTCTTCTGGGCTGGTCCACCCGCGCCAATGTGCAGACCGAGATCGACGCCGCCGAGGCCGCCAATGCCCAGATCAACGCGCAGCTTGCCTCGGTTGAGCTGACGGCGATTGCCGATGATGCAGAGTTGCGCGGCTATGCCACCTCGGCCGGGGCGGCAGTGTTCCGCACCTGGTGCGCGCAGTGCCACGGCTCTGGGGCGGCCGGTGTGGCGGCCTCGGGCTATCCCAACCTGCTGGATGATGACTGGCTCTGGGGAGGGGATATCGAGGCGATTCACACCACCATCTCGCATGGTATCCGCAACGAGGATGATCCGGACGCGCGCTGGTCGCAGATGCCCGCCTTCGGTGACATTCTGGCCGCCGAGGAGATTGATCAGGTCGTGAACTATGTCATGTCGCTGTCGGGCACGCCGCAGGATGCGTCCATGGTCGAGGCTGGGGCCACGGTCTTTGCCGACAACTGCGCCTCGTGCCACATGGATGACGGCACGGGCGACCGCGCGCAGGGGGCGCCGAACCTCAGCGATGCGATCTGGCTTTATGGTGGCAACCACGAGACGCTGACCCAGACCGTGACCTATTCGCGCTTTGGCGTCATGCCCGCCTGGACCAACCGTCTGAGCGAGGCCGAGATTCGCGCCGTGGCCACCTATGTCCATCAGCTTGGCGGGGGCGAGTGATCCCCGCCTGAGAGACACCCATGGGCGGTGCAAACGCCCATGGGTCGGTGCCGACCTTCCGTCCTGTTCGCGCGTTTCCTGGAAGGTCGGCATCCCTTGATCCCGAAACGGCCCATCGCGCAAGCGGTCGGGCCGTTTCCGCATCCCGCGCCCTGTCGCAGCCGAATAGATTCACCGCAGATGCGATAATTGATGCAGGTCAAGGTTGCCGGACGCCAAGCCTGTGACAAAGGGCCAAACGCAGATCATTGCCGGAGCGATTCTCCCGTGTCCCAGACTGAACCCGAAGCACCGCCAAGCCTTTATGCCGCCCGCGAGCCGATCTTTCCACGCCGCGTGTCCGGCAAGTTCCGCAATCTGAAATGGGTCATCATGGCGGTGACGCTGGGCATCTATTATCTGACGCCCTGGCTGCGCTGGGACCGTGGCCCGAACCTGCCGGATCAGGCCGTGCTGGTCGATCTGGCGAACCGGCGCTTCTTCTTTTTCTGGATCGAGATCTGGCCGCATGAATTCTATTTCATCGCAGGCCTTCTGGTCATGGCGGGGCTGGGGCTGTTCCTGTTCACCTCGGCGCTGGGCCGGGTCTGGTGCGGCTATGCCTGCCCGCAGACCGTCTGGACCGACCTGTTCATTCTGGTGGAACGCTGGATCGAGGGTGATCGCAACGCCCGTTTGCGCCTTCACCGGCAAGAGAATTGGGATTTCCGCAAGCTGCGTCTGCGGCTGACGAAATGGACAAGCTGGTTCCTGATCGGTCTGGCCACGGGGGGCGCATGGGTGTTCTATTTCACCGACGCCCCCACGCTGGCCCGTGATCTGGTGACGCTGAACGCCCATCCCGTCGCCTATACGACGATGCTGATCCTGACGCTGACCACCTTTTTCTTTGGCGGATTTGCCCGCGAACAGATCTGCATCTATGCCTGCCCATGGCCGCGTATCCAGGCCGCGATGATGGACGAGGACACGCTGACCGTCGCCTACCGCGAATGGCGCGGAGAGCCGCGCGGCAAGCTGCACAAGGGCGACGACGCCGCGCCGCAGGGTGATTGCATCGACTGCATGGCCTGCGTCAACGTCTGCCCCATGGGGATCGACATCCGCGAGGGGCAGCAGATGGAATGCATCACCTGCGCCCTGTGCATCGACGCCTGCGACGACGTGATGGACAAGATCGGCAAGCCGCGCGGGCTGATCGACTACATGGCTCTGACCGATGAGGTGGCCGAGCGTGCCGGCAGCGGACCCAAACCGATCTGGAAGCATGTCCTGCGCCCGCGCACCATGCTTTATACCGCGCTCTGGTCGCTGGTGGGGGTCGGTCTGATCGTGGCGCTGTTCATCCGCTCGGACATCGAAATGACCGTGGCCCCGATCCGCAACCCGACCTTTGTGGTGCTGTCCGATGGCTCGATCCGCAACACCTATGATGTGCGCCTGCTGAACAAACAGGGCGAGGACCGGCCCTTCAAGGTCACGGTTGTCGCGGATCAACCGCTTGAAGTGACACTGGAATCGGTCGAGGGTGACACGGTCATGGTTCCGGCCGACACGACCTTTCTGCAACGGGTCTATGTGGTTGCCGCCCCTGACAGCGCCGCCGCCCGCAGCGAACGCGTGGACATCCGCCTCTGGGTCGAGGACGTGACCAATGGCGAGCGCGTCTACAAGGACACCATCTTCAACGGAAGGGATAACTGATCATGACCAGAGAACTCACAGGCCGCCACGTCCTGATGATCTTCGGCGGTGCCTTCGGTGTGATCATCGGCGTGAACCTTCTGCTGGCCTGGTCTGCGGTGAGCACCTTTCCGGGACTCGAGGTGAAGAACTCCTATGTCGCCAGCCAGCAATTCGACGAACGAAAGGCCGCACAAGAGGCGTTGGGCTGGACCGTGCGCGCCAATGCGGCCGATGGGCAGGTCATCCTGCGCATCACGGGGGCCGATGGCCTTCCCGTCAGGGTGGGCGGTCTGGACGCCGTGATCGGTCGCGCGACCCATGTGGCCGATGATGTGCGGCCGGAATTCATCTTCGACGGCGTGTCCTATGTCGCACCTGTCGATCTGGCGGCTGGCAACTGGAACATCCGCATGACCGCGCAGGCCGAGGATGGCACGCCGTTTTCGCAGCGCGTCATCCTCCACGTCAAACGCTGACCCGAAAGGTCCACCCCATGACCGCCGCCATTCGCCCTGCGATCTCTGCCTGTCCGGCCTGTGTTGCCGCACCCGGTGCGCAAGCTCTGGCCGAGCAGGCGTTGCACGCCAAGGCGCATATCGCACTATCCTTGCCGACGATCCACTGTTCGGCCTGTATCTCGACGGTCGAGCGGACTTTGGCCGCCGTGCCCGGCGTCACCTCGGCGCGGGTGAACCTGACGCTCAAGCGCGCCACGGTCGAGGCTGAGGCGCGGGTCATGCCCGACCAGCTTGTCAAGGTGCTGGAAGGCGCGGGCTATGAGGCGCATGAGCTGGACTCGGGCACCCTCTCCGTCACGCAGAACGACCGCGCCGGGCGCGACCTGCTGATGCGGATGGCGGTGTCGGGCTTTGCCATGATGAACGTGATGCTGCTGTCGGTCGCGGTCTGGTCCGGGGCGACGGATGCGACCCGCGATCTGTTCCACTGGGTGTCCGCCGCCATCGCCCTGCCGACACTCGCCTTCTCGGGTGTGCCGTTTTACAAAAGCGCATGGTCCGCTCTGCGCGCGCGGCGGCTCAATATGGATGTGCCCATCGTGCTGGCGCTGGGGCTGGCGGTGGTGACATCGCTGTGGGAAACCTCACTCTCGGGCCATCACGCCTATTTCGACGCCACCGTGGCGCTTGTCTTCTTCCTTCTGACGGGCCGCTATCTGGACCATCGCACCCGCGCCATAGCGCGGTCCGCCGCGCAGGAACTCTCCGCACTTGAAGTGCCGCGCGCCACGGTGCTGCGGGGCGAGGTTGAGGTGCAGCTGCCGGTCGCGGAACTGCGCACAGGTGATCTGGTGCTGGTGCGCCCCGGCGGGCGGATGCCGGTGGACGGGATCATCGCCGAGGGCCGGTCCGAGATCGACAGATCGCTTCTGACCGGCGAGACGGTGCCGGTCTTTGCCGAACCCGGTCTGGCCGTCAGTGCGGGGGAGGTCAACCTGACCGGCCCGCTGACTGTGCGCGCCACGGCCGTGGGGCGCGACACCTCGCTGCATCGCATGGCCGATCTGGTTGCCATCGCCGAAAGCGGCAGGTCGCGCTACACGTCGCTGGCCGACAGTGCCGCGAAACTCTATGCGCCGGGGGTGCATATCCTGGCCGCGCTCAGCTTTGCGGGCTGGTATGTCTATTCCTGGGACATGCGCACCGCCCTCAATATCGCGGCGGCGGTGCTGATCATCACCTGCCCCTGTGCGCTGGGGCTGGCGGTGCCTGCCGTGACAACCGCCGCGTCGGGCAAGCTCTTCCGGCGGGGGATGCTGATCAAGGATGCCACGGCGCTGGAACGTCTGGCGCAGGTCGATACGGTCGTGTTCGACAAGACCGGCACGCTGACAGCGGGCACGCCCGAGGTGGTGAATCTGGCGGATCATCCGCAGCGCGACATCGCCATTGCGCTGGCACTGGCCGAGGGGTCGTCGCACCCTCTGTCCCTCTCGCTGGTTGCGGCGGCAAAGGCGGTCGGTATCGCTGCGGCCCATGTGACCGACCGGGTCGAAGTGCCCGGTTTCGGCACGCAGGGGCTCTGGCAAGGGCAGACGGTCCGGCTGGGGCGCGCGTCCTGGACGGGCGCCGCACCCGGGGCCGAGACCTCCGCCTGGCTGGCCATCGGCACCGAGGCACCGCGCGCCTTCACCTTCACCGACAGGCTGCGCCCCGGCGCGGCCGAGGCAGTGTCGCGGCTGATGCAGCAGGGCATCCGGGTTCTGTTGATCTCGGGCGACAGCGGTGCCGTCGTCGCAACACTTGCGCAGCGTCTGGGCATTCCCGAATGGCAGGCCGAGGCCTTGCCAGAGCAGAAATCCGCCCGCATCGCCGCGTTGCAGGCCGAGGGGCGCCATGTGCTGATGGTGGGTGACGGGTTGAACGACACCGCAGCCTTGACCACGGCGGATGTCTCGATCTCGCCCGCCTCTGCGCTGGATGCGGCGCGTGTCGCCTCGGACATCGTGCTGCTTGGCAGTGACCTTGCGCCAATCGCCGAGGCGCTGACCACCGCGCAATCCGCCACGCGCCGCATCCGCGAGAATTTCCGCCTTGCCACGCTCTACAACATCATTGCCGTTCCGGTGGCCGTGGTGGGGCTGGCCACGCCTCTGGTCGCGGCATTGGCCATGTCGCTTTCGTCGATTACCGTGGCTCTGAATGCAATCAGGTTGAAATAGAACGATGGAAGTCCTGTCCTATCTGATCCCGATCTCCTTGCTGCTGGGCGGTATCGGCCTGGTGGCCTTCATCTATACCGTGCGCAGTAACCAATATGACGACCCCGAGGGCGACGCCCGCCGCATCCTGAACAATGACTGGGACGATCACCCCAAACCATAAGTTGGGGGCGTTTCTTCTTGCACGAAATATCCTCGGGGGGTGGGGCGAACATCGTTCGACCCAAGGGGGGCAGACAGCCCCCCTCATGCGGGTCCGTGATCAGCTTGGTCCGATCATGAAGCACTGCACCTGACGCGCCTGAAGACGGCGGCAGGCAAGGTCGGCGCTTTCGCGTGTCATGCCCATGAAATTGGCATCGAACCCGCCGCTGCCCTGCACGATCTTGCGCAGCGTGCCATCCAGCGTGTTGACCTCTTTCAGCGCCGTCTGGAGCAGGATCTTCTCGGCGGCGTGGCGGCTGCCATAGCGGCCGACATTGATGCCCCAGTGGCGCCCGCCGGATGTGCTGATCCGGGTCACAACCTCCGGCTCTGCGGCGGTTGCAACCGTGGCGATGGCCTCTGTGGGCGCATCGCTGGTTTCGGTCGCGGCCTCGGGCAGGCTGGCCAGAACGACCAGGCTCTCGGGCCGGGCGCGCGGTTTGATCGCATCGGACGGGGCTGTCCGCACCGCCGCGACCTCCACGGTCGGCTCTGCTGCGCTGGCGGCTTCGTCCAGGATGGCGGGCGCATCGGCTACGGCCTCGGAAAGCGCGGCCAGTTCCGGTGTCGCACTCTCCTGCTCGGCTGTGGCGGCTGGCGTCGCTTCGGCCAGTGTCAACGGACGGTCGGGAATACTGTCAGGCGGGGTGACGGCGGCAAGAACGCTCTCGGGCTGGGCGGCCGGGGCTTGTGCTGCGGCCGCGTCCACGGCGGCGGTCTGGGCCGCCACTTCGCTGAGGGCCTGGGTGATGCCGTCCTGGAGGGCGACCATCACAGGTGCCGGTTGATCCGATCCCGGCCGCGCCACGGGGCGCAGGCTGGACGAGACAGCCGTGACCAGACGGATGGTCTTGCCCGCAGCGGGACGCCCGCTGACCGAGGCGACGGCCGCTGCCACCGGATCTTCCACATCGCCGACGCCCGGACCGCGTCCCGGAATGGCATCCGGCTTGACCGGCCTGCGCAGCGCCACCTGAGATGGGGCTTTCTTGAACCCAAGGTCCAGCAGTTCCGCAACCCGCTGGTTGCGCGACACGGTCGAGCGGCCGCCAAAGACGGTCGCGATGATCCGCGTGCCACCACGTTCCGCCGAGGCGACAAGGTTGAAACCCGCCGCGCGGGTATAGCCGGTCTTGATCCCGTCCGCACCGCGATAGGCATCCAGCAGGCGACGGTTGGTATTGTTTACATGCGCAATGCCCGCATCCGTTGAACGGCGCGAGAAGAGGTTATAATACTCGGGGAAGTCATAGAGCATGTGACGGCCCAGGATCGTCATGTCCCGCGCTGTGGACATATGCCCCTCGGCTGTCAGCCCGTGCATGTTCTTGAATGTCGTGCGCGTCATGCCCATGGCGGCGGCGGTGCGGTTCATCCGACGCGCATAGGCGGCTTCGGACCCTTCGATGGCCACACCGATGGCATGGGCTGCGTCATTGGCCGATTTGATCGCAGCGGCGCGGATCAGATAGCGCAGCTTGATTTTCTGCCCGCTCCGCAGTCCCAGCTTGCTGGGCGGCTCTGCCGCCGCCTCACGCGTGATTGTGACCTCGGTATCAAGGCTGATTTCACCGCGTTCGATCGCCTGAAAAGCGACGTAGAGCGTCATCATCTTGGTCAACGAGGCTGGATGAAGCCGTGTGTCGGCATTCTCGGAATGCAACACCTCGCCATTGCGCGCATCCATGACCATGGCCGCATAGGGCGCGGCCCTCACGCTGAGCGGAAGCACAACGATCAACCATATAGCCGTGAATAGAAATAGCCCATAGCGGGCCGGCTGCCTGTGCCGCACCTTCATTGTCACTGCCTTCTGCCTCGAGCCGCCGATGTTTCGGTCGGTCATTTTTTATATGGATTTAGGCTAGCACAGCCGAAAACCTGAATAAAGCATTCATTTCTGGCCCCTTTCGCGGCGGGGTTGCACGCCTGCATCGGGAATTCGCAACATGTGGTAGGGGTGGGAGGCCCCCACTCAACACATGGCGTGTCGCGGCGGG
>JAMWZG010000114.1 GCA_024304855.1 Paracoccaceae bacterium
GTCGGGGGAAGGATGGTACCACCTCCCCGGCTCGAACGGGGGACCTCTTGATCCACAATCAAGCGCTCTAACCAACTGAGCTAAGGCGGCACTGGTGGGGGATTTACCCCCAAGCCCCGGTGATTGCAAGCCCGTCAGAGATCAATTTTCCAGCTTTGCGCGACCAGATCCTGACCGAAGGAATGCACCGCTTGCGCGGCGGTCACTTGCCAGCCGTTGCGGGCATAGAGCGCGCAGGCGGCGCTGTGGCTGGCATGGGTCCAGAGTTCCATCCGCCTGTAACCGGCGCTGCGGGCAAAGCCCATGCAATGCGTGAGCATCCGCTGTCCCAGCCCCTGCCCGCGCAGATGCGGCTCCAGCAGAAAGAGGCGCAGCTTGGCGGTGTCATCGTCCTGCCGCACGCAGAAGATGCTGCCGACGGGCTGATCCGCCACCTCGGTGATCCAGCCCGCTTCGCGCCTGGGGTCGTGATCTGCGATGAAATCGGCCAGAATCTGCGCCACCAGCGGGGCGAATGTCCCATCGAACCCGTCCTGCTGGGCATAAAGCCGCCCGTGCCGCGCGACCAGCCATGGCGCGTCGGCGGGGGTGAAGGGACGGAAGGTGGCATCGCTCATGACCCGATATGAGCCTGCCCGCGCTTGCCAAGCAAGGGTGAAACCGATAGCAGATTGGGCAATCAGCGGAGACCGGATTATGGGTATCAACAGCGAACGCGACATCGAGGCGAATTTGCAGATCGGGCCGACCGAACTGGGCATGGTGCGGATCTTCGTGGAATCGCAGGGCATCGAGGTGCCGATGGATTTCGACCCCGAAGAGGCCGAGGAGATTGCGGAAGAAATCCGCGCCGCGGCCGAGGCGGCCCGCCTGATCAAGAAGTAAGGCGGCGCGGCGTCAGAACGAGCCGCGCGCATCCGGGTCGCGCAGCAGATGCAGGCGCTGCGCCGCGTGGCGGGCGAACATCTGCGTGAGCTTGCGCCGCCGGGCCGGGGCCAGCGGGGTTTCGGGGCCCATACGGATGATCTCGGCGTCATAGGGGTCGCACAGGATCAGCCCGGTCTCGTCTGGCAGCAGATCCACGGGAAAATCCGCATCCACAGCCCAGAAAAAGCGGTCGCACCAGTCCAGATAACCCTGCCATTTCGCATCCTGCATGAAATCCGCGCGGCAGGATTTGCATTCCACCACCCAGATCTCGCCCTTGGGTGTGAGGCCGATCAGATCGACGCGCAACCCGCGCGCGGGCACGAATTCCTCGAGCGTGACGATGCCATGGGTCAGCAGATGCCGCGCGGTGCCGCGCGCCAGAAGGCGGCCGTGCTGCGTCATTGCCGGGGTGGGTGCGGGAGCGGGATCAGCCATGCGGCCAGATTTGAACAGAACGGGAACATTTGCAACCCCTTGCGAGAGCGGGGCAGAGCGCCTAACTGTAGCGGTGGCGGGTGCTGCTCTTCACGTGAACGGTTACATTCCAGTGGCCTTAAATACTTCCGAGGGAGTTGGCTCTGATCTGACCCTGGTCTGATTACCTGACGCCCACCTGTTCACACAGGCTCTCGGGAATGCGTCAACCACACGGCCGCTGCGGGCCCGCCACTATCCCCTCTGCGATGATCCCTCGGCCGCCCTTGCGGGCGTTCTCGGGTCTGATGTTGCAGCTATGCGCGTTGCGCGGCAGGCTGTAAGCCGGGCGAAACAGGGGCAAGGGGGGGGTGCGCGGCAATGGATCTGCAAGGCATGATGAACCGCATCCATGACGAGATGCAGGGGATGACCGACCGGGGAGCGGTGGCGGATTACATCCCCGAACTCGCGCAGGTCTCGCCCGCACATTTCGCCATGAGCGTCTGCACCGCCGATGGGCAGAGCTTTCATGTGGGCGAGGCCGGGGTGCCCTTTTCGATCCAGTCGATCAGCAAGGTCTTCACGCTGGCGCTGGCGCTGGGGCGGCTGGGGGATCAGCTCTGGTCGCGGGTGGGGCGTGAGCCGTCGGGGCTGGCGTTCAATTCCATGGTGCAGCTGGAGCATGAGCGCGGCATCCCGCGCAATCCCTTCATCAACGCGGGCGCCATCGTCGTGACGGATGCCATTCTGGCCGGCCACGCCCCGCGCGAGGTTCTGGGCGAGGTGTTGCGCTTTGTCCGGCAGGCGGCGGGGGATGATGACATCCATATCAACCACCGTGTTGCGAAGTCCGAGCAGGCGACAGGACATCGCAACATGGCCTTGGCGCATTTCCTGCGGGCGCATGGCAATCTGCGCAATGCACCCGATCTGACCTGCGGGGTCTATTTCCATCAATGCGCCATCGAGATGACGACCCGGCAACTGGCGCAGGCCGGGCGGTTCCTGATGGGCGGGCTGCCTGCGGCGCGGTTGCTGTCCCCGGCGCGGGTCAGGCGGATCAATGCGCTGATGATGACCTGCGGGCATTATGACGGGTCGGGGGATTTCGCCTATCGCGTGGGTCTGCCCGGCAAATCCGGCGTGGGCGGCGGGATCCTCGTGATCGCGCCGGGGCGCGCTGCAATCGCGGTCTGGTCGCCGGGCTTGGATGCGCAGGGCAATTCCCGGCTGGGCACCCTGGCGGTGGAGCGTCTGGCGCAGGCGGCGGGATGGTCGGTCTTCGGGTGAAGGCAGGCGTCGGCTCACCGCCGTCCCACATTCACCACCGTCAAGAAAGCAAAAGGGGCCGCGCGGCCCCTTTGATCGTCACAGTCATCGCTGGTTTCAGCGGCGCGGACCGCGCCCGGCCTTGGCGGCCACGCGGACCGGAATCATCTGCGAGGTATCGACCCGGATCGGGCGACGCGGACCGCCGCGCGGCTCGTCATCGTCATCATCCTTGATCCGCATCACGGAAATGGCGAATTGCACCCCGCCAAAGACCACGCCATTCGACACCCACAGGACAAGCACCGCCAGAATGCCCATGTCGGAATGCGTCACCAGATGCCACAGATTCGCGATGTTGAACCACAGCAGCATGGCCACGAAAACGCCGGCAAGGCCAAAGCCGATGGCGGCCTGCGTGATGTAAAGGCGTATGAGTTTGGGCATGAAGACCTCGCTGTTCCGCTGGAAGAGAATGTAACCCGTATTGCCCGTCTCACAAGGGGGCATCTGCCAAACAGGCCATTCCCCGCCCGAAATTCCGCAGCTTTCCACCACGAGAACAGGCTTTGCGCCCGATTGCGGGGGATTGTTGCGAAATATTCGGTCTCTCTGCTTGTGATTGATCCGGTCTGCGATAGAATCGTTCACGACAGATCCAACGGGTGAAAGCGCGCGACATGGCCACGACACAAGACATCGAGGATCTGATCGCCCGCGTGGCATTGGGCGACAGGGCGGCCTTCTCGGCTCTTTATGACGCGACCAGTGCGAAACTCTTTGGTGTGGTGCTGCGTGTCTTGGCAGACAGGGCCAGCGCGGAAGATGTCGTGCAGGATGCCTATATGAAGATATGGCGCCATGCCGGACGGTATAGCGCGAATGGATTGAGCCCGATGACCTGGATGATCACCATCGCCCGCAACACCGCCATCGACCGGCTGCGCCAGACGCGCCCGGGCGTCGCTCTGGATGATGTGGCCGACCATCTGACGGCCCCCGGCCCCAACCCTGAGCAAAGCGCCGTGGCGGCGGGTGAGGCGCGGCGGATCGCGGCCTGTCTGGATGCGCTGGACAGCGACAAGGGGGCGGCCGTGCGCGGCGCCTATCTGGAGGGGCAGAGCTATGCCGATCTGGCGGAACGGTTCAAGGTGCCGCTGAACACGATGCGGACATGGCTGCGGCGCAGTCTGCAATCCTTGCAGGAGTGTATGGCGCGATGAGCGACGCAAGCCCCGACACCCCGCGCGACGACGACAGCCTGCTGGCCGCCGAATATGTGCTGCGCCTGCTGGACCCTGCCGAGGAGGCTGCGGTGGCGGCGCGCATCGCGCGCGAGCCGGCGCTGGCCGAGGAGGTGGCGGGCTGGACCACGCGCCTGTCGGGGTTGGATGCCGAGGTGCCCGAGGTCGCACCCGGTGCCGCCGTCAAGACGGCGCTGTTGCGGCGGCTGTTCGGTCAGCCTGCGCGCCTGCCTTTCTGGCAGCGCGCGGGGCTGTGGCAGGGGATCAGCCTGGCCTCGCTGGCTGTGGCGGGATTCTTTGCCTTTCAATCGCTGGAGCAGTTTGCCCCCCCTGCCCCCGCGCCGCTTTTCGTCAGCGAAATCGTGGCCGAGGATCAGAGCCTGCGCCTGCTGGCGGTCTATGACAGCGGCGCGGCCGAGTTGCGCCTGACCCGCACGGCCGGCGCGGCGGCGGCGGGCCGCGTGCTGGAGCTTTGGGCCATCGCCGGAGAGGCGGCGCCTGTGTCGCTGGGTGTCCTGCCGGCGGGTGAGACGGTGGCGCTGCCGCTGCCCGAGGCGCTGCGCGGCGCGGTGGCCGGTCTGGTGCTGGCAGTATCGGACGAACCGCCCGGCGGCTCGCCCACCGGCGCGCCCACGGGGGCGGTGCTGGCGGTCGGACAGGTCAGCGCGCTGTGACGGCGGCCCGGCCGCGCCTCTTTTCGCGGCAGGCGCGGGGGGCGCGGCGCAGGATCAGCGGCGATCCGCGCCGGACGGGTTGACGGCTGCTGCCAAGCCCGCCTGAGTGGCAGGATCTGTCCACGGCTGTTGCGAGGTGTCCGATGCCCCTGCCCACATTCCACATGGTCGATGGCGCGCCGCGCCCTGTGGCCACGTTTTCCCATGCGTCCGAGGTGGATGGCTGGGTTTTTCTGACAGGGCAGATGCCCACCTGGCCGGGAGAGCCGGACCGCCCCCTGCCCGAGGGGGTCAAGGCGCAGACGGCGCGTGTGATGGACAATCTTGTGCTGGTGCTGGAGGGGGTGGGGCTGGGTCTGCCGAATGTCACGCAGGCGCGGGTCTATCTGACGCAGTTCGAGCGGGATTATGCGGCGATGAATGCGGTCTACGCATCCTATTTCGAGACGGGCAAGTTGCCGGCGCGCACCTGTATCGGCGTGACGGCGCTGGCCGTGGGCGCCTTGGTCGAGATTGATCTGGTGGCGCGGCGGCCCTGAGGGGGCGTTTACCAGCGCAGCCAGGCGACATAGGCCGCCAGCAGCACGAAGACGACAACGATCTGGATCACCATCGCCACGATCAGGAATCGGGTGCGTTTATAGTCTTTATCGACGTCGATCTTCTTCATGATGGTGCCTTTCGATCAGGGAGCGGCCCGCTGTTACCCCCCGTGGATCGGTTAGTTGTCGTCTTGCGGGGCACCGTTTACGGCCGTCATCTGCGCGCCGTGAGGGCTGGTGCCTGCTCACTATATGCGCATTTTTGAGGCGTATTCAAGGGGCGCCGTGCAGGAACACACAATCACAGGATGCGCCCAGCAGCCATGACGTGCAGATCATGGGCCGTTCTGATGCGGCGTGGCCACAAGGCGTCCGGCCCGGAAAGCAACGCTTGACGCAAGGCAGGGCGTGGCGCTAGCGCTTTGGGTGTTGGTGTGTTTTTTTCCTGTTTTCTTGGGGTTTGTGAATGGTTCAGCATGGTGAATGCCTGCGCGGGAAGGGTCTGTCACGGCCAACCGCGCTTGGAATGGTCAGTCTGGCGGCGCTGGTCGCGGGGCTGAATGGCGGGGCAGCGCAGGCGCAGGCCTGTTTTGTGCCCTCGGCCAATGGGCCTGCGGGCAGTGAGATCTGTAATCTGAGCGATAGCGCGACGCAGCGGTCCGCCGTGGCAAATGCCGTCAGCGGCGATGGTTTGGTCGTGGTGGGCGAGTTTCGGGATCTGACTGGCCTTTTTCTTGCCTGGCGGTGGCGCGACGGGGTGTTGGAAGAATTTCCAGAACCGATCAGATCCAGCCGGAGCAGCGCAAACGGCGTCAATGCGGATGGCTCTGTCGTTGTCGGCTCTGTCACTACAGCGAATGGACTGCGCGCTTTCACCTCTGTCCGGCAAACCTCGGGCGTGGATGCAGTCTCCATCCTGCCGACGCTGAACGGTGGCGGCAGAACCTTTGCCGAAAGCGTCAACGCGGCGGGGAACATCATCGTCGGCACAGCCGATACGATCAATGGCGACCGCGCGGTGCGTTGGGTCGATGGCACAATCGAGAACCTTGGCGTGATCGGCAATCCGATCCTTGGCCCCACCAGCGCCGCCAAGGATGTCAACGCGGTTGGCAATGTGGTGGTTGGCGACTTGTTTGACGGGTCATTCTCGGAAGGCTTCCGCTGGGTCGAGGGTGTCGGGATGCAAAGAATCGGCACCCTGCCGGGTGGGTCTTTCAGCGGGGCCGAAGGTGTCAACGCGGCGGGCAATGTGGTGGTGGGGTATAGCGAAAGCAGCACTCTTCCACAGGTCGCCTTCCGCTGGGTCGAAGGTGTCGGGATGGAGTCGCTGGGCGTCCTTCCGGGGGGCGCGGGCAGTATTGCCTATGATGTCAGTGCCGATGGCACTGTGGTCGTTGGCGAAAGCGGTAGCGATAACGGGGGCCGCGCCTTCCGCTGGGTCGAGGGCGGGACGATGGTCAGCCTTGGCACGTTGACGGGGGCGTCCTCGAGTGCCGCTTACGGTGTGAATGCAGATGGCAGCATCGTCGTGGGGACAAGCGATCAGCGCGCCTTCATCTGGCGCGCAACGCCGACGAGTGGCGGCGGCACTGGCGGTGGCGGTGGCGGCACGATGGAGGATCTGGCCAATCTGAACGCCTCTTTCCCCGTTCTGGGCAATGACAGCGCGGTGGCGCAGGCCGAGCAGCAATTCGCTCTGGATAATCTGATGACCCCCGGCACGATACTGGCGGCGGGGCAGAGCGTCATGTCCACCAGTGCAGGTTTGCAGAACACCAACCGCAATCCCACGACCGTGGGGGCGCGGACGACCTCGCTGGCAGCTTTGGGCTTTGGCCACGGGATCAGCGAGACTGTGACCCTTGGCGCGACGCTGAGCCTGAGCGGCACGCAGTTCAAGAACAACGCGTTTGACATGGACGCCGGGTTGGGTCTGGCCCTCTGGGGCCAGTATAGCGCCGGTGGTGCGGCGGGCACCGGGTGGCAATTGAGCGGCTCGCTTGGCTTTGCGCGCAGCGAGGGCGAGGTGGCGCGCGGGCGTCTGCTGACCGATGTGATCACTGCCAGAGGGCAGGCCGATGTGGAAACGCGCGCCGTGCAGGCGACGCTTGGCTATGGTCTGGCGCGTGGCGACTGGCTGGTGACACCGGAACTGGGGCTGGCGCGTTATGACACGACGCGCAGCGCCTATACCGAGACGGGGGCCGCCTTCAACGCAAGCTATGACGCGATGGAGACGACCCGCACCGTCGCCACGCTGAGCGTGACAGGCGAGATGGCCATGGGCGCGCGCGGGCGGCTGTCGCTGGGCGTCGGAGTGGACCGCGAGGTGAACCCGGAGCGGCCACGCCTGACGGGGCGGTCGGATCTGCCGGGGCTGGCGACCTTCGACATCGGCAGCACCTTTACCGCGAACCGCACACGCGCCTTTGCGACCGTGGGCTATGCGCATGATCTGGGCAACGGTGCCACGCTGGGGGCCGATCTGCGTGTGGGCGAGGCGGTGTATGGCAGGACGCCTTCGGTCGGCTTTGGCGTGACTTACCGGATCCGGTTCTGAACCAAGCCCTTGTGAAGAGCAACGAACGCCCGGCCCCCTGTGGTCGGGCGTTTTCGCTTGCCCTGCCGCCTGAGGCGAGGGGTCAGCCTGCCAGCAGGGCTGCGGCCTGTTCGGCCAGAGCCGTGGTCAAACTCTCGGCGCTCATCGCTTGGCAGAGGGGGGCGGATTGACCGGACCAGAGCGGCATGAAATCGCCCGATCCCTGCGGTTCGGTCGCGGCACGCAGGGGGGCCAGCGCGCCACCGGCCAGCGGAAAGGCCGGGGCATGGGGGCTGAGCGGGCCGATCTCGTGCATCACGCGGTTGACCACGCCGCGCGCGGGTCGGCCCGTGAAGACATTTGTCAGGGCGGTGGTTTCCGCGTCACGGCCAGAGAGCGCCTGCCGGTGCGGGGCGCTGATCGTCGCCTCGGGGCAGAAAAGATAGGCCGTGCCGATCTGCACGGCGGATGCGCCCAGCATGGCCGCCGCCGCGATCCCGCGCGCGTCCGCAATGCCGCCGGCGGCGATCACCGGGCAGGCAACCGCATCGACGATCTGCGGCACCAGCGACAGGGTGCCGATCTGCGTCGCCGTCTGATCCGTCAGGAACAGGCCACGATGGCCGCCAGCCTCGAGCCCCTGGGCAATGATGGCATCGACGCCCTGCCCGTCCAGCCAGCGCGCCTCGGCCACGGTAGTGGCAGAGGACAGGATGCGCGCGCCCGTGGCCCTGACCCGCGCCAGCAGATCAGGCGCAGGCAGGCCGAAATGGAAGCTGACCACGGCGGGGCGCAATTCTTCCACCAGCGCGCAGAGCGTGGCATCAAAGGGCGCGCGATTGGACAGCGGCGCGGGCGTGGCGGGATCAAGTCCCAGCTCGCGGTAATAGGGGGCAAGCTGGTGCTGCCATGCCGAGAGCCGGGCCGGATCGGGATCAGGCGCGCTGTGGCAGAAGAAATTGAGGTTCAGCGGCGCATCGCTCTGCGACCGGAAGGCCGCCACTTCCGCGCGGATGCGGTCCGGTGTCAGCATGGCGCAGGGCACCGCCCCCAAGCCACCTGCACGCGCCACGGCCAGCGCCAGACGGTGATCCTGCGCCCCGGCCATCGGCGCCTGAAGGATGGGCAGCGTGATGCCCAGCATGGTCAGGAATGTCTTGTCTGCCCACATCGGTCTGCCCTGTCCCTATGGTCCCTGCCCCTATCCTGACGGAAGCGGCGACCAAGGGAAAGGGGCAAGGGAAAGCGGCAGGCGCGGATCAGAACGCCTCGGGGCGGGCTTCGCGGGCCATGTGATCCAGCACGGCATTGACGAAGCTGGGCTCTTTCGTCTCGGGGAAAAAGGCGCGGGCCACATCGACATATTCGGTGATCACGACGCGGGGCGGCGTGTCGCCCTGCACCATCTCGGCCCCGGCGGCACGGAAAAGGGCGCGCAGCACCGGGTCGATCCGGGCGATGGGCCATTTCGCCACCAGCGCGCGGTCGGTCATCTGGTCGATCTTCGCCTGCCAGGTCACGGCCTGATCCAGGATCAGGCGGAACAGGTCGATGTCGCCATCCACCATCTCCTCGCCCTCATAGGTGGCGCCGAAACGGTGGTCGAGGAATTCGCGGCGCACCACTTCGACGGTCTGGGCGGAATGTTCCATCTGGAACAGCGCCTGCACGGCATAGAGCCGCGAGGCCGAACGCATCTTGCGCTTGGCATTGCCGGACAGGGCTTGCGGCGGGGTCATATCGTCGATCATGCGGAGGGC
>JAMWZG010000115.1:0-4900 GCA_024304855.1 Paracoccaceae bacterium
GTCTTGGGGGGCAGATCGGGTCGAGGGACGGGGCAGGACAGATGCGGAACGACAGCAGCAGCCCTGGGCTGAAGGCCCTGATCATCCATCTGGCGCGCGCCGAGAACCGCCGTGCGCAGGTGGCAAATCTGCGCGCGAGCCTGCCTTGCCCGTCGGAGATCGTCTGGGCCGTCGATGCGCGCGCCCCGGCCGCAGAGGGGCAGGAGGGCGATGGTGGCACGCATGTGCACAGCCATCTGACGCCGCGCTACCCCTATGCCCTGCGCGACACTGAGGTGGCCTGTTTCCGCAGTCACCGCAAAAGCTGGCAACGGATCGTGGATGAGGGGCTGGAGGCGGCACTGGTTCTTGAGGATGACGTGGCGCTGGAACGCGCGGTTTTCGACAGGGCGCTGGCGCTGGCGATGTCGGCTGTTCGGCCCGGTGATTTCATCCGCTTTCCCTACAAGCGGCGCGAGGATGCGGGGCGGGTGGTCGCGCAGGAGGGCGAGATGGTACTGCGTCTGCCGGAGGAGGTGGCGCTGGGGATGCAGGTGCAGCTTGTGACCCGTGGCGCGGCAGAGCGGTTGTTGCGGGCAACCGAGGTTTTCGACAGGCCGGTGGATTGCCTGTTGCAGATGCCCTGGGTGCATGGGGCGCGGGTGCTGACGGTCTGGCCCTCGGGGGTGAGTGAGGAGTCAGGTGATCTGGGGGGCAGCACCATCGGGCACAAGGCGCTGGGATGGGACAAGATCCGGCGCGAGATCTTGCGGCCCCTCTACCGGCGGCGCATTGCCCGGCTGTCGCAGGACTACTTTGCATCGCAGCCCTGAGGCGGGTCAGGCGGTCTCGGCTCTGCGGCGGGCAAGGGCCATTGCTTCGCGGTGGATCGGATTGTCCTGATCCGCGGGCAGATCCTGCATGATCTTCAAGGCCAGAGCGACGGTGTCCGCTGAGGATTTGAACACGGATTTCTTGAAAAACGGCAGCGTGGCGTGGTGGAGCAGGAAGTAGGGCATGGCGATCACGAAGCCGAAGCGCGCGGTTGCGGCAAGGCAGAGCGTGATGCGCGCCTGACGCCCGGTCGTGGCGGCCGGGTCCAGCGCCAGAACGGCATCCTTGGTCGCCTGCTGGACGGGGTCGATCATCAACAGATGCCGGGTCACATCGTCCAGCGCGGCATCGGACAGGGCCGCCAGTCGCTGCGGCAGATCGGCAATTTCATGCGTGGCGCTGTGGGTATAGCGATGGCGCAGCACCCATTGGGAGAACCCGACCTCGCCCCGCCGCACGGTCAGTTGCTTGCTGTCGCGGATCTGGAGCCGTTTCCAGAAGCGCAGGAAGCCAGGATCGTGCAGGATGCGCGCCCCGATGCGCCAACTGCTTGAGACATAGTGGAAGCGGCGGTTGGAGGGGTTGAACAGCCATGCGATCCGGGCGTGATCCTGCATGTCCACCTTGCGGATGCCGAAGTTCGACACGCAGCCGGTGAAATCCGTGCCTGTCGCGCGGGCCTGTGCGAACCAGCCGCCGTTGTCATCGACCAGCCACGCGGAATCGTTGAGCACCCAGAGGCAGCGCAGATCGGGCAGCAGCGGGGCGATGGAGAGGATGCCGTCGCGGTAGCCGCCGAAGTCATAGCCGATATTGGGCCGTTCGATCACGCGAAAGGCTGTGGCGGCGAGAGTGGCGCGGTCCGTATCCGTCAGGGGCAGATTGGAGATGACGACAGGGCTGATCCCCTGACGGATCATCGCGCGCAGCATCGCCAGATGCGAGGGCAGCACCCCGCCGGAGGGGAAGATGAGGTAAAGACCGACCTCGGGGCCGGGCTGAAGCTGGCCTTGGGTCACGCGCATCAGGCGCTTTTTGCGCAGGTCATAGAGCGGCAGGAAGGTCAGGTGACGCAGGGGTTCGGCCAGCGTTTCCAGCAACTTGGGCAGGGCGCGTTTCAGCTCGCGCCGGATTTTCCACAGGCGCAGGGTCATGCGGCCCGCCTGCGCGGGCGCGCCTTTGGCGCGGTCACGCCGGGGCGGGCGATCAATCGGCCTGCCGCGTCTGCGGCTGAGGAAAGGCTTGGCGTGGCCATGCGTGTCGTCAATCCCTGTGCCGCCAAGGGCGTGCTGATGGCCCTGTGGCCCGATGCGTGGCGCTTTCTACAGAGCGGGGCGATGTCCCGCAACAGGCATGACGCGGCGGCTTTTCCATCCTGCCGCGCCGCGCTAGGGTCGGCGGAACCAGAGGGACAGGGACGGGGCACACACATGACCATCACAACGGCGATCATCGGTTTGGGGATCATGGGGCGGCGCATGTTGGAGCATATGCTGCTGCATCCGGCCTATGAGCCTGCGTATCTGTGGGATCCGAACCCGGAGAACATGGCGCGGGCGCAGGCGATGGCGCCGGGGGCTGTGCTGGCCGACAGTGCGGCGGCGGCGATGGCGGGGGCGGATCTGGTCTATCTGGCCTGCCCGCCCGAGCCGCGGCGCGATTATGCGCTGGCGGCGGCGGGGATGGGCAAGGCCCTGTTTCTGGAAAAGCCGCTGGGCGTCGATCTGGAGGCGAGCGCCGATCTGGTGGCGCGGATTGCGGCGTCGGGCGTGCCGGCGGCGGTGAATTTCACGCAGGCGGCGGGGGCGGCACTGACGGATGTGGCGGCCGACGCCCGGTCAGGGCGGATGGGCGCGCTGGCAGGGGTGGATATTGTCGTGACCTATGCCGCCTGGCCGCGCGCCTGGCAGAAGGGAGCGGATTGGCTGCGGTTCCGCGATGAGGGGGGGATGACGCGCGAGGTGATCTCGCATTTCCTGTTCTTCTCGGAGCGTGTTCTGGGGCCATTGTCGCTGATCTGGGCAAGGCCAAGCTATCCGGCCGATCCCGCGCTTTGCGAGACGCATCTTCTGGCGCGGCTGGAGACGGCGGAGGGTTTGCCTGTCTCGGTTCTGGCAAGCGTGGGCGGGGCGCAGCCGGACCGGCAGGAGGTGACGGTGAAGGGGGCCTTGCGCAGTCACCGGATCGCGGATTTCTATGCGGTCTCGACCTCGGACGGGGGTGGGTTCGCGCGGGTGACGCCTGAGGGGATCGACCCGCGCGCCACCAGTCTGAAGGCGCAGCTGGACGATCTGGAGGCGATGATCGCGGGGCGTCCGCATCGTCTGGCGACGCTGGAGGAGGCGCTGCGGGTCCAGCGGTTGATCGAGGCGATGCTGGCGGGCCGGGGCTGAGCCTGAGCCCCCTTGATCCTGTCGCCGGGCCGTGGAAGCGTGGCGGCACAAGATCAGGGAGGATCACCATGACCGACGCGCGCCCAATTCTGTGGGAGCCTGATGCCGAGCGGGCGCAAGCCTCGCGTCTGGCGCAGTTCATCCGCTGGCTGGAGGCCGAGCGGGGGCTGCATTTCGCGGATTATCATGCGCTCTGGGCGTGGTCCGTGTCGGATCTGGAGGGGTTCTGGACCGCGATCATCGGGTTCTTCGATCTGCCCGTGGCGGGCTGGACCGAGGTGCTGCCGGAGCGCAAGATGCCCGGCGCGGACTGGTTTCCGGGGGCCGAGACGAATTTCGCGCGTCAGATGCTGCGCCCGGCGGCGGCGCGGCCCGATGATCTGGCGGTGATCCTGCAATCGGAGACGTTCGGGCGGCAGGCTGTCACCTGGGCTGAGTTGCAGGCGCGTGTGGGGGCGGCGCAGGCGGGTTTGCGCGGCATGGGCGTGGGGCAGGGCGACCGGGTGGTGGCGGTGCTGCCCAATGCGGTGGAGGCTTTGGTGGCGTTCCTGGCCACGGCCTCGCTGGGGGCGGTGTGGTCGCTTTGCGCACCGGACATGGGCCATGTCGCCATCCTGGACCGGTTCCGGCAGATCGAACCCAAGGTGCTGATCGCGCAGGATGGGTATATCCATGCGGGCAAGCGGGTGGACCGCACCGCGTTGCTGGAGGGGATCGCGGCGGGGCTGCCGACATTGGCGCATCTGGTGATGGTTCCTGCGCTGGGGGCGGTGCCCGCAGGTTGGACCGACTGGGCGGCAATGCAGGCCGCGCCGCAGGTGCCGGACATCGTATCGGTGCCGTTTTCGCAGCCGCTCTGGATCGTCTATTCCTCTGGCACCACGGGCAATCCCAAGCCCATCGTGCATGGCCATGGCGGGGCCCTGCTGGAGGGGGCGAAGCAATCGCTGCATCAGGATCTGAGCGCGCGGGATTGGTTCTGCTGGCTGACCTCATCGGGTTGGATCATGTGGAATGCGCAATTCGCGGCGCTGGGGCAGGGGGCGACCTTGGTGCTGTTCGATGCGGCACCCAATCATCCCGACATGCTGGAGGCCTGGCGGATGGTGGCGCGCGAAGGCCTGAGCAGTTTCGGGGCGGGGGCTGCGTTCTTCATGGGCTGTCAGAAGGCGGGGATCAGGCCGGGCGAGGTGCTGGATCTGTCGGCGCTGCGGTCGATCGGATCGACGGGATCGCCCTTGAGTCAGGAGGGGTATGACTGGATCTACGGGGCGGTGAAGCGCGATGTCTGGCTGGCGCCGATTTCGGGGGGCACCGATCTGGCGGGGGCGTTTGTCTGCGGCAATCCGATGATGCCGGTGCGGGCGGGCGAGATGCAGTGCCGCGCGCTGGGCAATGCGGTGCGCGCCTTTGACGAGGCGGGGCGCGAGGTGGTGGGGCAGGTGGGGGAGCTGGTCTGCACCGAACCCTTGCCGTCCATGCCGCTGTTTTTCTGGGGCGATGCGGATGGCGCGCGGCTGCATGAGAGTTATTTTGACACCTATCCCGGCATCTGGCGGCATGGCGACTGGATCGAGTTCACGGAAGATGGCGGGTCGGTGATCTATGGCCGGTCGGATGCGACGATCAACCGGCGCGGGCTGCGCTTGGGCAGTTCCGAGATCTACCGCGCGGTCGAGGGGCTGGATGCGGTG
>JAMWZG010000115.1:4910-9356 GCA_024304855.1 Paracoccaceae bacterium
CGGTGCTGGACAGTCTGGTGATTGATCTGGAGTTTCTGGGGCGCGAGAGTTTCATGCCGCTGTTCGTGGTGCTGCGCGAGGGGCTGGTGCTGGACGAGGCGATGCGCGGGCAGATCCGCGATGCGATCCGCACGGCCGTGTCGGCGCGGTTCCTGCCCGATGACATCGTGCAGGTGGCGGAAATCCCGCGCACCTTGTCGGGCAAGAAGCTGGAGGTGCCGGTGAAGAAACTGCTGCTGGGCGGTGATCCGGCGCGGGTGGTGAACCGGGATTCGATGGCCAATCCGGGCAGTTTTGACGCCTTCATCGCCTATGGGGCGGCGCGGGCAGGCTGACGCCCGGCGCGGCCCTGAGGCAAAGAGAAACCGCGCCGGAGTGATCCGGCGCGGTTTTGCTTTAGGTCTTGCCCGCCCTTAGAAGCTGAGGGCGAGGCTGCGGTGGTTGGCGGTGCAGCTGGCCAGGAACAGGGCCTGTTCACGGGTCAGGCGTTCGGCATAGCGCACGCCCATCGTGGCCCTTGTGTCGTCGAGGAAGGCTTGCAGACCGGGCAGCACCGCAGCCTCGGCGGCATTGCGCCAGCCGGCCTGCGCCTCATACTCGGCCAGGGCGCTGTCGAACTCCTCGAGCGCGTCGGCGCGGTTAGAGGCGTCGCGTTCCAGCACACGGCGCGCGCCGCCCAGATCCGAACGGATGTCGCCTGCGCCTTCGATGTCGCGGAACTGATCCGCCAGCGCATCGAGGGCGGTGGCGGTGTCCACCGGATCGCCGCTTTCCACCTGCGCGCGCAGGGCGCGCAGCGGATCGCCAAGGGCGTTGAAGGCCGCGTTGCCGCGCAGGACGGCGGCCACTTCGGCCACGGTCTCATAGGTGCTGTCGCCGATGCGGCGGGTGGCGAGGCGGGCTTTCTCCTCGTCATCGGTCAGGGCCTTGAAGGTGTCGTGGACGGGATCCCATGTCTCGGGGATCTGCGCCTCGAGCGTGGCCACGGCCTCCTCCAGCTCGGCCTTGCGGGCCTCGAGCACGGCGACGCGGGCATCGCTGGCGGCTTCGCGGACGCGGCCCAATTCGGTGGCGATGTCGGCCAGATCCTCCTCGTGGTTGCGGATGCGCTTTTCGATGCTGCGCACGAATTCGAGGGTGGGCCGGTAATCGCCCGCGGCGGCCTGCACGGCGGCGGCTCTTTCGGGGATCAGGGCGGCGGCTTGCGGGAAGCCTGCCGCATCCTCGGCCGCCTCGCGCAGGTCGCGCGCCAGATCGCCGGGCAGGGCCGAGAGGTCCAGCCCGCCCAGGGCCGCAATGGCGCGTTCGGTGCGCCCGCCATCCGATTGCAGGCCCGCTTGCACATAGTCATCCATGCAATATTGCAGGCGCGGGTTGCGCGGCGGCGGCGAGGTTTCCGACAGGTAGCTGGAGCGGTTCGGCACATAGTTCACCAGGGGCGGGTAGAGGCCCACGATGAGCAGCGCGATCAGTTGCAGCGTGATGAAGGCCACGACGCCCTTGTAGATCTGCATCGTCTTGACCGAGGCGGGGGCCACACCGCGCAGATAGAAGAGGGCGAAGCCGAAAGGTGGCGTCAGGAAGGAGGTCTGGATGTTCAGGCCGATCATCACCCCCAGCCAGACGGCGGTGATATTCACGGTCGGATCGGCCAGCAGGATCGGGGCGACGATCGGCACCACGACCACGGCGATTTCGATGAAGTCCAGAAAGAAGCCAAGGAAGAAGATCACCGCCATCACGATGATGAACTGCGTCCAGAAGCCGCCCGGCAGGCCGGTGAGGAAGTCGCGCACCAGCTCTTCGCCGCCGAAGGCGCGGAAGGCGGCGGTCAGCATCGCGGCCCCCAGCAGGATGACGAAGACGAGCGACGTGGTCTTGGCGGTTTCCAGCATCACCCCGGTCAGCGTATCGTCGATCCGCATGACGCGGATGCCTGACCAGATCAGCGAGATGGTCATGAGCAGCGTGCCGAAGGCGCCGATATAGAGTCCTGTGATGTCCTCGGGCGTGGTGGCGGCCTTGAGGTTCATCGGGTAATTGGCCAGCGCATAGGCGATGATGGCAAGGCCGAGCAGCGCGAGGATGGCGGGCACATAGACGCGCCTGCCGCCGCTGTTGAGGCGGTAGCCGGCCATGACCATGGCCCCTGCGGCACCGATGGCCCCGGCCTGGTTCACCGTGGCGACACCCGTGATGATCGAGCCGAGCACCAGAAAGATCAGCGTCAGCGGCGGGATCAGGGTCAGGGCGACATTGCCCCAGAAGGCGAGGCTCATCTCCTCGTCCCGCGGAACGGAAGGGGCCTTCTTGGGATTGATGATTGCATAGCCCAGAATATAGAGCATGTAGATGCCGACCAGCATCAGGCCCGGCACCAGCGCGCCCAGGAACATCTCGCCCGCGCTGGTCGAGGAGACATCGAAGACCGAGGGCATCTGCAATTCGCCCGTGGCCTCGTTATAGAGGGCCTTGCGCGCGGTGGAGGCCTGATCTGTCGCCGAGGCGAGCTGATCGGCCAGGATGATGAGCACGATGGAGGGCGGGATGATCTGCCCCAGCGTGCCCGAGGCCGCGATGGTGCCCGAGGCGAGCGAGGGCGAGTAGTTGTTGCGCAGCATGGCGGGCAGCGAGATCAGGCCCATCGCCACGACCGTGGCCCCGACGATGCCGGTGGTGGCGGCCAGAAGCGCGCCCACGAAGACCACCGAGATACCCAGGCCGCCGGGCACGGGGCCGAAAAGCTGGGCCATCGTGACCAGCAGATCCTCGGCGATCTTGGAGCGCTGGAGCATGATGCCCATGAAGATGAAGAGCGGGATGGCGATGAGCGTATCCCTGTCCACCTCCCAATAGACGCCGCGCAGGTTGGTGACACCGGCCGACAACCATTGCTGCGGTCCGCCCGAGTGGAAATAGGCATCGGTTCCGGTGCCAAACAGATAGCCCGCCCCCGCGGCCAGACCGATGGTGATGATCGCCGCACCCGGCAGGGCGAAGGCCACCGGATAGCCCGAGCCAAGGGCCCAGGCCATGATCAGCAGCAGGATCGCAAGAAAGAGAAGTTCCATGATCAGTCCTCAGTGCGCAATGGGGTTGTGTTCGCGATGTCCGGGTTCGTCCCGGATGTCGGCGACGGCCTCGAACAGGTAGCTGACGAACTGGATGAT
Organism: Paracoccaceae bacterium; assembly: GCA_024304855.1. Taxonomy (GTDB): domain Bacteria; phylum Pseudomonadota; class Alphaproteobacteria; order Rhodobacterales; family Rhodobacteraceae; genus Seohaeicola. The sequence goes on from JAMWZG010000115.1 coordinate 8,081, forward strand.
CATGGTGATCGCGAAAATGGCCAGAAAGGCGGCCATCTGATATTTGATGAACATGCCGACGGCGCCGGTCTGGGTGATCTCGAAGTTCGAGACGGGCGCGTTGATGATGGCGGTCTTGCCGTTCAGGCCGATGGCCAGGATGATGGCGCAGGTGGTGACGCCCAGCAGGATCGAACCCCAGGCGTTGACGACGCCGCGCTTGCGCCGGCTGAAGCCGGCATAGAAGACATCGACGCGGACATGGCCTTCGTCGAACAGCGTATAGGCCGAGGCAAAGAGGAAGAGCGCCGCATACCAGTAGCGCACCAGATCGCCCATCAGCGCCTGTTCGTAGGAAAAGACGAAGCGCAGGAAGACGATCATCAGCTCGGCCACGACGATCAGCAGCGTGAGCCATGTGAAGCCCAGCGTGCGGGTGAAGAAGGCCACGAGAAAGCCCAGGGCCACCAGCGGCATGTGGATATAGGGGCCGACCCAGGCGGAACGGCCCAGGGCGCGGCTTGTCTCCTCGGAGAAGAAGAGGATCAGCATGTTCTCGACCCGGAGCTGTGCGATGGCGGCATCCGCGATGCCGACAAAGAGCACGGACCAGAAACAGGCACGGATCAGGTAGAGGTTGAAACGGTGCAGGCGCCTTGCGTCGCTGCGCAGGGGGGTGCTGCCGGTGGAGAGGACGTAGGCCGCCCCCAGTCCGATGCAGGCCATATAGATCAGGATGGGCACGATGGCCCCGCCGGTAGCGGTGCCGCCCAATGCTTCGGCCAGGGTGGGCGTGCCGTAGCCGATATTGGTCGCGTTGTTGATGAGAAAGGCCGCCATGATGGACAGGATGCCCCATCCCAAGAGGCGAATGCCCGGTGCCGATCCCGCATGGCCCCCGGCCTGCGCAGCCGTCAGCGATTGTGCCATGATGTCCCCCGTTCACGTTTCATTTGCCCCGCGTCACCGGGCCCCCGGAAGGAGGCACCGCCGCAGGTGTCATGTGCGCGACAAGCGGGGCGCATTGCTGAGCCCCGCTTGCCTTCAGGTCAGAAAATCCGCTCAGCCAAGGCCGAGGATACGGTTGCGCTGGTTCAGGAAGTTGCCTTCGAACTGGGCGATCGTGCCGCCGATTTCCTTGAGCTTGGCCTGGAAATTCTCGTCCACGCGCTTGGCAAGGTCGGAATGGTCGCGCACTTCCTCGAAGACCTCGGCCGCCGCTTCGCCGAAGGCGTCCCAGACGTCATCGTTGAAGGCTTTGACCTCGACCCCGTGGTCGTTGATCAGCTTGCCGAGC
>JAMWZG010000116.1:0-6417 GCA_024304855.1 Paracoccaceae bacterium
ATAGCCCTTCGCAGATTTCCGCCTTCATCCTTGGGAAGATGAAGGAAACCGCCGAGTCCTATCTTGGTGAAGAGGTGACGCAAGCCGTCATCACTGTTCCCGCCTATTTCAACGACGCCCAGCGTCAGGCGACAAAGGACGCCGGCAAGATCGCCGGTCTGGAAGTGCTGCGCATCATCAACGAGCCGACTGCGGCCGCGCTGGCCTATGGTCTGGACAAGAAGGACAGCCAGATCATCGCGGTCTATGACCTTGGCGGCGGCACCTTTGACGTGACCATCCTTGAGATTGACGATGGCCTGTTCGAAGTGAAATCCACCAATGGTGACACGTTCCTGGGTGGCGAAGACTTCGACATGCGGATCGTCAACTATCTGGCCGATGAGTTCAAGAAAGAGCATGGCGTCGATCTGACGCTGGACAAGATGGCCCTTCAGCGCCTCAAGGAGGCGGCTGAAAAGGCCAAGATCGAGCTGTCCTCGTCCAGCCAGACAGAAATCAACCAGCCCTTCATCTCGATGAACAGCGCGACCGGCCAGCCGCTTCACATGGTGATGAAGCTGACCCGCGCCAAGCTGGAAAGCCTGGTCAATGACCTGATCAAGGCGTCCATGAAACCCTGCCAGGCCGCGCTCAAGGATGCGGGCCTGACCACGGCCGACATTGACGAGGTGGTTCTGGTCGGCGGCATGACCCGCATGCCCAAGGTTGTGGAAGAAGTGACCAAGTTCTTCGGCAAGGAACCCCATAAGGGTGTGAACCCCGATGAGGTTGTGGCCCTTGGCGCCGCCATTCAGGCTGGCGTTCTGCAAGGCGACGTCAAGGATGTGGTCCTGCTGGACGTGACCCCGCTGTCGCTTGGGATCGAAACGCTGGGTGGCGTGTTCACCCGTCTGATCGACCGCAACACCACGATTCCGACCAAGAAGAGCCAGGTCTTCTCGACCGCCGAGGATAACCAGAACGCGGTGACGATCCGCGTGTTCCAGGGCGAGCGCGAGATGGCGGCAGACAACAAGATGCTGGGTCAGTTCAATCTTGAAAACATCCCCCCTGCACCGCGCGGGATGCCCCAGATCGAAGTGACCTTCGACATTGACGCCAACGGTATCGTGTCTGTCTCTGCCCGCGACAAGGGCACCAACAAGGAGCAGAAGATCACCATTCAAGCCTCGGGCGGTCTGTCCGACGAGGATATTGAGAAGATGGTCAAGGATGCCGAGGAGAACGCCGAAGCCGACAAGAAGCGTCGCGAGCTGGTAGAGGCCAAGAACCAGGCAGAAAGCCTGATCCACTCGACCGAGAAATCGGTTGAGGAGCATGGCGACAAGGTCGATCCGACCACGGTTGAAGCGATCGAACTGGCAATCGCCGCGCTCAAGGACGAGCTGGAGACGGATAACGCGTCCAAGATCAAGTCGGGCATCCAGAACGTGACGGAAGCCGCGATGAAGCTGGGCGAAGCCATCTACAAGGCCAGCCAGGAAGCCGAGGAGGACGACTCCATGTCCTCGAAGGGTCCGCGCAGCAATGACGATGACGACATCGTTGATGCTGACTTTGAAGATCTGGGCGGCGATAAGCGCTCGTAAGCGTTTTACGGAACCTCTGAGGCCGGTCCCGACCGGACCGGCCTTCACCGTTCCACATGAGGGGGATCCCCAATGGCAAAACGTGACTATTACGACGTGCTCGGTGTCGCGCGCGGCGCATCAGCGGACGAGATCAAGAAGGCCTATCGGACCAAAGCGAAAGAGCTTCACCCGGACCGCAACGCTGACAATCCCGACGCAGAGTCGCAATTCAAGGAAGCCAACGAGGCTTACGAAGTTCTCAAGGATGCCGAGAAAAAGGCGGCCTATGATCGGTTCGGGCACGCAGCCTTTGAAAGTGGCATGGGCGGCGGCGGGCGGCCTGGCGGCTATGGGGCCAATCAAGGCGACTTCGCCAGCGCCTTCTCTGATGTGTTCGACGATCTTTTCGGTGACTTCATGGGCGGCCGCGGTGGTGGCCGTGGGCGGGCGGCACGCGGTGCGGACCTGCGCTACAACCTTCGCGTGACGCTCGAGGAGGCCTATTCAGGTCTTCAGAAAACCATCAACGTCCCGACTTCGGTTTCCTGCTCATCCTGTAGCGGGTCCGGTGCCGAAGGTGGCGCCGAGCCGCAAACCTGCCCGACCTGTTCAGGCATGGGAAAGGTGCGTGCCCAACAGGGTTTCTTCACGGTCGAGCGCACCTGCCCGACATGTGGCGGCCTGGGTCAGATCATCAAGAACCCCTGCAAGGCCTGCTCTGGTCAGGGTCGCGTTCACAAGGATCGTGCTCTCTCGGTCAATATTCCGGCGGGGGTCGAGACAGGAACGCGCATTCGTCTGGCGGGTGAGGGCGAGGCTGGAATGCGCGGCGGTCCGTCCGGTGATCTCTATATTTTCATCGAAGTGGCCAAGCACGAACTGTTTGAGCGTGAGAACACCAATCTTTTCTGTCGTGTTCCTGTGTCAATGACGACAGCCGCTCTGGGCGGTGACATCGAGGTGCCGACCATTGATGGCGGGCGCAGCCGCGTGAAGATACCTGCCGGCAGTCAGTCAGGCCGACAGATGCGCTTGCGCTCCAAGGGGATGCCGGCGCTGCGCGGGGGGCAGGAAGGTGACATGTTCATTGAACTGGCGGTCGAAACGCCCGTGAACCTGACCAATCGCCAGAAAGAACTGTTGCGCGAGTTTGAGGCCATGTCCGAAGACAACAACCCTGAGAGCAAGAGTTTCTTCTCTTCGGTGAAAACCTTTTGGGACAGCATGAAAGGCTGACACCCAGTCCCGCTTTGAAAAGAGCGCGCAGAGAGGATCTGTGCGCTCTTTCTTTTTTGCAACTGGTTGATCTTAACCGGCCAGCAACCACTTCGCGTCAATCTGACCACATGTCAGAACATTCTTCCTTCTCCGAGTCCTCCATGCCGTTGTTCGACGCTGACTCCGTGCAGCCTGTCGATGACATGACCCGTGGTAGAGTGCCGTCCTATATTGGCGATCATCGCAAACGATTGCGGGAGCGATTTCTGATCGGCGGGGCTGCGGCCATGCCAGACTATGAGGTGTTGGAACTTATCCTGTTTCGCGCCATCCCGCGACAGGATGTAAAGCCGCTGGCCCATCTTTTGCTAACCGTCTTCGGGGATTTCAACCGCGTCATTTCGGCCCCTGTTGCCCGCTTGGCCGAAGTGAAAGGCGTCGGTGAGGCTGTTATCACCGAGTTGAAGATCGTCGAGGCTGCCGCGCAGCGGCTGGCACGTTCTCGTATCCTGCAACGCCATGTCATCTCCAGCTGGGCTGCGGTGCTTGACTACTGTCACACCGCGATGGCGCATCGTGATACGGAGCAATTCCGGGTTCTCTATCTTGACCGCAAAAACGTCCTTGTCGCTGACGAGGCGCAGGCGCAGGGCACAGTGGATCACGTTCCCGTCTATCCGAGAGAGGTTGTCAAACGCGCTTTGGAATTGAACGCCTCTGCGTTGATCCTCGTTCACAACCATCCGTCCGGCGATCCGACACCGTCCGAGGCGGATATTGCCATGACACGTCAGGTTCAGATCGCGGCTGATGCTTTGGGGCTGACGCTCCACGATCATCTGGTGATCGGCAGATCCCGTGAGTTGAGCTTTCGGTCCGAAGGTCTGCTATAACCCGTTGCGAACCGGGCTTTCACCGCAGCCAGACCTCCACGCGGCGATTGACCTGACGACCCCAGGCACTGTCATCACAAGCCATGGGCATCGCCTCACCAAAAGCGTCCGTCGTCATTTGCACCTGAGTGAAATCAGCGGTTTCCGCAGCTGTCATGACGGCCTGCCGGACGGCCTCGGCGCGGCGTTCGGCAATCAGCCGATTGGCAGTCGCGGCACCGTCGCTATCACTGAACCCCACAAACATCAGTTCCTTCCCGTCATAGAGACCTTCATCAAGGCGGCGCGCCAATTGATCGACGTTGGAGCGGGACTGCGCATCCAGCCGCGCAGAGCCGGCTTCAAAACGAAAGGTCGTGCTCAACCGCTGCATGGGACCAAGGACAGTCACCATTCGTTGCAACTCGTCCAGCCCTGTCTCCGCCCCGGCCTGAGCAATCGCATTCACGAAACGGTCGCCTTGCGCCGCGACAGGAATGGCTTCGGGTGCCAGGTCGATGAAGCCAGCCCGACGGATCACCAACTGCGCAGGCGCGCTCTGTGTGTAGAACAGAAACTCCCGTGCCAGCTGGGGTAAGCGGCGGGCTGGCGTGTAAAGGAACATCGGCGCCGTGAGGGGATAGTCCTCGGTTTTGACGGTTTGGCGCGTCGCGCGCAACGCAAAGCCACAGGCGCCGGACAATCCCAGACGCCGCGCTGGACCTGTCTGTGCCGCACTGGCAAGTCCGATGCCGAAAGGATCGGCGGCAACGGCAAGCGCCAAACCTGTATCCGTGTCATGGCGCTCGATTGCTTCGCTCAAGCCTTGGCCCAAGGGTTGCAGAAGTTTATCGACCGCTGCCTGTGCCAAACCTGAGTCAGCGTTTCGCAAATGCAGGCTGATTTCGGCATCCGGCCCGCCCAAAGCGGACCAGTTGGTGATCTGGCCCGCAAACACCTTGGCCAGATCAGATGTGGCAATCCGGTCAAGGGGGATTGTCGCAGGAACGATCGGCACAAGCGCATCAAGCGCCAGAACACGGAACCGGCCACGCAGGCGCAGATCCCCGAACCCGGCCTCTTTCGCTCTCTGTGCCTCATCAGGGCGAATTTCGCGGAGTGACATGGCAATGTCGGCTTCATTCGCCAGAAGATCCGCAAAGCCCTCATCCGAGTTTGTCACCCGAAAAAGGAAGCGTCCGACATCGCGCCCTGTGCGACGGTCGAAAAGCAGATACTCGAAATGGTTGGTATCCAGTGGTTCACGGCGCAGGCCATAACCCTCGCGCAGGGCAAAGCCTTCGACCAAGGCGGGCATCAGCACATCTGCCATGCTGGCGGCCCCTGAGATGGACAGACGCGCCACGAAGTCTTCCAGACTGGGACAGGCGGGACCGTCGCAGAGAACCCCGCTGCCATCGACTGTCAACTCTCCATAGACCGTGTCGATGCGGTAAAATTCACCGTCAAACCCAAGAAGGGTTCCCGTCAATTCGACAGCCCCATCCCGAGAGGTGAGGGTAATATCCTGCGCCTTCACGTCTCCGACCACGCCAAGCCAGAGCAAAGCAGGAAGAAGGAGACGGGCCGCAGATACAAAAAGTGCGGCTGATCTGGCCGCACGAACCTGATACATGGAACTGCCCCGAATTCTGCGCGCTAGTTGCGCGCGATCTTCAGGTCTTGAAGCAGGTTTTTCAACACAAGAAAACCGCCTGTCGCGTCACATGTCGGAATATCCAGCGTCAGATCCCGCACACTCAAGGCGCCGCCGCCCGTGATTTGCAGCGACTGCCCTTCCAGGAGGCGCCCGCAATTTTCCGCTGTCACTTCGGTTTCGACGGTCAGGGCAATCTCGCCGGTCTGCGCGGCGGTTCCCGACGGGAATGTATAGACCTGTGCGCGCAGATCCTGATCCGGCATCGCGCGGCCGTGGACCGATACGAACCCGCCCTTCCCATGCACCGCGACTTCCATGCTCCGCGGCGCTTCGGACCAGACATGACCGGCGTCACCGTAATCCGCACCGAATTCAAGGGCGTGGATCTCCATCTGGCCCGGACCCTGCCATTGGACGACGACACGGTCATAGATGTCCAGTGTGGTCACATCGGCCTGTGCCATCGCCGTCAGCCCCGTCTCGAAAGCGGCCATGTAGATCGCTGTCTGGGACAAGGCAGGCATTTGCAGGGTCAGTTTACCGTTCTGATCCATTTGTTCGGTGATCATCATGCCGTTGTGGTGCAGCGTCACCCGGTTGTTTGCCTCGCATGGGGCCGAGAGTGTCAGATCGACCATGGCAGCAGCCATCGGGCGCGCTTCCAGCGTCGCAGAGCAGGTCGCCACATTGTCCGAAAGGTCGGACGGGGTAGAGGCGCGCACGAACACCTCAGGCGCGTTGTCGTTCCGGGACATGTCAACATCCGACAGCTCAAGCGCGGACTGGGGCAGCACAATCGCAACGTCAGGGGTCAGCGCCCTTTGCACAGGGGCAGATGTATAGGCGATGGATGTCAGTTCCAGCGATGTGACGCCCGAGAACGGGTTCACGCCGGAATAGACAGGCTCTGCCGGAGGTGATGGCAAGGCCGTCGTTTTGGCCGCCTGTGCACCGTAGCGCATTTCCGCGACGGGCGAGGACTGCATCACAAAGCCGGTGCCCAAAGCGGCGAACATTGTCGCGCTGGCCAGAATGGTGTTCTTAAATCGTGCCATGGAACTCTCCACAATCACACAAGGATTGCTGAATTCAT
>JAMWZG010000116.1:6427-9301 GCA_024304855.1 Paracoccaceae bacterium
ATTCATGACAAATCAAGCTGGCATCACTGTGGCCAAGGTCTGGTCAGTTTCTGGCTGACCGCCTCATTTGACGCAAAACGGCGAAAACCTAATTGATTTCCGCCTCACAATGCGGCGGGACTGTGGCTATTCAGGCAAGCCGACCATGGCAATGTTTGAACTTCTTGCCCGAACCACAGGGGCACGAATCGTTGCGTCCGGGATTGCCCCAGGTCGTGGGATCGGCCTCGTCGAAACCTTCCAAAGCCACGCCGGCCACATCGGCATCACCTTGAGGAGCTGCCGCCGCGTCCTGTGCAGCCTTCATCTGAGCCGCAAGAGCTGCTTGCTGCGCCGCATATTGGCGAACCATGTCCTGCTGCTCTTCTTCGGTCAGGGGACGGATCTGCGCCAGTTTGCGGGTCACGTCTTCGCGCAGGCTGTCCAACATGGATTCAAAAAGCTGAAAGGCCTCGTTCTTGTATTCGTTCAGAGGGTCGCGCTGCGCATAGCCGCGGAAGCTCACCACGGACCGCAGGTGCTCCAGCATGAGCAGATGTTCGCGCCATTTGGCATCAATTGTCTGAAGAAGGATCTGCTTCTCGATCTGGCGCATGTTGTCCTGACCGAAGGCTGCGGCCTTCTCATCCATCGCCTGCGTCGAAGCGGCTTCCAGCCGCTCCGTGATCTGCTCGTCGTCCACGCCTTCTTCCGCAGCCCAATCGACCACCGGCACATCAATGCCCAGTTTGTCGATGCAGGCCGCATGAAGACCCTCGACATCCCATTGATCGGCATAGGTCTTGGGCGGCATGAACTCATCAACCAGATCGTCGATCACCTGACTGCGCATGTCGCTGATGGTGTCTGACAGATCCTTCGCTTCCATGATCTCGCGGCGCTGGCCAAAGATGACCTTGCGCTGCTCATTCATCACATCGTCGAACTTGAGAAGCTGTTTACGAATGTCGAAGTTGCGCCCCTCGACCTTGGCCTGCGCCCGCTCCAGCGATTTGTTGACCCAAGGGTGGACAATGGCCTCACCCTCTTTCATGCCAAGACTGGACAGAACCTTGTCCAGACGCTCGGACCCGAAAATCCGCATCAGGTCATCCTCAAGGCTGAGGAAGAAGGACGAACGCCCGGGATCGCCTTGACGGCCAGAACGACCGCGCAGCTGGTTGTCGATACGGCGGCTTTCGTGGCGCTCGGTTGCCAGAACGAACAGGCCGCCAGCCTCCTTGACGCGGGCTTCCTCGTCGGCGTGTTCCGCCTCGATGCGGGCACGCAGCTCGTCCGGATGGGCTTCAGGGTTGGCGGCCAGGGCCTCCATCACCTTGAATTCCACATTGCCGCCCAGCTTGATGTCCGTTCCGCGCCCGGCCATGTTTGTGGCGATCGTCACAGCGCCGAACTTGCCTGCGTCAGCAACAATCTGCGCTTCCTTCTCGTGCTGGCGCGCGTTCAGGACGTTATGGGGAATCCCAGCATCCTTGAGCAGGTTGGACAGGGATTCAGATTTCTCGATCGAGGTCGTGCCCACCAGAACGGGCTGGCCCTTGGCATTCGCCTCGCGGATCGTCTCGACGATCGCGTCATATTTCTCGCGCGCGGTGCGGTAGACCGCGTCATCCTCATCCTTGCGGGCGATGGGGCGATTGGTCGGAACCTCGACCACACCAAGCCCGTAGATCTCCGCGAATTCATCGGCTTCGGTCAGGGCCGTGCCGGTCATCCCGGCCAGTTTGTCATACAGACGGAAGTAATTCTGAAATGTCACCTGGGCCAAGGTCACATTCTCGGGCTGGATCTTGCAACCTTCCTTGGCCTCAATCGCCTGATGCAGGCCATCCGAAAGGCGACGTCCCGACATCATCCGTCCGGTGAACTCGTCAATCAGCACCACCTCGTTGTCGCGAACGATGTAATCCTTGTCCTTGGTGAACAGCTTGTGCGCCCGCAGACCCTGATTGACGTGGTGCACGATCGTCGTGCTTTCGGGATCGTATAGCGACTGGTCCGCAGGCAGAATGCCTTGTGCGTGCAGCAACTGCTCCAACGCCTCGTTCCCCTCATCGGTGAAGGTGACGTTGCGCGTCTTCTCATCCAGCGTGAAATGATCCTCGTTCAACGTCGGGATCAGCTTATCGACCGCCTGATACAATTCCGAGCGATCCTGCGAGGGACCGGAGATGATGAGAGGAGTCCGCGCCTCATCAATCAGGATGCTGTCCACCTCATCGACGATGGCATAGTTGTGGTCCCGCTGGTTCATCTGATCCAGACTGGATTTCATGTTGTCGCGTAGATAATCGAAGCCAAGCTCGTTATTGGTGGCATAGGTGATGTCAGCGCCATAGGCGGCTTTCTTGTCCGCCTCAGGCTGCTGCGGATAGACGACGCCCGTTGTCAGCCCCAAAGCCGCATAGACCTTGCCCATCCAATCCGCATCGCGGCGCGCCAGATAATCGTTCACGGTCACGATATGCACGCCCTTGCCGGTCAGAGCGTTCAGATAGGCGGGGAATGTGGCGACCAGAGTTTTACCTTCACCCGTCTTCATCTCGGCGATATTGCCCTGATGCAGGAAAATGCCACCCATCAACTGCGTGTCGAAGGCGCGCAGACCCAAGGCCCGGCGTGCGCCTTCCCGGCAATTTGCAAAAGCCTCGGGCAAAATCGCATCAAGACTCTCGCCATTTGCGATGCGCTCTTTGAAGGCCACGGTTTTGTCGATCAAACCCTGATCCGACAGCGCCTGAAACTCTGGCTCCAACGCGTTGATCTTCTCGACAAGCGGACGCACCGATTTGATCTTGCGATCATTGGGGGTGCCGAACACCTTCTTGGCAAGAGTTCCGAGTCCCAGCATATCAGTTCCGTTCCGCTCATTGA
>JAMWZG010000117.1 GCA_024304855.1 Paracoccaceae bacterium
ACAGCCTCCTCTACAACACGCGGGGCCAAACCACCAGCGGCAAGCACAACGTGTATGACAGTTTGTCGGCCAAAGGCCAAACCCAGTTCATCTGCTGTCAACCATCCGATGAACGTTCCGTCGGAGGGCGTGCTCAATTTCGACTTGCCACGCTCGGACCCGTCGCTGGCCTGGATCAGCACCTCGGCATAATCCTTGACCAACCAGTCCTTCACCTTTTCATACCCGCTGACAGCCTCGCCGCCTTTGCGCGCCAGACTGATCAGCTCAACCACCCGCCGGACTAGCTGCGCCTCGACCTGAGCGATCAGATCCTCGGGCACGACCACGGCCTGCTTGGCAGCACGGGCAAACAAACCCTTCTTGACCGCTTTTTCAAGTGCCGACCTTTCGGCCGACACCCAGATCCCGCGACCGGGCAGTTTGCCCATGATATCGGGCACAATCTGCCCGTCCGGGCCCATGACAAAGCGGATAAGCCCGAACTTGGGCTGAACCTCGCCCGTGGCGATACATTTCCGTTCTGGACCATCTTCCCGGTCCTTGGTCTGTCCGCCACGTGTCATGCCGTTCATCAGAGGCCTGCGATCAGGCCTCCGCCTCCTCGTCTTCGTCGCTGTCGTCAGCGTCATCTTCAAGTTCGGTCGGATCAACCCAGCCCAGCATGACACGCGCAGTCATGATCATGGTCTGAGCTTCGGCAAGCGAGACATCGAATTTCTCAAGCAAGCCTTCGTCCTTGACGCGCTCGCCGTTCACCGTGGTCCAGCCACCGGCCAGTTCCCAATCCGCGCAAGTGGCGAAATCTTCCAGTGTTTTCACACCGTCTTCGGCCAATGCTTCGATCATCTGGGGTGTCAGACCTTCGAATTCAACCAGGCTGTCCTCGACGCCCAGTTCGCGTGCATGATCCAGAGCCGCCTTGGCTGCGGCTTCCAGATAGTCACGCGCGCGCATCTGCAACTCTTCGGCGGTGCTTTCATCGACACCGTCGATCACCAGAAGCTCGTCCTTGTCCACATAGGCGACTTCTTCCAGATTGGTGAAGCCTTCAGCGACCAGAAGCTGTGCGAAGAATTCGTCCAGATCCAGCGTGTCCATGAACAGACGGGTGCGTTCCTCGAACTCCTTCTGACGGCGCGAGGATTCCTCGGCTTCCGTCAGGATGTCGATGTCCAGCCCTGTCAACTGGCTGGCCAGGCGCACGTTCTGACCACGGCGACCGATGGCCAGCGACAGCTGCTCGTCCGGCACCACGACTTCGATCTTGCCGGCTTCCTCGTCGATCACGACCTTGGACACTTCGGCAGGCTGAAGTGCGTTCACCAGGAAGGTCGCCTGATCCTCGTTCCACGGGATGATGTCGATCTTCTCACCCTGAAGCTCGTTTACCACGGCCTGCACACGGCTGCCGCGCATACCGACGCAAGCGCCTACGGGATCAATCGAGTTGTCATAGGAAATGACGGCGATCTTGGCGCGCGAACCGGGGTCGCGGGCCACGGCCTTGATCTCGATGATGCCGTCATAGATTTCGGGCACTTCCATTTTGAACAGTTCCGCCATGAACTGCGGATCCGTCCGGCTGAGGAAGATCTGCGGCCCGCGCTGTTCGCGGCGCACATCCTTGATGTAGCAGCGGATACGGTCGTTCGGGCGATAGGATTCGCGACCGATCTTTTCGTTGCGGCGCAGGATGGCTTCGCCACGGCCGACATCGACGATGACGTTGCCGTATTCCTCGCGCTTCACGACGCCGTTGATGATGGAACCCTTGCGGTCCTTGAACTCTTCGAACTGGCGATCACGTTCGGCTTCGCGCACCTTCTGGAGGATCACCTGCTTGGCCGACTGCGCCGCAATACGGCCCATATCGACCGGCGGCACTTCTTCCACGAAAGTGTCACCGATCTTGGGATCAGCCATATACTGCTTGGCTTGGTCGACGGTGAACTGCGCCTGATAATTCTCCAGCTCGTCATCGGCCACAACGGTGCGCACACGGGTGAAGGTGGCGCGCCCGGTCTTGCGGTCGATCTTGACCCGGATATCCATTTCCGAGCCGTAACGGGACTTTGCCGCACGGGCGAGGGATTCTTCCATCGCCTCGACCACCAGACCGGGGTCGATCATCTTTTCGCGGGCAACGGCCTCTGCGGTCTGCAAAAGCTCCAGCTGGTTGGCGGAAGTGATTGCCATTGTGTCAGTCCTCCTCGGAACCGTTGTCTGTTTCAATCTCGTCAAATTGGTCTTCGTCGATGATGCCGGCCGCCTTGCGCTGACGCAGCATCTCGCGGATCAGTTCGTCCGTCAGGATCAGCTTGGCATCGGACAACCAGTCGAACTTGAGCCCGACAGTGCCTTCCTCGATGTTGATGAGAACCTCATCCCCCTCGACTCCGGCCAGCATACCCTTGAAGCGACGACGGCCGTCGATCAGCTCATCCGTCTCGATCCGCGCCTCATAGCCTTCAAACGTCTCGAAATCCTTGAGGCGGGTCAGGGGGCGGTCGATGCCGGGGCTGGACACTTCAAGCGTGTATTCATCCACGATCGGGTCTTCGACATCCAGAACAGCACTAACAGCGGTGCTGATTGCGCCGCATTCATCGACAGAAATTCCGCCCTCGGGACGTTCCGCCATGATCTGCAATGTCGAAGTCTTGCCCCCCATCAATCGTATCCGCACGAGTTCGAACCCCAGATCTTCGATCACGGGCGTGACAATCTCGGCCAGACGACGGTCTATGGCAGCTTTGGCAATCAGGTCGTTGGTCATCAGTCAGGCTTGCCTTTCAGGCACAAAAAAACGGGCGCGCGGCCCGTTGATCTTTCCCGGTGGAACGGTGGGAGTGGACCCCAGCGCGCCGCTGTTGAGGGGCATATACGCCTCACGCCCTGAGTCTGCAAGGGGCAATGGGATATGGGTGCGCTACCCTTCGCCGATGCGGTCCATCACGCGAACCAGCTCGGCGCTGATGCCGGGCTCCGACAGGGCATGGCCTGCGTTACGCACCATGTGCAGTTCCACATTCGGCCAGCGCGCCGCCAGATCCCAGGCGGCCTTGGGCGGGCAGATCATGTCATAGCGCCCCTGCACGATGGCACCGGGGATATGCGCGATGCGATCCACGCGATCCATGATCTGACCGTCATACTCCAGAAAGGCACCGTTCATGAAATAGTGGTTCTCAAGGCGGGCAAAGGCGCGGGCATATTCACCGGGACTATCACCGCCCATGCCGTTGGAATGGAACGAGGCCAGCGCATTCTCCCATGATGACCAGGCGCGGGCGTATTTGGTTTCCACCATCAGATCGCCGCAAAAGAGGCGTTTGTGATAGGCGGCAATGAGATTGTCACGCTCGTCCTCAGGGATCAGATCGACAAAGCGCGCCCAGGTTTCCGGCCAGAACTTGCCTGCCCCGCCGCCATAAAACCAGTCCAGCTCGGATCTGGTCGCCAGGAACACACCGCGCAGCACCAGGCCCGAGACACGCTCGGGATGTTCCTGCGCATAGATCAGCGCCAGCGTGGCGCCCCAGCTGCCGCCGAAGACGATCCAGCTGTCGATCTCAAGATCCGTCCTGATCCGCTCGATGTCGCGGACCAGATGCCAGGTCGTATTGTCCTTGACCGAGGCATGAGGACGGGAACGTCCGCAACCGCGTTGATCGAACAGGATCACACGGAACACCTTGGGATCGAAGTAACGCCGCATCGCCGGGCTGCACCCGCCACCCGGGCCGCCATGCAAAACAACAACCGGCATTCCTTGAGGATTGCCCGACTGCTCCATATAGACGGTGTGGCCATCGCCCACGTCGATCATCCGCTGGTCGAACGGATCAACCGGCGGGTGCAGATAGTGGACTGCGCTTTTTTGGCCCAAGAATTTGTCCATGACGATCCTATATACCGGATGGAGGTAAAAGAGCACATGGAGAGCAGAATGCAAGCCGGTCAGACCACAGTTGATCCTGCGGAAGTCGCCAAATTCGAGGCGATGGCTGCCGAATGGTGGGATCCCAAGGGCAAGTTCAAGCCGCTTCACATGCTGAATCCCTGCCGTCTGGACTATATCACGCGGCAGATCGCAGGCGAATTTGCACGGGATCTGAATGGAACGGAACCGTTCAAGGGCTTGCGGATTCTGGATATCGGCTGTGGTGGGGGGTTGCTGTCGGAACCCATGGCGCGACTGGGGGCGGATGTGGTGGGCGCAGATGCGGCGCCCCGGAATATCCCCGTGGCGCAGGTTCATGCCGAACAATCCGGCCTGACCATCGACTATCGTCACACCACGGCCGAGGATCTTGCCGCGGCGGGCGAACAGTTCGACGTCGTGCTGAACATGGAAGTCGTGGAACATGTGGCCGACCCATTGGCCTATCTGACCGCGTGTCGGCAGCTGCTGAAACCGGGCGGGCTGCACATCTGCTCGACCATCAACCGCAATCCGAAGAGTTTTGCCATGGCCATCGTCGGGGCGGAATATGTCATGCGATGGCTACCCAAAGGCACGCATGAGTGGAACAAGTTCATCACGCCGGACGAATTGTTCGATCTGTTGCGGAATGCAGGGCTTGATCCGGTGGATCGCAAGGGATTCGTCTTCAATCCGGTTTTGTGGTCATGGTCGCTGTCGGATCGCAACCTGAGCGTGAACTATGTGACCGCAAGCCTCAAACCCGCCTGAAACGCGGTTCTGAGTATTTGGGGAACGATGAAGGGCTGGCTCAATCCTCTTCCAGCTTGAGGCGGAGTTCGCGCAGGATCGGAATGGCGGCGCGCACCTTCTCGTCGCCAAGTTCCGAGATCAACTCGGCAATCATGGGCGAGATGGCGTCCAGCGCCGCATCGCGGGCGCGGCGTCCTGCGGGGCTGATAGCCACCATCTTGCGGCGTGCATCGTCCCAATCCGGGCGGATGTGAACATAGCCGGCCCATTCCAGCTTACCCAAGGTGTTGGTCATGGCCCCGCGCGTGACGTGAAAACTTTTCGCCAGTTGGGCAGGTGTGCGTTCCGCGCCATAGCGGGCCAGATGATTGAGCACCGAGAAATGCGAGATTTCCATCCCCTTGGGCAGCACTTTGGACAAACGGTTTCTGACCAGTTGATCGGCGGTCAGAATCTCGCTGAACAGGGCGACGGCAAGGGAATTGCTGCTGTCAGACATCGGGCGCTGTGAACTTTCGGTCATGGGTCAGCGCGGGCACGCGCGCCCGTGCTTGTGCCACGGCGTCCATGTCCAGATCAACAAAAGTGATACCCGGCGACGTGCCCGCATCAGCCATAACGTCGCCCCAGGGCGAGATCACCATGCTATGCCCATATGTGCGGCGCGTGCCCCCCGTCGAAGAGGGGTGCAAGCCGGTTTGGGCAGGGGCCAGAACATAACATCCCGTCTCGATCGCGCGGGCGCGCAGGAGCGGTTCCCAATGCGCAGCGCCCGTCACAGGCGAGAAGGCCGCAGGAACCGTCAGGATCTGCGCACCGGCCTGCGCCAGTGTGCGATGCAGATGCGGGAAGCGGATGTCATAGCAGACCGTCAGCCCGATCCGGGCGAAACCGGCATCGGCCAGAACCGCCCGCTCGCCGGGGCGGAAACCTGCGGATTCCTTGTAGGTTTCCGCTTCTGAAACCTGCACATCGAACATGTGGATCTTGTCATACCACGCCTGAATCTCTCCATCGGGTGCGACGAGGAAGGAACGATTGGCAAAGCGGCCGTCCGCATCCGAAGTCTTGAGCGCGAGGGAGCCGATCAGCAGCCACAGGCCCAGCCTTGCCGCCTCATCGCGCAGACCTGCAAGGGTCGCATCATCCTCTTGCACGGCCAGAACCGCCCTCTGTTGATCACGGCTTGAGGAGACGCAGTTCGTCACCTCGGGTGTCAGAGCGAACCCCGCGCCTTGATCCGCGGCCTGTTGCATCATCTTGCGGACAATCCCGAGGTTCTCCTTCGGGTCATCGCTTGAGGTCAGTTGCAACAGCGCAGTTTTCATGTGGTGTCAGCCTTGCAGCAGGGAGTCGAGCTTGCCTGCGGTTTCGAGAGCATACAGATCATCGCAACCGCCGACATGCGTGGCGCCGATAAAGATCTGCGGCACAGTGCGACCGCCGTTGGCACGCTGGATCATCTCGGGTTTGCGGTCGGGATGGGCCAGCACGTCAATCTCGGAAAAGCTCACGCCCTTCTGGGTCAACAGGCGCTTGGCAGCATGGCAATAGCCGCAAAGCGGCGAAGTGTAGATTTCAACAGGTTGCATGTCGCGTATTGTCCTTTGGTCACGTCCAACTTGTCCGTGATTTAAGCGTCCTTTGCAACGCGCGCCAGTATAAGCACGAAAACTTGCGCGGCCCCTGATGCGATGCAGGCTTCGGCGCAAGCGGCCAGCGTCGCACCGGAGGTCATGACATCATCCACGAGCAGGACGTTGCGCCCCGCCATCCGATGCGACCGCGATGGCGTCACGCGGATTGCCGCACTCAAGGTAGCAAACCGCATGTCCCGGCTGGCCCCGTCAAGCGAAGGCGTCCGTCGATGACGGGTGAGCAGGTCCGGGCAATGGTCGAGGCCAGTCTCTCTGGCGATTGTGGCCGACAACAACGCGGACTGATTGTAGCGCCGCTTGAGCAGTCGCGTCCAATGCAGCGGAACCGGGGCCACCAGCATATCCCGCTGCAAGATGGGCTGTGCCGCCCGCGCCATCCAGACCCCCACGGGTTTCGCGATGTCCAGCCGATCGCCATGTTTCAGGGCCAGCACCAGTTTTCGCGCCGTGTCACGATAGAGAAAAGTGGCACGCCCACGCGACCAGGGCCGGGCAATGGTCATGCAGTCGTCACAATGCACAACCTCGGTCGGGTGCGCCTCGCCGGGCAGGGGCGTCCCGCAGAGATCGCAGACCAGACCCGTGATGAAGGCCGCATCCCGCCAGCATGTTGCACAAAGGCCGAAGTCTGTTTCGACAAGGCCCCCGCAGCACAGGCAGCGCGGCGGATAGACAAGGTGCAGAGCCGTTTGAAACTTTGTTGTCATCCGCCTATATGCCGTCCATGACCCAGACACCCAGATTGACCGACCGCGCGGCTTTGACCCGCAATCGCGCCCGCGCGGCGCGTGCCCCTGCACTGTTCTTGCAGGAGGAGGCTGCTCAGGAGGTCAAGGATCGGCTGGAACTGGTTAACAGGGCCTTTACAAAACCCGCCGTGGTGACGGGTTTTTCCCAGGTGTGGCAAGACGTGCTGCCGGATGCGCGAATTGTCGCGGATGATGAGGTGCTGGATCTTGAGGAGGGCACCTATGATCTGGTGATCCACTCGCTTTCGCTTCATTGGGCCAGCGACCCCGTGGGCCAGCTCATTCAGGCCCGGCGCGCCCTGCAACCTGATGGGCTGTGTCTGGTGTCGCTCTTCGGCGGTCAGACGTTGCACGAATTGCGCAGTGCCTTGGCCGAGGCCGAGGTGCGCGTGACCGGCGGCCTATCCCCCCGCGTTCTGCCGATGGGCGAGATCCGTGATCTTGGTGGGCTTTTGCAACGCGCGGGCCTTGCTTTGCCCGTTGCCGACAGTGTGACTATCCCTGTGTCCTATGCCGACCCCTTCGCCCTGATGCGTGACCTTCGCGCCATGGGAGAGACCAACGCCCTCGACGCGCGGTTGCGACGCCCCACACGCCGCGCAGTTCTGGAGGAGGCGTCACGGATCTACACCGCGCAACATGCCGATGCTGATGGTCGCATAAGCGCAACCTTCGAGATGATCTTCCTGAGCGGGTGGGCACCTGATGACAGCCAGCCCAAACCGCTGCGCCCGGGATCTGCTCAGGCGCGGCTTGCGGATGCGCTGGGAAGCGTTGAATCTAAGCTGCAAGATTGACGATCCGCTCAGAACCTTTATGTCCCCTGCTGACCCATTCAAAAAACACTATGAACGAGGGCCCAGATGCTGGATGCCACCGCGACTGAAACGACCCATGTGAACGCCGTTCGCCCCCCGATGTCCCAGCCGGACCATCCCCGCGTGGCGATGGGCAAGGTGGGTATCCTGCTGGCCAACCTGGGCACACCGGACAATTACGACTACTGGTCGATGCGCCGTTATCTGAACGAGTTTCTGTCGGACCGCAGGGTGATCGACTACAGCCCCTGGCTGTGGCAACCGCTGTTGCAACTGATCATCCTCAGCAAGCGGCCGTTCAGCAGCGGCAAGAACTATCAGTCGATCTGGAATCACGACAAGGGCGAAAGCCCGTTGATGACGATCACCAAGGACCAGACCGCCAAGATCACCGAGGCGATGAAGGCGCGCTATGGCGATCAGGTGATGGTGGATTTCTGTATGCGCTATGGTAATCCATCGACCAAATCGAAGGTGCGGGCCATGGTGGATGCAGGGTGTCGCAAGATCCTGTTTTTCCCGCTTTATCCGCATTATGCCGGGGCCACGTCCGCGACTGCCAACGATCAGTTCTTTCGCGCGCTGATGGATGAGAAGTGGCAGCCCACGGCACGGGTTGTCGATCCCTATTACGAGCATCCGTTGTATATCGAAGCCCTCGCGCAATCGGTGGAACGGGCCTATGCCGCAGAAGAACACAAGCCCGAGGTGCTGGTGTGCTCCTATCATGGGGTGCCGAAACGCTATCTGCTTGAGGGTGATCCCTACCACTGTCAGTGCCAGAAAACGACGCGGCTTCTGATGGAGCGGTTGGGCTGGGACAAGACCCAGATCGTGACCACCTTTCAGTCCCGCTTCGGGCCGGAAGAATGGTTGAAGCCCTACACGGTCGAGGAGGTCGCGCGACTGGCCAAGGAAGACGGCAAGAAGCGGATCGCCGTGATTGCGCCTGCTTTCTCAGCGGACTGCATCGAAACGCTGGAAGAGATCAACGAAGAGATCAAGGAAAGTTTCGAAGAGGCTGGCGGCGATCATTTCACCTATATTCCCTGCCTGAACGACGATGATGCGCATATCGCAGCACTCGGCGCCGTGATCGAAGACAATCTGAAAGGCTGGCTGGACTGACGGCCGCCTCACAGGCCCTTTCGCAGGTCAGATACCAATCATCAGACATAAAAAAAGGCGGTGAAACTCACCGCCTTTTTCTAAACAAGTTGGTCAGATCAGCTTGCGACAGCTGCTGCAACCACTGCCAGGATCAGCAGGGGAATCAGAACGCCGCCACCGGACGAACCAGCGGTTTCTT
>JAMWZG010000118.1 GCA_024304855.1 Paracoccaceae bacterium
CCTGGGAGGTGTGGCGCGGCACCGGGCGTGGCCTTGCCGACTGGCAGGATGCCACGCCGCCGCCGCTTCTGCCGCTGTCGCAGGCGGTGCCGATCCTGATTGATGCGCCGAAGGACTGGCTGAATGCGCGAATCGCGGGCCGGTTCGCCGCCATGCTGGCCGAGGGCGCGCTGATGGAGGCGCAGGCCAATCTGGCGGGCTGGTGCCCGGATCATCTGTCGTCCAAGGCCATCGGCGCGCCCGAGCTGATCGCCCATCTGCAAGGCCGCATGACGCTGGAGGCCGCGCAGGAGGCCGCGACCATCGCCACGCGGCAATTCGCCAAGCGGCAGCGCACCTGGTTCCGGGCGCGGATGCGGGAGTGGCAGATCCATCGGCCAGAACTCGCCTGATCGCCTTAAACTTGTCTTTTTTCAACCACTCCTCTGTTGTAGGGTTCGGGGTAGTTCCGGGCGTTGGATGTGCCGGGGCAGAAACGGAGCATCTCCCCATGCAGGCCAGCACGGCACGCGCAGATCACATGGCAACACGCGGCGGCAACGGGGCCTCTGGCCCGGTCACGGGCGGTGTGCGGATCGGCAGTATCGCGCAGATGGGGCGTGGCACGGCCTGGCGGCTGGAACATCTGCACAGCTATGACTATCCGCTGTTGCTATGGATCACGCGCGGTCAGGGCCGGATGATCCTTCAGGGGCTGCGCAGCGGTATCGGCACCCATAACGCGGTCTTTGTGCCGCCGGGCACCCTGCTGTCGCTGGATCTGGGCAAGCAGGGATTCGGGCTGGCCGCGCATCTGTCGGCGACAGGACCGGAGGGGCGCGACATGGGCCTGCCGGAGGAGCCGCAGCATCTGCGTATCCGCGATGTGCAGGCGCAGGCCGAGATTTCCGGCATTCTCGACGTGATGCAGCGCGAGCAGACCGCGCAGCGCCCCTATGCCGACGAGGCGATGCTCGCGCATTCCATGTTGCTGTCGGTCTGGCTGCGCCGTCAGATGATGGACCATGCCGATGATGGCCCCCGCATCCCGGCGGCGCATCGGCTGGTGCAGGCCTATTGCGCCATGGTGGCGCGGGATTACGCCAGCCCCAAGCTGATGGGGGATTATGCGGCGGAACTGGGTGTCACGCCCACGCATCTGACCCGCTCCTGCCGCGAGGCGTCGGGGCTGACGGCGGCGGATATTCTGACGCAGCGCAGCCTCTATGCGGCGCGCGACATGATCGAGACGACGAACCGTCCGTTGCAGGACATCGGACAAAGCCTCAATTTCTCGAGCCCGGCCTATTTCTCGCGCTTCGTGCAGCATCATACCGGCCAGTCGCCCAGCACCCTGCGCCGCAGCGCGCAGCGCGACAGCGCCGCCGGTCGCACGGCACCGGCCGCCCTGCCCGCGGTCCCAGCGCGGGGACGCGCGTTCTGACAACAGCGCGGGGACGCGCATTCTGACAACAGCAAGCGGTCGCGCGCTCTGAAATCGGCGTGACTGGCCGGTTTATGGCTTGCCAGCGACACGGATGTCGTTTTTGTTAGGGGGTGATGTCGTTTTCCAATCACAGAATGACGAATGCGTGCGTTGACGCAATGGTCAAACTGGTGCCGAATGCCCTCAAGGATGGGGGGCGTATGGGGCCGGTGCGGGCGACAGTTTCGCAGGCGTGCAGGCAGCGACCGATCAACCTTCAAGAAACATACTCGTGACAGGGAGTTCGAGATGAAACATACGACCTTCAAGGACAAGCCGGTGCATCGCGCCGCCTTGATGTATGCGGATGAATTCAAGGCCGGCAAGCTGAGCCGGCGTGAATTCCTGGCCCGCACCACCAGCCTTGGTGTGGCAGCGGCCACCGCCTATGCGCTGGGGGGGCTGAACATGCCCGCACAGGCGCAGGCGACCCCGGCGCAGGGCGGCACGATCAAATGCCAGATGAGCCTGCGCGCGCTCAAGGATACGCGCACGGCGGATTGGTCGGAAATCGCCAATGTCACCCGTGGGACACTGGAATACCTTGTGGAATACAACAGCGACGGCAGTTTCCGCGGGATGCTGCTGGAGAGCTGGGAAACCAATGAGGATGCGACGCAATACACGCTGAAGGTCCGCCCCGGCGTGACCTGGAGCAATGGCGATGCCTTCACCGCCGAGGATGTCGCGCGCAACATCGCACGCTGGTGCGAACGCGGGGTCGAGGGCAACTCGATGGCCGCCCGCGTCGGCGGGTTGATCGACGATGCCACCGGCATGGCGCGCGACGGCGCGATCGAGGTTGTGGATGACATGACCGTGCGTCTGAACCTGTCCACGCCCGATATTGCCGTGATCGCCAACTTCTCGGATTATCCGGCGGCGATCGTGCACAGCTCCTACAACCCGGCCGAGGTGCAGAATGTGGGCACCGGCCCCTATGTGATCGAAGAGATGGAAGTGGGCGTCAAGGCCGTGCTGACCCGCAATGCCGATCACACCTGGTGGGGCACCGAGGTCTATGGCGGGCCCTATGCCGACCGGATCGAATATATCGACCTGGGCACCGACAGCGCCGCCTGGCTGGCGGCGATCGAATCCGGCGAGGTGGACATGCTGCACGAATCCGTGGGCGAGTTCATCGAGATCATGGACGGTCTGGGTCTGGTGAAATCCGAGGTCGTGACGGGGGCCACCGTGGTGATCCGTCCCAACCAGCTGGCCGAGGTGAACGGCGTGAAGCCCTATGCCGACAAGCGGGTGCGTCAGGCGATCAACATGGCCGTGAACAACGCGGTCTGTCTGGAACTGGGTTATGGCAATCTGGGCGTCACCGCCGAGAACCACCATGTCGCCCCCGTGCATCCCGAATATGCCGAACTGCCGCCCATGGCGCATGATCCTGCGGCCGCCAAGGCGCTGCTGGACGAGACGGACATGGCCGATTTCGAGCATGAGATCATCTCGCTGGATGATGACTGGATGCGCAACACCTGTGACGCGGTCGGCGCGCAGCTGCGTGATGCCGGGTTCAACGTCAAGCGCACGATCCTGCCGGGTTCCACCTTCTGGAATGACTGGACCAAATATCCGTTCAGCGCGACCAACTGGAACCATCGCCCGCTGGGCGTGCAGATCTATGCCGTCGCCTATCGCTCGGGCGAGGCCTGGAACGAATTCGGCTGGTCCAACCCCGAATTCGATGCCCTGCTGGAAGAGGCGCTGGCGATTGCCGATGCCGACAAGCGGCGCGAGGTCAGCGCCAAGATGCAGGCCATCGTGCAGGAGGAAGGCGTGACGATCCAGCCTTACTGGCGCTCGCTCTATCGCCACATGCGCGAGGGTCTGGTGGGCACGGACATGCACATCGCCTTTGAGCATCACCATTACAAATGGGGCCTTTCGGCCTGATCCACGCAGATGCGGCCGCGCCTGTCACAGGGCGCGGCCTGTCTGCCGGACCGGCCCCCGCCGTGTCGGGAATGCCGGGGGTGAAGAATAACGACGGGTCGGCAAGACCTGCGACAGCCTGACCGACAGGGGGCATGTGATGGGCCTGTTCATTCTGCGCCGGCTGGGGGTGATGATCCTCACGGCGATCTGCCTGACTTTCATCGTCTTTTTCATGACGAATCTGACGCCCAATCTGGAAAAGCTGGCCAAGACCCAGGGCAACTTCCGCATGAGCGATGCCGAGGTGACAAGCTGGCTGGGGCAGAACGGCTATCTGCAACCGATGCCGGTGAAATATGCGCAATGGCTGGGCGTATTGCCCGGCTGGACGCTGGAGGTCGAGGCGGGACTGCGCGGGCGCTGCGTCAATGGCACGGTCACGCCCGAAGTGATGGCCGAGGCGCCGCGCTTTTGCGGCATCCTGCAAGGCCATTGGGGCACATCGACCGTCTTCAAGACCGAGGTGGGCGAGATCATCGCCACACGTCTGGGCCTGACGGCCAAGCTGATGTTCTGGGTGATGATGCTGATGGTCCCCTCGGCGCTGCTTCTGGGCGTGCTGGCGGGGATGCGGGAAGGCTCGCGCACGGATCGGTCGCTTTCGACCTTTGCCATCGTCACGACGGCGACGCCGGAATATGTCTCGGGGGTGATCCTGATCGCGGTCTTCGCCTCCTCGGCGGTCGGGCTCAAGTGGTTCAACGGCACGGCCACGGGCGCGATGGAGGATGCCAGTTTCAACAATTTTTTCCTGCCCGTGCTGACCATCGCACTTTACGGGATGGGCTATATCGCGCGGATGACGCGCGCCTCGATGGCCGAGGTGATGACGGCGCAATATATCCGCACCGCCCGCCTCAAAGGGGTGAAGTTCCGCGACATCGTGATCCGCCACGCGCTGCGCAATGCGCTGATCGCGCCTTTCACGGTGATCATGTTGCAGTTTCCATGGCTTCTGAACGGCGTCGTCATTGTCGAGACGCTGTTCAACTACAAGGGCTTTGGCTGGGTGCTGGTGCAGGCGGCGGGCAATAATGACATCGAGCTGCTGCTGGGTGTGTCGGTCGTGTCGGTGGTCGTCGTGCTGGTGACGCAGCTGATCTCGGACATCGGTTATGTCTATCTCAACCCGCGGATCAAAATCAGTTAAAGGACGGTTTCATGGACACTCTCGGCTGGGGCGAGATCATCATCCGCATCCTGATCCAGTTCATCCCCGTCTGGATCGCGCTGGCGCTGACCTTCGGGCTGTCCATCGCCTACAAGCGCAGGCTGGGGCTTTATGGCAAGCTGTTCGACAGCATGATCGGGATGATCGGCTTTGCGCTGGTGATGTTCTGGGTCTTTACGGGCATCTTCGGCGGCGCCTTCGGCTGGATCGTGACACATGACGTGCTGGCGCAGATTTCGGGCCTCAAGAACAAGGAGCCGGGCATCGCGGTGCCCGAGGCCGAGGCGCTGGGCCTATACCCCTATTACCTGATGGGCGGCGACAATCTGGCGCGCGATGTGTTCAGCCGGATGATCGTGGGCGCCTGGGAGGTGATGAAGATCGCCCCCTTCGCCACGCTTTTCGCCTTCATGGTGGGTATCACGCTGGGATTGCCCGCGGGCTATTACGGCGGGCGGCTGGATACGTTCCTGTCGTTTCTGGCGAACCTGATCCTGGCCTTTCCGGTGATCCTGCTGTTCTACCTGCTGGTCACGCCGGAAATCGTGCTGACGGGGATTCCGGTCTATATGGCGGCGGTGCTGTTCCTGTTTCCCATCGTCTTCCTGACGATCCTGTTCAACGCGCGGTTCTTCACGCAGCCGGCCAAGCGCAACCTCTATGTCGGGCTGGTGCTGGTGATCGGGATCTGGATCTATCTGGGGATCGCCTGGGATGCCGACCCTCTGGGGATCATCAGCTTTCCGCCGAACCTGCTGGTGGTTTTCGTGGCGGTGGTCTTCGTCAATTCGCCCACCGTCTTCCGCATCGTGCGGGGGCTGGCGATGGACATCAAGACCCGCGACTATGTCGCCGCCGCGCAAACCCGTGGCGAGGGGCCGTGGTATATCATGCTGTGGGAGATCCTGCCCAATGCGCGCGGGCCGCTCATCGTCGATTTCTGCCTGCGCATCGGTTACACCTCGATCCTGCTGGGCACACTTGGGTTCTTCGGTCTGGGCCTGAGCCCGGAAAGCCCGGACTGGGGATCGACCATCAATGAGGGGCGCAAGCTGCTGTCCATCTATCTGCACCCGGCCCTGCCGCCTGCGATGGCGCTTCTGAGCCTGGTGCTGGGGTTGAACCTGCTGGCGGACGGCCTGCGCGAGGAAAGCCTGCGCGATTGAACAAAGCGGGCAGCGGGGCGCTGCCCCGCACCCCGGAGTATTTACGGCAAGATGAAACGGGCGAACGGGAGTTGAGCGATGGCGAAATGGGACCATGACGGGCCGATCCTCGAGATCGACAAGCTGTCCATTTCCTTTTTCACGCGGCTGCGCGAGATCCCGGCGGTGATGGATTTTTCCGTGACCGTCCAACCCGGCGAGGCCGTGGGTCTGGTGGGTGAGAGCGGCTGCGGCAAATCCACCGTGGCGCTGGGCGTGATGCAGGATCTGGGCGTCAACGGGCGCATCGTGGGCGGGTCGATCAGGTTCAAGGGGCGCGATCTGGGCGCCATGTCACCCGAGGAGTTGCGCGACATTCGCGGCAATGAAATCGCGATGATCTATCAGGAGCCGATGGCCAGCCTGAACCCTGCGATGCGCATCGGCAAGCAGCTGATGGAAGTGCCGATGATCCATGAGGGCATTTCCGAGGCCGAGGCCGAGGCGCGCGCCTTGCAGGTGATCCGGGATGTGAAACTGCCCGACCCCGCGCGGATCATGCGCGCCTATCCGCATCAGTTGTCGGGGGGGCAGCAGCAGCGGATCGTCATTGCCATGGCCTTGATGTCGAAACCGGCGCTATTGATCCTGGACGAGCCGACCACCGCGCTGGATGTGACGGTCGAGGCGGCGATTGTCGCGCTGGTCAAGGATCTGGGCAAGAAATACGGCACCTCGATGCTGTTCATCAGCCACAACCTCGGGCTGGTGCTGGAGACCTGCGACCGTATCTGCGTGATGTATTCCGGCGAGGCGGTGGAGCGCGGCAGCATCACGGATGTCTTCGACAAGATGCGCCATCCCTATACGCAGGCGCTGTTCCGGTCGATCCCCTTGCCTGGGGCGGACAAGAACGCAAGCCCCTTGATTGCCATTCCGGGCAATTTCCCCCCGCCCCATGAGCGGCCTGACGGCTGCAACTTCGGGCCGCGCTGCGATTATTTCGAGGCCGGGCGCTGCGATCAGGGATATATCCGCATGGCGCCCGTTGATGAGGCCGCCACCCATGAGACGCGCTGCCTGCGCTTTGCCGAGATCGACTGGACCGCCCCGCCCGTCAAGGCCGAGGTCAAGCAGAAGGGCGCGATCGGGGATGTGGTGTTGCGGATGGAGAACCTCAAGAAATATTACGAGGTCGCGGCAAGCACCCTGTTCGGCGGCGGCGAGATGAAGGTCGTGAAGGCCAATGAGACGCTGACATTCGAGGCGCGCGAGAGCGAGACGCTGGCCATCGTGGGAGAGTCGGGCTGTGGCAAGTCCACCTTCGCCAAGGTGCTGATGGGGCTGGAGACGGCGACCGACGGGCAGATCCTGCTGGACAATCACAGCATCGGGGATGTGCCGATTGCGCGGCGCGACACCAAGACCGTGGCCGATGTGCAGATGGTGTTCCAGAACCCGTTCGACACGCTCAACCCCTCGATGACCGTGGGGCGGCAGATCATCCGCGCGCTGGAGATTTTCGGCGTCGGCACCTCGGAGGAGGAGCGGCGTGACCGGATGTTGCAACTGCTGGATCTGGTGAAACTGCCGCGCGCCTTTGCCGACCGGATGCCCCGCCAATTGTCGGGCGGGCAGAAGCAGCGTGTGGGGATCGCCCGCGCCTTTGCCGGGGATGCGCGGATCGTGGTGGCGGATGAGCCTGTCTCGGCGCTGGATGTGTCCGTGCAGGCCGCCGTGACCGATCTGCTGATGGAGATCCAGCGCCAGCACAAGACGACGCTGCTGTTCATCAGCCATGACCTGTCGATCGTGCGCTACCTCAGCGACCGGGTGATGGTGATGTATCTGGGGCATGTGGTCGAGCTTGGCAGCACCGATCAGGTGTTCAGCCCGCCCTATCATCCCTATACCGAGGCGCTGCTGTCCGCCGTGCCCATCGCCGATACGCGGGTCAAGAAGAAGCATATCGTGCTGGAGGGGGATATTCCCTCGGCCATGAACCCGCCGCCGGGCTGCCCGTTCCAGACCCGCTGCGGGTGGAAGTCACGCGTGCCCGGCGGGCTGTGCGAGCGTGAGGTGCCGCCGGTGCGCCATCTGGCCGAGGGGCATCAGATCAAATGCCATCTGCCCGATGCGGAACTGGCGCGGATGGACCCCGTCATCCAGATTGCGGCAGAGTAGTCCCATGTCCGATTTCGCCCCCCTGCCCGCGCCGCCCTATTACGCCGTGATCTTCACCGCGCAGCGGACCGCAGGCGATCACGGCTATGGTGCCATGGCGGCGCGGATGGGTGATATGGCGCTGGCCTCGCCCGGCTGTCTGGGGATGGAGAGCACCCGCAACGAGGGGGGCTTCGGCATCACCGTCAGCTATTGGCGCGATGAGGCGTCGATCCTGGCCTGGAAGGCGGATGCGCAGCATCTGGTGGCGCAGCAACTGGGGCAGGATCGCTGGTATACGCATTACAGCCTGCGCGTGGCACGGGTCGAGCGGCACTATAGCGGGCCCGAAGGGCGCGCGCCTGCGGGGCATCAGCCGCCGTAGATGACCTTGATGTAGTTCTGCGTTTCGCGGAAGGGCGGCACGCCGCCATGTTTCTGCACCGCCCCCGGCCCCGCGTTATAGGCGGCCAGCGCCAGACGCCAGTTCCCGAAGGCGCGGTATTGCTGCATCAGATAGCGCGCGCCGCCGTCGAGGTTCTGATAGGGATCATGCGGATCGACCCGCAGAATGCGCGCGGTATCGGGCATCAGCTGCGCCAGACCCAGCGCGCCCTTGCTGGACACGGCCTTGGGGTTGAAGCCGGATTCCTGCTGCACCAGTTTCAGGAACAGATCCTCGGGCACGCCGTGGCGGCGGGCGGCATCGCGCGCCATGGCCAGATAGGGGCCGTTGTAGCGCCCGCGGAACGGGGTGGCGGCGGCATCTGCATCGCCCCATTTCGTCGGCGTGTTCACCGACGGCGGTTGCAGGCGCACCGAGGCGTTGTATTGCTGGCTGGCCCGCGTATCCAGAACCCGCGTCTGCGAGGAGAAGAGCTTGACCCGCGACTGGCTGGACAGACGCTCGGCCTGCGCGGCACCGGCGGTTGTCATGGCCAGAATGACCACGCTTGCCAAGATCCTCAACATACTCTCACCATCCCCGAGGTTTCAGCGCAGGACTATATCGGCTTGGACAGGATTATCCAGTCCTTGTCGCAGGCCAAGCGCGCCAGAGGCCGGTCCGGGGCGGTTTTTCGTTTCTGTCCCGCCTTAGGTCCGTGTTAACCAAGTTGCATCACAACGGGTGCTGTGGTCCACAAGAGCACTGACACAACAGAGATTCGACGGGAGATTGGCATGGCCGGATCGGTGAACAAGGTAATTCTGGTCGGCAATCTGGGGCGCGACCCCGAGATCCGCACCTTCCAGAACG
>JAMWZG010000119.1 GCA_024304855.1 Paracoccaceae bacterium
AGGTCACGCGGCCTTCGGCATCGACCCCCACCACGCCCGAGGTGACGGAGCTGAGCACGGAATCAAACAGGCGGCGGCGGCGTTCGATCTGACGGGTATTGTCCAGCAGCGTGTCGCGCTGGCCTTTGAGTTGCCGGGTCATCTGGTTGAAATAGCGGCCCAGCATGGCGATTTCGTCGTCGCCCGCCTCGTCCGGCACCTGCACGTCCAGATCCCCTGCCCCCACGCGTTGTGCGGCGCCTGTCAGGCGGCCCACGGGGCGCGAGAGGCGTTCGGCGAACCACATGCCCAGCCAGACGGCGGCCAGGATCAGGATCACGGCAAAGCCCAGATAGACCAGACCGAATTCGAAAAGGACACGGCCGCGTTCGTTTTCAAGTTGTTGATAGAAGCGCGCGGTTTCTTTGGTATCGTCCAGCAGGTTGAGCAATTCGCCGTCCACGTCGCGGCTGACATAGAGGTAGCGGTCCACGAATTCACTGAGCCGGATCAGGGCGCGGAATTCGTTATTGTCCCAATCCTCGATGATCTGCACCTCGCCTGCGGTGGCGGCGGCAATGGCATCGGCGCTGGGGGCTTCGAAATCAAAGAGATAGGACCGCTCGCCCCGCGCGCGAATCTCGCCCGTGCCGTCGATGACATAGGCCTCGCGCAGGCCGCGCTGGATCTGGCCCTGCCCCTGCGCCAGCACGCGGCGCACATCGCCATCGCCCATGAAGAAGGTGCTGCGGCGGGTGCTGTCCAGATAGGTGGCCAGCGCGATGGCATCCTCGGTCAGGTCGCGGCGGTGCTCCTCCTCATAGGCTTCGGCGGCGTCGAGCGAGCTGCCCACGACCTGCCGGACGCGGTCGGAGAACCAGCCCTCGAGGCCCACGTTGATGGTGAGGCCCGCGAAGATGGCGACCGAGACGGTGGGAATCAGCGCCAGAAGCGCGAAGACGCCGGTGAGGCGCAAATGGAGCTGCGAGCCGGCGGAGCGGGCGCGGCGCGCGGCGATGAGGCCGGCCACCTTTTGCAGCACAAGGGCCGCGACCAGCAGGACATAGACCAGATCGACCAGCAGGATGAGGCGCAGCCCGATGGCGGAGGAACCTTGATCCAGCGGACCCAGCACCAGAAAGGTCGCCACGGCCAGCACCGGCCCCAGCAGAACCAGACCCAGAGTGGCCACATTCTGCATCTTCTTCAGGCGGCGCAACCGCGCCAGCCTGTTCCAGTCGATACGTCGCTGCGACCGGGTAATCACCCGTTGCCCCCGTCCTGAATGATGCGGCGCATGATGCGCCTGACCGCTGTTATATGGGTCAGACCGGCGCTCTGGCCGATCTGCCACTTATCTGTTGCGGTTTTACATCAATTTGCGGCGACGTGTCACGCGAATATCCAGATCGGTGATCTTCTTTCGCAAGGTATTGCGGTTGATCCCCAGAAGATCGGCACATTTGGCCTGATTGCCGCCTGTCGCCTCGAGCGCGATTTCAAGCAGCGGACCCTCGACCTCGCGCAGGATGCGGCCATAAAGACCCGGTGGGGGCAGCATGTTGCCATGCAGATCGAAATACCGGCGCAGGTGGCGATTGACCGAGGCCGAAAGTTTCTCGGTGTCATTGCCGCCGCCCAGCACGGGTTCCATCTCGGGCTGGTTGCCCAGAACGGCCTCGACCTCGGCCCTTGTGATCTCATCGGCGCGGGAGGTGAGGACAAGGCGGCGGATGGCGTTTTCAAGCTGACGGACATTGCCGGGCCAGCTATAGGCGCGCATCAGTTCCAGCGCGTCGCGCGACAGCTTGCGCTTGGGCGCGCCGTCCCTTTCGCTGCGGAAGAGGAAATGCTCGGCCAGAAGCGGGATGTCATCGACACGCTCGCGCAGCGCGGGCACTTCGATGGTGGCGCCGCCCAGACGGTAGTAGAGATCCTGACGCATCCGGCCCTTCTCCATGGCCTGCGACAGGTTCGACTGGCTGGTGGCCATGAAGCGCGGGACGTGATCGCCGGGGCTGTCCATCATGCGCACGATGCGGGCCTGGGCCTCCATGTCGATGTCGCCAATCTCGTCGAAGAGGACCGAGCCGCCCTTGGCGCGGGCCAGCACGCGGGCCGGGCCTTCGATTTCGGACAGGTCAGTGGCGGTGACGGTGACGAAAGGCAGGGTGCGGCGGTCCGAGAAGTCGTGAATGGCGCGCGCGATCAAGGACTTGCCGGTGCCACTTTCACCGGAAATAAGCACTGGAAGGTCGGTGTTCATGACCCGCGCCACCAGCCGGTAGAGCGCCTGCATCGCCGGGGTGCGGCCCACCAGCGGCAGATCGTCGGGCCGGTCGGCCGCGTCGTTCACGGGGGCTGCGGGGGCCACGCGGCGGCGGCTTTCCAGCGCGCGGGCGGTGCGTTTCATCAGATCGGGCAGATCGAAGGGCTTGGGCAGGTAGTCATAGGCCTCGGCCTCGGCGGCCTGAATGGCGGTCATGATGGTGTTCTGCGCGGAAATCACGATCACCGGCAGGCCGGGACGGTCCTGCGCAATCTTGGGCAGCATCTCGAGCCCGTTGCCATCGGGCATCATGACATCCGAGATCACCACATCGCCCTTCCCTTCGGCCACCCAGCGCATGAGCGTGGTCAGGCTGGAGGTCGCATGGACCTTGCAGCCCGCCCGCGTCAGCGCCTGTGTGAGCACAGTGCGGATGGTGCGATCGTCGTCGGCGACCAGAACGGTTCCGTCCATCGGTGTTTACTCCCTTGGGGGCTTTGAGGATGTTGAAGGGCGCGGCGTGGTTTTTTCGGCGGACTTGTCCTTGGGCGCGCGGGGCAGCGACATGCGGAACACGGTGCGGCCCGGCACGGAATCGACCGAGATCCAGCCGTCGTGATCCGACATGATCTTGCTGACCAGCGCGAGGCCAAGGCCGGTGCCATTCTCGCGCCCCGACACGAAAGGATCGAAGATGTCCCCCGCGATGTCCGCAGGCAGGCCGGGGCCGTCGTCGATCACCTCGATCTGGAGCGGCAGGGATTGACCCAGACCGTCGCTGCGACGCAGGCGGAAGGAATGTTCGTAATAGGACCGCAGGCGAATGGTCCCGCCTTTTTTATCAGCCGCTTCCGAGGCGTTCTTCACAAGGTTCAGCACGACTTGCAGCAATTGATCCGGGTCGCCCCAGGCCATCGGCAGCGAGGGGTCGTAATCCTCGATGATCTTCATATGCGCGCCGAACCCCAAGAGTGCGGAGCGCCGCGCGCGGTCGAGCACGTCGTGGATATTCACCTCGCGCCGGTCGGGCGGGCTGAGGTTGCCGAATTGTTCGACCTGTTCCAGCAGTTTGACGATGCGGCGGCTTTCCTCGACGATCAGATCGGTCAGTTCCATATCCTCGGCGCTCAGCCCCATGGAGAGAAGCTGCGCCGCCCCGGTGATGCCCGCCAGCGGGTTCTTGATCTCATGCGCCAGCATCTCGGCCATGCCGATGGCGGATTTGGCGGCGGATTTCACGGAATGGGAATGCGTCACCCGCCCCGCCAGTTCACGCGGCGAGATGAGCAGGATCATGAAACCGGGCTGGCCCTGCATCGGCGCGATTTGCAGGTTGCAATGCAGCGGCACCCGCTCGCCCGTGCCCACATCCACGTCATTGACGAAAAGCGGGGTCGAGGTTTCGCGGGCGCGGTCAAAGGCCTCCTGCATGGGGGCATCGACCATGACGCGGTCCCAGACCGGCTGTCCGCGCACGGATTTGATCGAGGCGTTCAGGAAAAGCTCTGCCGCCGGGTTGGCATCGGCGATATTGTCCTGCGGGTCGAGCAGAAGGGCCGGAACCGGCAGCGAGGACCAGAGGGCTGAGTCGTCGATCACGCGGCATACCTTCCGTTCTGGGAAAGGCTGTCAGCCGGGCGCAGGGCCGCGGGCAGCAGGGTCAGCACCTCCTCGGGGGTTCTGGCGGTGAGGATGCGCTGGCGCAGCGCCGGCGCGGTGGCGGCGTGATCCATATACCAGCCCAGATGCTTGCGCGCGACGCGCAGGGCCAGATCAGGGCCGTAGAAGGTGAGCATCGCCTTGTAATGCGTTGAAACCATGTCGATCAGCGCATCGCCTGTGGGGATCTGCGGCGCGGGCGCGCCATAGAGGTCATGGGCGATCTGCGCCAGCAGCCAGGGCCGTCCCTGCGCCGCGCGGCCGATCATCACGCCGTCGGCCCCCGATTGCGCCAGCGCCTGCCGGGCCGTGGCGCTGTCGGTGATGTCGCCATTGGCGATGACAGGGATCGTGACCGCCTGCTTGACGGCGGCAATCGCGGCCCAATCGGCGCGGCCCTTGTAGAACTGACAGCGGGTGCGGCCATGGATCGTGATCATGCGGACCCCTGCCTCTTGGGCGCTCTGCGCAATCTGCGGCGCGTTCAGGCAGTCGTCATCCCAGCCCAGCCGGGTCTTGAGGGTGACAGGCACCTTGACCGCGTTCACCACCGCCTCGATCAGGCGCAGGGCGTGGTCCGGTTCGCGCATGAGGGCCGAGCCGGACATGCCGCCCACCACCTTTTTCGCGGGGCAGCCCATGTTGATGTCGATGATCCGCGCGCCGGAGGCTTCGATCATCCGCGCCGCCTCGGCCATCCAATGCGGGTCGCGCCCGGCGATCTGCACCGAGGTGCCGGCGACATCCGCGCCCAGTTCGGCCCGCTCGCGCGCCTCGATCCGGCCGGTCACGATCTCGCGGCAGGCGACCATCTCGCTGACGACGAGGCCCGCCCCGAAGGAGGCGACCAGAGACCGGAACGGCAGGTCAGTGATTCCGGCCAGAGGGGCCAGGAGGACGGGA
Source organism: Paracoccaceae bacterium (assembly GCA_024304855.1). Classification (GTDB taxonomy): domain Bacteria; phylum Pseudomonadota; class Alphaproteobacteria; order Rhodobacterales; family Rhodobacteraceae; genus Seohaeicola. The sequence continues at coordinate 4,811 of JAMWZG010000119.1, forward strand.
AAGGTCAGTGGGTGATCCCCGATCTGTAGTGACACGTGCCTAATCCTTGTGCGTTGGTGCTTGGCTATCGCAGGCCGCAGGGGCGGACAACGATGCTGGCCGGGAAGTTGGCCCCAATATAGGCATTCCCGAAGCGACTGCCTAATAAATAGGCAAAATGACCGCCAAACTGGCAGATTGCCCTTTGGCCGCCCGCGCCCTATGCAGAAGGAAACCGCCGCAAGCAAGACCGGAGCCGGGTTTGAGACGTGACGACACTGCCTGTGAGGCCTGCGCATGAGCACCGCTGCCATCATCGTTGCCGCCGGACGTGGCACGCGCGCCGGGGGGGATCTGCCGAAGCAATGGCAGGTGCTGGCCGGGAAGCGGGTGATCGACTGGACGCTGGATCTGTTCCGCGCGGCGCCGGGGATCGACCGGATCGTGCTGGTGCTGCACCCTGATGATCTGGCGCGGATCGCGCCTGCCGATGATGTGCTGATCACGACCGGCGGGGCTGCGCGCGATGCCTCGGTCAAGCGCGGGCTGGAGGCGCTGGAGGGGGCGGATGTCAACCGCGTGTTGATCCATGATGTCGCCCGGCCCTGCACGCCGCCGCAGGTGATCGCGGATGTCCTTGCGGCGCTGGAGCAGGCCGAGGCGGCGGCCCCCGGTCTTGCGGTGACGGATGCGCTCTGGCGGGGTCAGGGCGGCGCTGTGGATGGCACGCTGTCGCGCGAGGGGCTGTTTCGCGCGCAGACGCCGCAGGGGTTTCACTATGCGGCCTTGCTGGCGGCACACCGGGCGCATCCGGGCGGGGCTGCCGATGATGTGGAGGTGGCGCGCGCCGCCGGGATGCGGGTTGTCATTACGCCGGGGCATGAGGATAACCTGAAGATCACCACGCCCGGCGATCTGGCGCGGGCGGAACGGATACTGAAAAACCAAGGGTTTGGCATGGATGTAAGACTTGGCAATGGCTATGACGTGCACCGTTTCGGGGATGGCGATCACGTCATGCTCTGCGGGGTTCGGGTGCCGCATGGGCGCGGGCTGGTGGGGCATTCGGATGCCGATGTGGGGATGCATGCGGTGACGGATGCGATCTATGGCGCGCTGGCATTGGGCGATATCGGGCGGCATTTCCCCCCCTCAGACCCGCAGTGGAAGGGCGCCGAGAGCCATATCTTTCTGCGCCACGCGGTTGGCCTGGCGGCGGAGAACGGGTTTCGGATCAGCAACATAGACTGCACTCTTGTCTGTGAATATCCCAAGATCGGCCCTCATGCGGTGGCGATGCAGGCGGCGATGGCGGCGATCATGGGGCTGGAGCCTGCGCGCGTGTCGGTGAAGGCCACGACGAGCGAGCGGTTGGGCTTCACCGGGCGCGAGGAAGGCATTGCGGCTTTGGCCACGGCCACGCTGGTCAAGCCATGAGCGGGGCGAGCCATATCATCGCGACCTTCGGCGGTGTCGGCCATCTCAGGCCCGCGCCGGGCACCTGGGGGTCACTGGCGGCGCTGCCTGTGGGATGGGCGCTGTTCGCCTTGGGCGGTGTGCCGCTGTTCGGCCTGGGAATTCTGCTGGCCTTTGCATCAGGATGGTGGGCCACATCGCGGGAAACAAAGGGAAAAGCGGATCACGACCCTTCCGAGATTGTGATTGACGAGGTGGCGGGTCAATGGATCGCGCTGCTGCCGGTGATGATCGGGGCAAGCCATTCGGGCGCCTCGGCCCTGGCGCTTTGGCCCGGTTGGGTGGTGGCTTTCGTGGCGTTCCGGCTGTTCGACATCACCAAGCCCGGCCCGGTGGGTTGGGCGGATCGGCAACACGGGCCCTTGGGCGTGATGCTGGATGATGTGATCGCAGGTGTCATGGCGGCGCTGGTCGTGGGATTCGGCGCCTGGCTGTCGCATGGCGTGCTGGGGATGTAAGATGAGCAAAGCCGCGCAGATCATTGATGCCTATCGAAAATCAGGTTTCCGCATTGCCGCGGCGGAAAGCTGCACGGGCGGGATGGTGGCTGTGGCCCTGACCGATGTGGCCGGGTCGTCGGATGTGTTCGAGCGGGGCTTTGTCACCTATTCCAACGCTGCCAAGGTCGAGATGCTGGGCGTGGCGGCAGAGACGCTCGCGGCCCATGGGGCCGTGTCAGAGCCTGTTGCGCAGGAGATGGCGGCCGGTGCGCTGGCCCGGTCCGGGGCGGATGTGGCCGTGTCGATCACCGGGATCGCAGGCCCCGGCGGATCGGAGTTCAAGCCCGAGGGGCGGGTCTGTTTCGGGCTGGCCGTCACGGGACGGCCTGTGCGGGCCGAAACCGTGGAGTTCGGCGCGCTTGGCCGGGGACGCGTCCGGCAGGCGGCGGCGGATCATGCGCTGGCCCTGCTGGCGCAGGTCATTGCCTGAGCTGCGCGCCGCAAGCCTTTGAGAAGGCGCTTACTTCAACCCATCTGCAAATTGCCCAGCGTCCGCCTGCGCCGCAATCAGCGACCAGAGCGCGGTGGCGCGATCCTCGCCCAGAAGGCTGCGCGCCTTGGTCTGGATCTTGGCCTGCCGGGCGTCCAGTGTCATCGGCGCGTTGAGATCATGGCTCGCCGTCAGCACCGGGCCGTCGCGCAGCACCACGCGCAGGCGGGTGGCGGTTTCGGCCACGCTGTCATCGGCGGTCACATGGACCCGCGCGCGCAGGCCCTGCACCGTCGGATCGGCGCAGACCGTGTCGGAATAGCTGCTCAGGACGGCGGTGTCGTGGCCCAGCACCTGCATCGCCAGAACGGTGCCATAGCTGAACTTGGCGCCTAGCCCTGTTGTGGGGGCCATCTGGTTGCAGACGGTCATCCAGCGGGGATGGGTCGTGACCTCGATCCTCTCGATCACCTGAGCGTCCAGCGGTGCAAGGGTGAGGCCTGCTTCCAGCACGGCATGAAGACCGTGGCAGCAGGCGTGGAACTTGTGACTGATCGTATCGAATAGCCATTGCTGACCAAGGCCTTGCAGGGCAGAGGTGATCTGCTCGCCTGCATGGGTGGGGCCGAATCCCTGCGCGCTTTCCAGCGCGTCGGGATTGGCAATGAAGCCGCGCGCGACCAGCGTTGCCGCTTCGACCCCATTGGCGGCGGCGAGGCCGGCGTTGAAGGGTTTGCCCATGGTGCCGAATTGCGATTTCAGCCCCGAGGCGCGGGTGGCGAGCAGGCCCAGCACCATGGCGCAGCCCTGTGCATCCAGACCCATCAGGCGGGCGGCGGCCATGCCTGCGCCAAAGGCTCCGGCGGTGGCGGTCTGGTGAAAGCCGGTCTGATAGTGGTTGCGCCCCAGCCAGACGCCGATGCGGATCGACGCCTCGACCCCGATCAGGGCGGCGGCTTGCAGGTCGGCGCCGCCGATGCCCCGCGCCTCGGCCACGGCGAGGGCGGCGGGGATCACGGCGACGGAAGGATGGCCGATATGGGCGAAATGCGTATCGTCATAATCCAGCGCGTGGCTGGTGGTGCCGTTGGAGAGCGCCGCAGCGCGGGCGGGCACGCGGGTCTGATGCCCGATCAGGCTGGCCTGCGGCGTGCCGCCTTCGTCCAGCACCATCTCGCGGGTGATGCGCGCCACCGGCTCGTCCCGCCCGGCAATCGCGACGGCGGCCCAGTCCAGAAAGGAAAGCTGCATCATCCGCAACGCCTGCGCCGGAATCTGCGGCGTGGCAGTTTCGGATGTGAATTCAGCGATCTGTTGGGTGATGCTCATGTTGACTGGCTCCTGTGTTCGGGGGCCAGCATAGCGGGGTTTCAGGCGGCGTAAAGCTGTGCCGCGCGCCGTTCGAAGGCGCGGACGATGCGCTGCATCGCCTCGTTGAACACGACGCCGATGATGCCCTGGAGCACGGCGTTGCGGAATTCGAAATCCACGAAGAAGGTGACGTTGCAGCCCCCCTCGGGTGCATCGGCGAAGGACCAGTTCGATTTCATGTAACGGAAGGGACCGTCCAGATATTCGGTGTCGATCTTCCGCGCCTCGGGCCAGAGGGTGACGCGGCTGCCGAATCGTTCGCGGAAGACCTTGAAGCTGATGACCAGATCCGCCTCCATCACCTCGGCCCCGTCGGCGCGTGGCGTGACCGAGCGGATGCGGGCCGCCGCGCACCAGGGCAGAAACTGCGGATACTGCGCCACATCCGCGACCAGATCATACATCTGCTGCGCGCTATAGGGCAGACGGCGGGTCTCGTGATGGGTGGGCATGAGGCAGGTGGTCCGGTGCAGTTT
>JAMWZG010000012.1 GCA_024304855.1 Paracoccaceae bacterium
AAGAGCGTGCCCGCGTTCGAGGCCTGCAACGCCTGCCGCGTGCGGGCCAGACGATAGCGGCGCAGGCGGTCATGGTCGATGCGGCGTTCGAAATCCACGGTGGTGTGGCCCCAGGCTGGCAGGCGTTCGCGCCATTCCCAGTTGGGTTCCAGATCTTGCGGGGTCAGCAGGTTCGGCATCAGGGCACGTGACATGAATATCTCCTCCGGATGCGGGGGTTCCGCACCGTTTCTTGCGTTTTATCAGTAGTTTAGTGGATTACTGGATGCACCAGCCGCCATCTATGTGGATCATCTGGCCGGTCATGTAATCGCTGTCGTCGCTGGCCAGGAACGAGGCCGTGCCGACGATATCACGCGGATAGGACACGCGCTTGATCTGCAAGGCATCGCGCACGATGTCGTCATAGGCCTGGCCCTCACGGTCCTTGAAACCGATCTCGACCAGATCCTTGTCCAACTGTTCCCAGAGCGGGGTGACGACCACGCCGGGCGCATAGCCGTTGACGGTGATGTTATGTTCGGCAAGGCCAATCGCCCCGCAATGGGTCAGCGCCAGACAGCCGTATTTCGAGGTGCAGTAGACCGTCACATCCACCAAAGGCTTGCGCGACGCGATGGAGCCCACGTTGATCAGCTTGTAGGGATGCCCCTCCATCGGACCTTGGGCGATCATCTGGCGGGCGGTTTCCTGCATCCCCAGCCACATGGCTTTGGTGTTGACGTTCATGATCATGTCCCAGTTATCCTCATCAATATCCATGAAGAACCGGGGCTTGTTCAGACCTGCGTTGAACAGACCCACGTTGATCGTCCCGAAAGCCTTGACCGTTGCGGCAACGGCGGCGGCATTGTCGGCGCGCTGGGTCACATCCATCCGCACGGCGATGGCGCGGCCATTTCCGGCTTCATTGATGCGGGATGCCACCTCTTGTGCGGCGTCCAGATCCAGATCGCCGATGCAGACATTGGCGCCCTGACTGGCGAAAGCCTCGGCATTGGCGGCGCCCATGCCGCGCGCGGCACCTGTGATCAGGATGTTTTTCCCCTTGAGGCGGTTCGGGTCCATGGTGTTCCTCCCTACGTGACCTTGTGTCGTAAAATCTGTTCGGCCTGCGCCTGCACCCGCGCCAAGGCCACGCGCGGGGTGACGATCCCGCGCAGCATGTCGTGCAGTTCCAGCCCGCACAGGCGGATGATGTCCGAGATCTGCGGGATCGGCGGGCGCGGCCAGAATTGCAGCTCGTCCCGCCAGGACATCTGATCGACCAGTTCAAAGATGGGCGACAGGCGGCGCACCTCGGGGTCGGCCCCGACGGAATAGCGCGGCGCGGTGCGGCTGCCGTTCTGGGCATAAAGTTTCTGCGCCGCGGGCGAGGTGAAGGCCACCAGCGCCTCGACCGCGTCATCGAGCCTGTCTTCCGCCAGATTGGAGGGGATGCACAGGACATAGCCGCCCACCGGCGCGATCGGCGCGCCTTCAGGCCCGTGCGGATGCGGCAGATAGCCGGTGTTCCCATGGGCCGGGCAGCTTTCGTCCAATTCGAAATAGGGGGCCAGCAGCGTGTAGCCGTAAGCCATCGCGACCTGCCCCGCGCCATAGGGTCGGATCCGTTCGAACCAGGACATCGACAGAATGTCGGGGGGCGAATATTTCAGCAATTCCATCAGGTAATCCGCCGCCGCATGGGCGCGGTCCGTGTCCAGCATCGGGCGGAAGCTGCGCCCGGCCAGCGTGTCGGCGTCATAGCCGCCCGCGATTTCCGGAATGTCGATGATGGGCTGGCCAAAGGCCGCACAGGTCATCATGAAGGTATGACCCAGAGCCGTGCCGCGCGCGGCATTCCAGGCCACGCCATAGCGCCCGCGCCGGGGATTGTGGAAATGCCGCGCGGCTGCGATCACGGCCTCGGTGGTGGTCGGCGGTTCCAGTCCGTCGGCGGCGAACAGATCCTTGCGATAGAACATCAACTCGGGCGTGGTCTGGCTGGGCACGCCGAACGGACGCCCACCCCAATGCGCCGCACGCCAGCCTGCGGTGTGGAAATCCGCCGGATCCAGCCGGGCCACATCCATGATCGAATCCAGCGGGCGGATCACGCCCTTGTCCGCGAATTCGCCCACCCAGGGCAGATCGACGGCGATCAGGTCATAGCGGCTTTTGGGCCGGTCGGCGTTGCGCAAAGCCTCTTCATACAGCCGGTCGATGGAGAAGGCGCGCTGATGAATATCGGTGCCGACCATCTGCTCGAACTGCCGCTTCAACCCCTCCATCACCATGAAGGTCGGATCGCCATGCACCAGAATGCGCAGGCCGCCGGGCAGTTTCAGCGGCTGGGGCAGGGCCGTCGGCGGGGCGATGGTGGCCGTGCCCGGCTGATAGGAGCCGCCGAAATAGTAATCCGCGGATTCGGACGTGCTCTCGGCACCGCCAAAGGTGGTGCGGATCATCCGGTCGATCCGGTCGGCCATCTGGTTGACACTCTCCAGCAGGCGGGTGCTGGGATGCAGGGAGTAGGACTTGCCGGTGCGGGTGCGGGCGCGCCGTTCCACCAGCCCTGCATCCTGGATCTCGGCCAGCTTGCGCGTGGCCGTCGCATAGGGCACCCCCGCCGCCGCAACCATGGCCGAGGGCGAGACCATCCGCCCCTCGATATGGTTGCGCAACAGATGCAGCAGCATGTTCAGATGCGGGTTCGGCGTGTTGGGATCAATGGTGCTGTCCAACTCGACCGACAGGTTCATGAGGAACTCGACGACCTGCTTCAGCTCGGGGCTGGCCGGGATCGTGGACGGGGTCGCGGACCCGGAGGGCGCGAATTGTCCAAAACGATCATGTCCTGCCATGAGGTGCTGCATCTTATCCAACCGGACGGGGGCGCTGAGGCCGCGTCGCTTGCCAATCATTTGTCTCATCCCAAGCTGATCAATTTGATATCCGGCCAGTATCGCAAAAAAATCCAAAATGGATATTCATAAATCCGGAATGGATAATTTTGCAGCGTTCACGCCGGGTAAAATCGCGCTGGATAAGGGGGCGTTTGCGCCGGGTGAGGATCACCTGAGGCTGGGAGGTCGCCTGCAAACGTGACACAATAACCGATGGGAGGAACCCGAGAATGAAAGTGACACTGAAGGTCGCGCTGACTTGCACGACGGCACTGTTCGCAACCGCCGCCGCCGCCGAGACGATGACGATCGGCATCACGCAGAACAACGTGGGCGTTGACAGCTATCAGACGACCTATGAGCAGGCGTTCATCGCCGCCGCCGAGGCGAACCCGGATGTCGAGGTTGTCGTTCTGGATGCAGGCGGCGATGTGGCCCGCCAGATCGCCCAGATGGAAGACCTGATCCAGCAGGAAGTGGACGCCATCATCATCTGGCCCACCAATGGCGAGGCGGTGATCCCGGCCGTGCGCAAGGCGCATAGCGCGGGCATCCCGGTCGTCGTCACCAATTCCAACATTGCCGAGCAGGGCTTCGATTTCGTGGCCTCCTTCTCGGGGCCGGACAATGTCACCCAGGGCGCGCGCGCCGCCGAGATCATGTGCGACAAGTTCAAGGACATGGGCATCGAATCCGAGGCCCGCGTGGTGCAGATTTCCGGCCAACCCGGTTACACCACCGCCATCGAGCGGCAGAAGGGTTTCGACGACCGCCTGCCAGAGGTCTGCCCCGATGTGACGCTGGTGGAAACGCAGCCCGGCGACTGGAACCGCGAGAAGTCGCAGCAGGTGATGGAAGCCTTTCTTGTGAAATATGATGACATCGACGGTGTTTACGCCGGTGATGACAACATGGGCGTGGGCGCGCTGAACGCGGCCAAGGCGGCGGGACGCGAGGGGATCATCTTCGTCGGCGCCACCAATTTCGCCGTGGGCTATGACGCGATGGCGGCGGGCGAGTATTGGGGCTCGATCTACCAATCTCCGGTCGATGATGCCGAAGCCGCGCTCAAGACCGCGATCGACATCCTGAACGGCGAGGAGTTGCCCTTCCTCAACTATTTCGACACGCCGAAGATCACGCAGGACAACATGGACGAGTTCACCAAACCCGTCTTCTGATCTCCTCTCACGGGATGCGCGGGGCAAGGTTGCCCTGCGCGTTTCGTGTTCCATGCATAGAAAAAGTTGACGGAGGTGCGGAATGTCGCGTGTTGCGGGACGTTGCTGTATTGTGACGGGGGCGGCCCAGGGGATCGGTCGCGCCATAGGAGAGGCGCTGCTGGATGAGGGCGCGCATGTGTGTTTTGCCGACATCAACGCCACCAAAGTGGCCGCCGTCGCCAAGGCCAATGCCGCGCGGGCCGCATCGACCGGGGCCAGAGTGACCCATGCCGCCGTCGATGTCACCGACCGTGCGCAGGTGCGGGCGATGATTGCGCAGGCGGTCGGGGCCTTGGGCCGGCTGGATGTGATGTTCAACAATGCGGGCGTGAACAAGCCGATGAATTTCCTCGACGTGACCGAGGAGAACTGGAATTTCATCATGGGAATCAACGGGCTTGGTTGCATGATCGGAATGCAGGAAGCCGCGCGCCAGATGATCGCCCAAGGCGGCGGCGGCAAGATCGTCAACACCGCCAGCGTGGCCAGCCGTCAGGGGTTCGACAATGTCGCCCCCTATTGCGCCAGCAAATGGGCCGTCGTGTCGCTGACCCAGTCGGGCGCGCGCGATCTGGCCAAGCATGACATCACGGTGACGGGGTTCGCCCCCGGTGTGGTGGCAACCGAGATGTGGGAGCAGGTCGATCACGATCTGCTGGAGATCGGTGCCGCGACCCGCCCCGGTCAGGCGATGGAGGAATTCTCGGCGCAGATCCTGCGCGGGCGTGTGGCCAAACCTGCGGACATCACCGGCACAACGACCTTTCTTGCGTCGCGTGACAGCGACTACATGACAGGGCAGATCATCATGATCGATGGGGGAATGACCCTAGTGTAGAGCATGTTGCGCAAAAGTGGGAACCGGTTTCGCGGGAAAAAACATGCTGAAAAAACGGCACCCGCCGACACCGAGGGGGGAGAGAGAATGACATGGCAGACATGACCAAACAGGGGATCGGCAGACTCCTTGCGAAACAGGGTATCCTGATCGCCTTTGCGATCTTCATGATCGGGTTCGCGCTGGCCAATCAACGCTTCATCGCGATTGACAACATTTCGGGCGTGATCCGGTCCTCGGCCATTCTGGGCGTGATGGCGCTGGGCGTCACCTTTGTCGTGATCGGGGGCAACTTTGATCTGTCGGTGGGATCCATGATGTCACTCTCCACCATCGTGGTGCTGGATCTGCATGACAAGATCGGCCCCGCGCTGGCCATTCCGGCCATGTTCGCCCTGACCCTGGCGCTGGGGGCCTTCATCGGGTTTCTGGTGGGCTATATGAAGCTGAATTCGCTGATCGTGACGCTGGGGATGCTGTCGGCGATCCATGGTCTGACCCTGACATGGTCGGGCGGCAAGAACATGGACATTGCCGACAAGGCGGGAACATGGTTCGCGGTCTTCGGGCAGGGGCGGGTGCTGGGCGTGCCGGTGCCGATCCTGATCTTCGCGGGCCTGGCGATCATCCTTGGCATCGTGCTGTCGCGCACCGCCTTCGGGCGGAAGGTCTATGCCGTGGGCGGCAACGGGCAGGCCGCGACCTTCTCGGGCATCCCGCGGGCGCGGATCGTGTTCCTGACCTATGTGCTGTCGTCCTTCTGCGTGGCCGTGGCAGGGCTGTTGCAGGCCAGCCGCAGCCTGGGCAGCCAGAACACCGTGGGGCAGGGGATGGAGTTGCAGGTGCTGGCCGCCGTCATTCTGGGCGGCGCGTCCCTGATGGGCGGGTCCGGCACCATCTTCAAGACGGTGATCGGCGTGCTGATCCTTGGCTTTATCCAGAATGGACTGCTGCTGATGGGACTGGCCTTTTATGTCCAATATGTCGTGACCTGGGGCATCATCATCCTGGCCGTCTGGCTGGATGTCGCAGCAAAGCGGGGCCGCCTGTGGTCCCCCACCGCATGAGGGAGGGGTGCCGATGACAACCGCACGCAGAAAAGACGCGCTGAAACACGGGGCGATCTGGGGCTTCATCCTTGTCGAACTGGCTTTCTTCTCCATCGCGGGGGAATTCCTCGCAGTCTCGGACAAGGCCTTCATGGATTTCGACAACATGCTGCTATTGCTCAAGCAATCGGCCCCCATAGGGATCATCGCGCTGGGCATGACGATCATCATGATCAACGGCAATATCGACCTGAGCGTGGGGGCCACCTATGCGCTGTCGGCCATCGTGCTGCTGGACAGCATGACATGGCCGGCGTTGCAGGCGATGGGCGACTGGGCCATTCCGCTGGCCTGGGGGCTGGCGCTGCTGACGGGCACGGTTCTGGGGGCGCTCAACGGGTTGATCGTGTGGAAAACCGGGGTCGATGCCTTCATCGTCACGCTGGGGTCGATGCTGGGCTATCGCGGTCTGGTCTTCATGATCAACGGCGAGCAGCCGACCAGCCACCTGAACTGGACGCTGGTGGATTTTGCCGAGGCGCAGTTTCTGGGTCTGCATACCGCCACATGGTTCCTGCTGATGGCGGCACTGGCGCTGTGGCTGTTGATGACGCGCACGGTGCATGGGCGCAACGCCTATGCCATCGGCAACAACCGCGAGGCGGCGGTGAATGCGGGCATCCGGGTCGGTCCCCACATGATGTGGAATTTCGTGCTGATCGGCTTTCTGGCGGCGCTGTCGGCGGTGGTCTTCTACTCCGAGAGCGGCTCGGTCAATCCCAATGACGGGATGCTGTTCGAACTCTGGGCGATCACGGCGGTGGTGCTGGGCGGCACCAAGCTGACGGGGGGCTATGGCTCGATCCTGTCCACGCTGGGCGGCGTGATCGCGATCCAGTTGCTGCGCAAGGGGTTGGGCCATATCGGGGCCGCGACCGAGACGGTCAATCTGGTGATCGGCCTGATCCTGATTGCCGTGCTGTTGCTGGACCGCCAGTTGAACCGCAAGGGCAAAGAGGAGTTGAAGATATGACCGAGATCACCCCTGTCCTGCGGCTGGATGGTATCGTCAAGACCTTCCCCGGTGTGCGCGCGCTGGACGGCGTGTCCCTGTCTGTCATGCCCGGAGAGGTGCACGCCCTGATGGGCGAAAACGGCGCAGGCAAATCCACGCTGATGAAGGTGCTGGGCGGCATTCACGCGCCCGATGCCGGACGGATCTTCATTGCCGAGGAACCCGTTATCATGACCTCGCCCCAACAGGCCAAGGCCAAGGGGGTGGTCTTCATCCATCAGGAGCTGAGCCTGGCTGATGAGCTGAGCGTGGCCGAGAACATCTTTCTGGGCGAGTTGCCCCTGAAATCCTTTGGTCGCGTCGATTGGAAAACCCTCTATGACACCACCGACGCGATCCTGGAAACCCTGAACGTCGGCTTTGATGCCCGCACACGGGTGGGGGATCTGTCCATCGCCAATCAGCAGATGGTCGAGATCGGCCGCGCCCTGACCGTCAACCCGCGCGCGGTGATCTTCGACGAGCCGACTGCGTCGTTGACCGATGCCGAAAAGGTGGTGCTGTTCAAGGTCATCGCTGACTTGCAGGCGCGGGGCGTGGGCATCATCTACATCTCGCACCGGATGGAGGAGATCTTCAAGATCACCGACCGCATCACCGTGCTGCGCGACGGGCAGTATCGCGGCACCCTGATAACGGCGGAGACGGATGAGGATGAGGTGACGCAGCTGATGATCGGCCGCAGCCTTGATCTGTCGCGCAACGCCAGCCATCACCAGATGGGCGATGTCGCGCTGGAAGTGCGGGATCTGACCTGCGGCACCCTGTTTCAGGATGTCAGCTTCTCGCTCCGCAAGGGCGAGGTGCTGGGTTTTTACGGCCTTGTGGGCGCCGGGCGGACCGAGATTGCCGAAACCCTGTTCGGGCTGCGGACCCCCTCTGCGGGCCAGATCCTGCTGGAGGGTCAGGCCGTCAGGATCACCTCGCCAATCGAGGCGATCCGCCACGGTATTTCCCTTGTCCCCGAGGATCGCAAGAACCAGGGCCTTGTGCTGGGCATGAACTGCCGAGACAACATGACCCTGCCGCAGGTCGATGGCCTGCGCGCCGGTCCCTTCGTCAGCAGCGGGGCCGAGGTCGAGATTTTCGATCACTACAAGGAGAAGCTGGACATCCGCACGCCGGGCTGGCGACAGATCGTCGGCAATCTCTCGGGCGGGAACCAGCAGAAGATCGTGATCGGCAAATGGCTGTCGATGCGTCCCAAGGTGCTGATCGTGGATGAGCCGACGCGGGGCATTGATGTCGGCTCGAAATCCGAGATCCACAACCTGATCCGCGATCTGGCCGCGCAGGGCTATGCGGTGATCGTCATCAGCTCGGAAATGCCCGAGGTGCTGCATGTTTCAGACCGCATCATCGCGATGTTCGCGGGCCGGGTGATGCGCGAGTTCACCAGCGAGGAGGTGACGGAGGACAATCTGATCCAGGCCATCTCCGGCATCAAGGAGGGGAGGGTGGCCTGATCCACGCCCGGGCGGGTCAGACAGACCCGTGCCAGCGCGCCCCTTGCAGCAGGTCTGATGCAGACTGTGACATTTGCGCACTGATCCTGGACAAAGCGGCGCCTGCCCGGAACCGCAATCCCCGCCCGGCACTTGTCCTCATGCTGTCATGCGCAGATTGCTCTGCGGCGATGGCGCAATTGATCGAACCAAGTCAGGAACAGACCATGATGCACCACACAGACGACACTCACGCAATGCCCGCCCCCAAGGGCGGCAAGGCTCTGGCCGCAGGGGCCGTCCTGCTGGCGTTGGCCGCCTGCGCCGCACCGATGCCGCCGGCCTCCGAAACCGAGACGGGTTTCATTGCCGAACTGCCGCCAGAGGTCATCACGCTGGCCGATCCGACCCAGAACCTTCAGGCGGTCAGGATCATGGACGATGGCTGCTACTGGTATCAGCATTCCGGCCCGGTCGAGACGACGATGCTGCCCCTCAGAACCCCGGCCGGCAACCCGATCTGCACACCGCGCGGCTGATCCGGTCGCCCTTTTCTGTGGCCTCATACGAAATCCGCCCGGTCGTGCCGGGCGGATTTGCGTTATGGTCAGGCCAGCCCATCAGCCTCAGGCGGATAGAGATAGGCGGTCACACCCGTATCCACATGCTCGTATAGGTCGTTGATATGCGGCATTGCCATCCGCACACAGCCCGAGCTGGCGCGCCCCCCGATCGACTGCGGCGAGGGGGTGCCGTGAATCCGCAGATAGGTATCGCGGTTCCCGACATAGAGATAGAGCGCGCGCGACCCCAGTGCGTTCTGCGGCCCCGGCTCCATCCCGTCCTCATATTGCGCGTAAAGCTCGGGCTCGCGCTCGATCATGGATTTGGTCGGTGTCCAGCGCGGCCATTCCACCTTGCGACGGATCGTATAGGTGCCCGGTTCATAAAGTCCGGCCCGTCCGATGGACACGCCATAGCGCATCGCCGTTCCGCCTTGCTCGATATGATAAAGATAGCGCGCGACCGCATCCACATGGATGTCGCCCGGCAACAGATCGCCGCGCGCCTCGACCCGCTGGGGCAGGAACCGGGGATGCAGACCCCATGGGTTCGTGGTGGCCGGATCGTAGCCGGGCGGCGTCACCATGGCATCCCAGGCCGCCTTCTGCGCCTCGCTCGGTCTGCCCGCCGCAAGCACAGGCCCCGCAATCGGAGCCGAGAACAGAGCGGCGCTCGTTGCAATGAAATGGCGTCTGGTCAGCATCGGAAAATCCCCTTCATCGTGCACATTCGTCAGGTGAACGCATGACACCCCCATCAGGCTCCCGATTTTCACCACGCTGTGACTGAAAGCGAGGGAACTGTGATGCGCGCGCCGCTCTGCCCACCCAGGATTGCGGTGGTTCCTGTCGGTGTGTCGCGCCGGATATGGCCCAATGCGATGTGGCCAAGGTGCAGGTCAAAACCGAAAACGACTGGCGCCCTATCCGTTTTTCGCCGGATGCCCAATCTTCGCCGCAATCTATGGCTAGCGGATCCGGGTCATCCGCGGTGAGTCCCGGATGTCGTCGCGCGCAGAGCCCTTCGGCTGGCTCACAGCATGGTTCAACCCGCAGATAATAAAGTCAGCTACAACATGTCGGCCAAACACAACGCGCTCTCTTTGCAGATTTCCGTTTTTCTGTTTGCCGTGTTCGGGGCCGTCCTGCTTGGCCTGATCTTTGTCAGCTACAACGCAATCAAACTCACGGATGGAGACGCTCTGGCCCGCCAACAGCGTTTCGCCGCCCGCAGGCTTGATGCAGCCATGGCAAGCATTCCACAGCAACAGCGCAGTGCGACCGTCTGGGATGACGCCGTTCTCAATGTCGCAGCCGTCAATCAGACCTGGATGGATGACAACCTTGGCGTCTGGATGCAGAATTACTTCGGGCACCACGAAAACTACATTCTTGATCAGGCGAACAGGCCGGTCTTTGCCTCGGTGCAGGGGGAAGTCCTGACCCCGAGGGCCTATGACACCCGGGCAGAGATCATTGCCCCGCTTGTCGTGCAAATGCGCCAGATCATGTCGGACATCCGCGCGCAACAGGATGATCCGCTCGAAGCGATGAGCGAAGTGGCGGTCGTGGCCCCGCTGCGGTTCAACGATGAGGTATCCATTGTCAGCCTTGTTCCCATCATCTCGGATTCCGGGGAATTGGCGCAGGCCCCCGGAAGCGAAGCACTCCACATCGCGCTGCGCCGCGTGGATTCCAATTTCGCGCAGGAGATCGGTCAAACGATCGAGCTTGAGGAGGTGGCCTTCTCTCCGACCCCGCCGGTCCAGCCCTTTGCTGGCACTGCGCTGATCGGACCGACGGGTGATAGCCTCGCCTGGCTTGTCTGGAAACCGGAACGCCCCGGCATGGATCTGTTCGTGCAGACCTGGCCCTTCCTGTTGCTGCTGGGGCTGGTGGGCAGCACCATTCTGCTATGGTTCACGCAGCGTCTGTTGCGCGTGTCGCGCCAATTGCAGGACAGTGAGACGCAGGCACGTCTGGATCTGGCCGCACTCGAACATGCGCGAGAAGCGGCCAAGGTCGCGGATCAGGCGAAGATGAATTTCATGAGCGTTGTCAGCCACGAACTCAGAACACCCCTGACGGTCATCCTGGGCTATGCCCGGCTGGGGAAAAACCTGCGTCAGTTTCCGTCGGCGCGACAATTGGATGAGCGGCTTTTGCGGCAACCTGTGAATGTCAATCTTGTCAAAAGCAGCATTGACGAAGTCCTGGCCTTCGCAACCACAGGCATGGAGAAAATCGAGAAATCGGGCGAGCATCTTTTGTTTCTGGTCAACCAGCTTCTCGATTATGCCAAGATGGAGACAGGAAGCCTCGAGATGCATCCTGAACTGTGCAATGTGCAGGAGGTGCTGGAGCCGGTGGTCGAACAGATGCGCGTTCTCACCGAGCAGAAGGGGCTGGATCTGGAAACGCAGATCATTCCCTGCACCATGCTGGCAGATATCATCCGCACCCGGCAAATCGTGATCAATCTGATGGGAAATGCGATCAAATTCACGGATTCAGGCAAAGTATCCGTGATTGTCACCGAATCCGACGACAAGGTTCATATCGCTGTATCCGATACCGGAATTGGCATCGAACCCCATGAACTCGACAAGATCTTTTTCGCATTCCATCAAACGGACCTGTCATTTTCGCGCAGCGCCGCCGGAACCGGCCTCGGCCTGACCGTTGCGCGGGAACTGGCCCAACGCGCAGGCGGAAACATCAGCGTGCAAAGCACCGTCGGCCGTGGCAGCACATTCACACTTTCCCTGCCGAAACAGGCATCATCGTCCATGGTCCAGGCGGCCTGATTTCCCGGATCAACCGCCATTGCGCGCAGGCCAATGGCCGTCCAGCCAAGGCGATCACCTCAAGCGCAGCCCCCACGCACCCGCCACGACGGTCACGCAGCCCGCACCACACATGTCATCGCAATCTCAGGCAAGTTGGCTGCGGCAGTGGGATTGTAGTTTAAGTTGTTGATTTATAATAAAAGTATAACAAACAGCAGGAAATGACGTCAACTCTGATTCTGCGGAAATTGACACTGTGGGGCGGCGTGTAAAGGTATCGTATCGGGACAGATGCAGTCTGGCGTTCAAGTGAGATGGCATGTTGGTTCAGTTTGCGTTCTGCCGCAGCCAGTCATTGATCTGATTTGCGATGTCGCCCGGCCCGCTTCCGGCTACGCTCCAGCGTGATAGGGCCACCCTTGTAGCAGGTCTGGTATTGCGAAAAACCAGCACGACTTTCGACGTCGAACGGCCTTCACCAGTGGTGTGAGTGCGTTCCAGTTCGGCGCTATCCAGACTGTCGAGCGGATAGTGTTCTTGCCGCTCGCCCAGGCGTGACCGCCGGGTGACAATTGCCAGTCCCTTCCGCGCGTCAAGCTGGAGGCTCGTCGTTTCAGACAGGGCGACATAGCCCACCAAGAATGCCCCGTTCAGCCCGATCAAGAGAACCAGAGCCGTTAGAACCTCGCCTCCGATGAGGTTGGCCAATCCGATCAGCGTGACCGGCAGGATTGGCAGCATCACGAACCACAGGATGAAACGTGGGATGCCAAGCTCAAGTTCGAACAGGTCTGGGGTATCGGTTTGCACGCTCATGTGGCACCTTTCCGGGTAGGCACTGACAGCCATGTGTTTATGACATGTGCCAAATGGGCCACATCACCGGACTGCGGCCGCGCCAGAGGCAGAACCACCTCATGCATCGTCGCGCCATTGGTCAACTTTAGGATCAGACGGACGTCATCATTCCCTGCGGCGCTTCCGTAGCGGGTCTGAAGCTCGGCACCGGTGATCTCTGACAGGGTCAGGCATGTCTCGTCCCTACCGCGCAATGTAGTGACGCGGAGCCGGGCTGTGCCTGTGTTCCGGTCCAGCCGCAATTGGGTGAGCTGCGCCACTTCGGTCAGAAAAGCGCCACCAACCACGGCAGCCATGATCAGGACCGTCACTCCAGTTCCCCATGCGCCGTCGGCTATTGCAGCCATGCTTGCCGCCACCGCAACCAAGATGGCAGCCACGCCAAGGGCTGTGGGACGGACCGGACGGTTCTCGATTTCCAGAGCGGTGGGGTCATTTGAGATCACGCGGACCTGATCGGTCCTGAGGATGTTCTGGATCATCGGCCTGCCAGATCCGTATCGATGCGCCCTGTCACAGTCTTGCATTGCGCGGGGTCATCATTGCGGCACAGAACCGCCGTGAAACTGGCCTCCATCCGGCCCGTGTCTTGAAGGTCGAGCCGCTCAAGACTCATCTCTGGGGCGGAAGGTGCCTTGTCACTTTTCCAGATAGTGCCCGCCAACGGACCTTTGTCGGGCCGCATATCAATGGTGATCCCAGCTGGCGCTTTTTCGATCGCAGGGCTGCCTTCATAGACCAAACCGATATAGAAGTTCCCGTCGCCAAAAGCGGATAGGTCGATCATGCTGATCGGGCCGATATCCGTAACCTGCACCATGGCTGAGCCGTCTTCCTGCCGCAGCACCTGCCATGTGAGGTCTTGTCCTTCCAGCTTGGCAGTTACAGTCCCGACTGAATCCAAAGCCGAGACTGGAGTTGCGAGAAGAAGACACAGAATGCCAATATGGTGTTTGTGCATTCTTCCCTCCTACCTGCTTATGACCTGCTCTCGCAGGCCATAGGCTGAGTTCCGTTTTGTCCCCATCGCCTCCCGCTCCGAGAAAAAGCTGATGACACCTTGCGACTGTCGAGAGCCGCTGCCGAATTGCCATTCGAATTGTGGTGCTGAATCGATCTGGCAATCCTGAACAAGCGCCCACTCAAAGGGCTCCGGCACCATCATATGGAACTTCTTGTCCATCTTCTGACCCTTCACAAAGTCGTATCGCAGAGGCTTGTTTCCACCACGCACCGGGACCAGTTCAGTCATCGCACCACCGCCGCCGCCGAGATAAAGACGGTTGCGGTTACGGTCATAGGTGATCTCCATAAGTCCGTGTTGCACGCCCATGACGGGCTTTGCGCCAATGGCTTCTTCGGTCCAGATACCTTCGATCAATGGGCCGATCTGGCGCAGGTCAAATTTTCCGGCGCGGTGAACCTCGGCCCTACAGACCTCGTTGGCGAAAGCGGGTTGCGCTGCGAGGGCAAGGCTGAACGCGACAATAAGAGCAGTCGGTCTCATTCCTGAACCCTCCCCTCCAGACGCAAGGGTGCCAGTGCGGGATCGGGGGCGAAGCGCGCCGGCGCGCAATCCCCGCTGGTGCAGGGGCCGACGGTCAGGCTCCGTCGCGTCAGATCTGGGTTGCACTCCATGATGGTGGCATCCGCCAGACGTTCGAAGGTGATCATGCCGCCCTGTTCGGTAAAGGCGCGGGGCGGCCCAAGAGGCGGGATCGGCAGGTCATAGCTACTGGTCGTGCCGGTGGCCGGTTCCGATACTGTGATCCGGCGGCTGTGCGGCGCGATGTCGGCCGGGTAGGTCACGCTATAGCCGACACGGCAGAACCCGGTGCCATCCGACCTGACCGGCATGAATGTGACTACTCCGCCAGCCGGGCGGTCGGTAGCCGGGGGCGTGTCGGGCACGCAAGCGGCAAGCAAGGCGACGGCAGGGATTGCAAGCGGCAGATGTCTCATTCAGAGCCTCCAATCATGATGGGAATGCGAGCAATGATCCGGCCGGACGCGCCGACCCTGTAGCGCAACTCATAGGGGCCCTGGCTGTCTGGTGCCTTGAGTCGCGCCGGAGATCCCCAACGAGTTTGCGTGGCGGTGATACGCTCATCGTCAGAGGTGTTTGGTGCGGCCAGAACAATCTCGTCCTTGGGACCGGAGGGACCAGTCCATTGCACTTCGAACCGTTCCCCTGGTGTGATCTGACCGGGCGGCGCGATGGTTGCGGCGCTGGTCATCAGTGTCACGGGACGGGTCGCAAGAATACGTTGCGGACTTGCTTGCTCATACCGCAGCTCGAATTGGCCCGTTTCGTCTGGTAGGCGCAGGGTCGCAGGTGCGCCGAAGCGTGTCAGCGTGACGGCAAGCGTATCGCCCGCCGCCGCGCCGACATTGGCAATCGCAATGCGATCACCATCGGCGTCCGGGCCAGTCCAGCCGACACTCAAAGCTGTTCCGGCGGGCGCTTCTGACGGCGCGTCAAGGGTCGCGGCGGGGCGATCCTCGGTCAAGGCCACTTCAACCGGAGAGATCATCCCCGCGGTGACGGACAGCCCTGTCTGGCCTGCAAAGCCGGGCGCTGTCGCGGTTACGGTATAGTCAGCGGGTGCCAAGTCCACGCGAAAAGGATCACGCTGTGCACCTGTCGCGACCTGCGCGCCTGTGGAGTCCGTGATTGTCCAGTCCGCAGGGCCAACAGGTGCTCTGGTGGCCGCATCGACGGCGATCAAAGAGAGTTCCAGCAAAGCAGGCGTGGCCGGTGCCTCTGTGACCTGCGCAAGAGCTGCGGCCAGCTCGGCACCCGTTGCCGCCTCCAGCAGAAGCCCGCCGGTCTGATCAGGCAGGCAGGAAAGGGCACCGACTTCGCCTGTCGTCATGCCGAAGCCGACGACATGGGCGCGCAGAGCGATGCCTTCGCTGGCAAAACGCGCGGCCAGGGCGCAGGGATCGCCACCACAATTTTCCAGCCCGTCCGTGATCAGCACGATGTCCGCCGACTCGGCCTGTGGCGGGATCTGGGCACGGGCCTGTTCCAGCGCATCGGTCAGCGGTGTCATGCCTTGCGGGTTCAGCGCGCGCAGCCTTTGCGTCAGATCCGAGCCGTCGTGGCGCTGCATGGGTGCGATCACCTGAATGTCGCCGCAGTCGCCGCGCCGGCGGTGACCATAGGCAAGGACCGAGATCGGCATCCCTGTGTCACGGGTGGCAAAATATTCGCCCATGACATCCCGCGCCACCTCAATCCGGCTACGGTCACTTTCCAACCGGTTCCACATCGACCCCGAGGCATCGAAGACCATGACGGTTACGGTTTCGGCACGGGCCGCCGTCCCGGCCAGAATGAGCAAGGCGAACAGACAGGCGCGCATCACTCCACCTCCGGTTTTCTTTCGGAGCAGGGGCGATAGCGGTCTGACCATCCATCACCGACGATGATCAGATCGCCTCCCATGCGTGTCATCAGCAGGGTGCGCTCACGCCATTCCTGCCCTTCGCCCCGACAGTCGGCCCAGTAAAGTGTGGCGTCGGCCATGCCGCTGACTGGTTGCGGCACGCTCAGTCGGCAACTGGTTTCATAATAGACAAGCTTGTCGTTCCACAACGTCACACGTTGATCGCTGATCGGTGCGGCACAATCAAAGCCGTCATAGACGCCGTTCGCCGGAGCAGCCAATGCCGGACCTGCCAGTAGGGCGCAGAGGAAAACGGCGGAGCGACAGGGCGGAACTTCCAAATGCATTTTTTGAACCTTTCGCAATATGACCCAAGAATAGGCGCGGCGCACACGGGGTGCCCCGTCCATTTGAACGGGGAAATACACGCCAATAGGGTGATAATGCTCGAACAGGGCAGGGATCATGTTAAGCTGGAGGGATGAGGACGATGCGTCATACCGTTTTGCGGCTGATCATGATCCTGGCCATCTGGGCCGCCCCCGCCCGCGCGCAGGAGGTGTTGCTGACCCTGACCGGAGCGGTCACGGATGGACGGGTCGACATCACTCGCGCCGATCTGGCGGCGCTGCCGCAGCATGGCTATGCCACCTCGACCAGCGTCAGTGATGGGCGCCCCCGTTTCGATGGTGTGCTGATGCGCGACCTTCTGGCGCTGGCCGGAGCCAAGGGGGAGAGCGTGCGGGCAAGGGCGCTGAACGACTATGTCTTCGATATTCCGATCAGCGACTTTCACCGCTATGACGTGCTGGCGGCGTTGACAATGAATGGCGCGCCGCTGACGGCACGGGACAAGGGGCCGGTCTGGATCGTCTATCCGCGCGACGATCATCCTGAATTGGCTGACATCCGCTATGACATGCGATGGGTCTGGCAACTTGTCGCGCTGCATGTGGAATGACGGGTCTGCGCGCGCGATACCTGTGGCCGGGGGGCCTGGTTCTGGTCTGTCTGGGATTGCTGGGGCTGGCCGCCGGGCAGCTTGTGGCGTTGGAGCGGCAGATCCGGGTTTCTGCCACCGAGAACATGATCTGGATCTTCGGTCAGACACAGGCCGAGGCGCTGAACCTGGCGCTGGCTCTGTCCGGCGATGCCGATCCGCAGGCGATACAAACCCGGTTCGACCTGCTGTTGTCGCGTCTCACGCTGCTGGAGCAGGGACCGCAGCGCCGCTTTCTTGAGGCAGCAGGCCTGTCTGAGCCGCTGTCCGGCTTGCGGGCCGATCTGCTCCGCGTCGATCCTTTGGCAGGAACTCCCCCTGAGGTCTTGCAGGCACATGTCACATCCCTGATCGCAACCCTGCGCGGCAATGCCAGTCTGGTCATGGCCCATGACTGGCAGACACAGGCGGCGCGGCTTGACCGGCTGGGGCATCTGCACCGGCTGGCCCTTGCGGCGGTGATTGGTGCGGCGATTGCAGGACTGACCCTGTCGGCCATCCTGATCGACCGCGAAAAGCGTCTGATGCGGGCGCGGTTGGATCGGCTGCGCTCCGACCAACTGGCAAGCGATCTGACCCGAGAGCGTGAGCAGTCGGAAAACCACCGCCAGTTCGCAGATCTGCTGGCGCATCAGCTACGGACACCGCTTGCAGTGATTGACAGCGCCATGCATCGCCTGACACGCGGGGGCAAACCTGCCCCGCCCGATCTGGTGGCCGAAAAGGCCGCCGTCACGCGTGAGGCCGTGGCGCGATTGGTGCATCTGACCGATACCGCCTTGCTGATGTCGCGGCTGGACAGCGATGCGATCACACCGCGCCTGCGAGACCATGACCTGCGCGAGCTGGCCGATGCGGTCATCGCGGATGTGCGCCGTGCACCGCCGCGCGACAGCGACCCATCCCGGATTGTCCTGTCGCAGGCCCTGACACCCGCCATCGCGCGCTGCGATCCGACCCTGACAGCCGAGATCCTGACCAATCTGTTGCGTAATGCGCTTCTCTATACGCCGCCCGCAAGCCCGATCGAGGTCGAGTTGAAGCAGACAATCAGCCACGTCACCTGCCGGATTGCCGATCATGGGCCGGGCATGACACCGGGATGCCTGGCGCGGGCCTTTGACCGTTTCGCGCGCGGCGAGGGTCATGGCAACGTGCCCGGCTCCGGTCTCGGTCTGACACTGGCGCGTCATCTGGCGCGCTTGCAGGGGGGCGATGTCACGCTGGCGCCGCGCGCAGGGGGTGGGCTGTTGGCCACCATTTCTCTGCCTGCGGGGAATGAGTCATGAGCCCACCTTTGATCCTGTGCATCGAGGACGAAGCGCCCCTGCGCGACGACATCGCCTTCGAGTTGCGCGACGCCGGGTTCAGGGTGATCGCCGCTGCCGATGCCGCAGAGGCGTTGCGTCGGCTGGAAGGATGGCAGCCCGATCTGATCCTGTGCGATATCGTGATGCCGGGTATGGACGGCAAGGCGCTGCTGGCGCATCTGCGCAGGACGCGTCCCGATCTGAATGCTGTGCCTATTGTCTTTCTGACGGCCCTGTCGTCCCGCGCGCAGATGATCGAGGGGCGCAGTCTTGGCGCGGATGACTATCTGACCAAACCCATCGACTATGACCTGCTGCGCGTGACTATCGAGTCCCGGCTGGCGCAGGTGCGGCGGATGGAACCTCGGCGGGATATGTCGGGTCTGGCTGCGCTGGACCGGCTGGCGCTTGGCGTGATCCTGCTCGCGGCGGATGGCAAGGTGGTTCACGCCAATCCCGCCGCGCGCGCATTGGCGAAAGGATCGGGGCTCGAACTGTCCGAGAGGATCATGGCGCGGGGCGAGGTGGGGCGCAGTCTTGCCGCGCTGATCGATCGCCTGATCCGCGATGAGGCCAAGGGGTCGCCCGAGGGGTTGAGCCTTGCAAGCGACGGTCAGATCATGGTGATGGGTCTGCCGCTTGGCGCGGGCCAACCTTCGGGCGGCGCGGCGGCGATGCTGATCCTGAGCGATCCGAGGGCGCGTCAGATGCTTCATGCGGCTACGCTGGCCCAATTGTTTGGCCTGACCCCGACCGAGGCACGGATTGCGGGTCTTCTGTCAGACGGGTTGCGCCGCGACGAGATTGCCGAGCAAATGGCGATTTCCCCAACGACTGTTGCTTTCCATCTGCGCAACCTCTTTTCCAAGACCGGAGTTCACCGCGAAGCGGCCTTGGTCGCGTTGATCCTGTCATTGCCGGCGTTGCGCAGTGACCCAGAGCTTGGTCCCGTCCAATCAGACGGGGACGCGCCGCTGTCGGGTGCCTAAGGTTCCCTACACAAGACCGAGAGGCATTTCAGGAGATAGAAGATGAAGATGGCCGTCTGCCTGACGAAACGGGCCATGATCCCGGCTCTGGTCTGTCTGCCGCTGTTCGCACAAGCCGAGATTGACGGGTATGGGCCCGATGCCTGGCGGGTCAGTGGTGTCAAGTCGGGCGATGTTCTGAATGCGCGCATGGGGCCGGGCACCGATTACAGGATCGTCGGCACCTTTGCCCATGACGAACGAGGGCTGATCGAAGTGACCTGCGTGCCCTTGCTGACCACGGACATCGCAGCCAAACTGACCGAGGCCGAGGACGCGGCCTTGCCGCAGCGCTGGTGTCTGATGCGCGCGGCCGATCTGTCGCGCGCGGGCTGGGTCACGGCACGCTTTCTTGTTCCCGATAGCGCAAGCCCTGTGCAGGACGCCGAGCCTGTCGCCGTTGCGCGTGATCTGGTCCGCGCGCTTTACGCCGCAGTGGACCAGGCCAGGCGCGGCGGGCCACACCCGCTCGACCCGGATCAGGCGGTGAACTATTTCTTCGCGGACATCGCCAGGGGGTTGGCAAAAAACCCTCCCGGTGCCGATCCGCTGACGGGGGCGCAGGATTTCGACGGGCAGATCGCCGATCCCGTTCCCGACCCCGAACAGCCGATGCTGCGCGGGATGATCACGATCCATGTCGGCATCACCAACTTTGGCCGCAGCCATACCGCTGTTTTCCGCCTGCGCCCGGACCCAGGCCAACCCGGCGCACCCTTCCGCATTTTTCGTATTGAGCACGAGGGATGGCAGTTCCCGATTTGACAGAAAGGACTTTTCCCATGACCCGACAACAGGCTCTTGTCGCTGCAACCGTCATTGCGCTGCTGCTGCCCTTTGGACAGACAGCGCTGGCCCAGGAAACTGTGCCCATGGGCACGATGACCGCGACGATCGACGGCGATACCTACGAAGGGCAAACGCTTGACGTGCCGTCCGAGGGCACCTCCACGGCCGAGGTCAGGGCGTTTGGGCCGATGATGTCGGTGTCGATCCAGGCTCTGGATCCGGCGTTGGCGAGCAGGTTGCAAGGGGTAATGGTCGTCGAATTTTCGCTGATGGGGTCAGGTGGATCACCTGCGCCGATGACACCATCCATAAGCTGGTGGCCCGATGGCATGAACGCGGCGTTCTTTCAAAGCGAGGAAGGCGGCGCGGCCGAGGTCACGCTTGACACGCTGTCACTGGACGATCCGGCATCCGCCACGGGCCGTTTTTCGGCGAGCCTGTGCCGAAAGGACAGCTTCTTTGCCGAAGCCGACACCGACGATTGCAAAGCTGTCGAGGGCCGCTTTGAAACAGCATTGAGGGATGCGTCATGATCCTATGCCGAATATCTCCCGCAAGGATTGGGTCTGTGCTCTGCAAGCGAGGTGCTGTGATGTTTTTGCGTATGTTTTGTTTTCCGTTTTGGGGCAGGGAAGGCCTGATCAATCCTCAAGGAAACCTGCTGGCTCGGAGGCGGATTAGGTGCCATGAGGCGTTGCCGTTCTGGATCGGCGCCACCTTGTTCCTATCTTCCCAAGTGGTGATGGCCGACACGGATTTTGAGTCTCAAAAGCAACGCCTTGTAGCTGCCATTGAAGCCGCGGGATGCATCGTTCACGAGAATAACCATGCCGCCATCCTGCTGGCGGCAAACCTCACTCCCGACCAAGGCCGTGCCATCGTCACACAGATGATGGACCGCGGCGAGGCTGTGCCATTGGATGATGACCTTCGGCTGAAGACAAGTGGGTGCCCATAAGGAGAACAAGAGAATGAGACATATAGCTATTGCAGCCCTGACCCTCGGCATGGTCCCTTTGATGGCCTGGGCAGAAGAGGGTGCAAATCGCATATCGGGAACAGTTGGCGATCTTGAAATCGACGTTCCCATCTGGGGCGAACAATCTGACTTCTACGGCGACGGAAACTCCGGAGGGGTGTCGATCATGACGAAGCCGGTTGCGCCCGATCAGGGTTTAGGGGCGATTTCCATCTCCTTCGAGGGGTCGGACTTTCAGAATGCAAGTTTTTCCAGCTTTGAGGTGAGCGTGGCTGATATCGAAGCTGGAAACATGAGTAGCTATTTTGCAGATATGGACAACGATTTGGAGATCAAAGTCATCCAAGCAGAGAAACAGGATGGCGCTTTGTCACTTTCGGGATCAGTTCAGGGAACTTTGACCTGGAGAAAGCTGATGCCGATTTCTGAGAGGGCAAAAGACCCGACACGCCAGCTTCCTGTTGCCTTGGAGTTTGATGTGACCGTCGAGAATGAGTTTTGACCTCAGGCAAGTCCTAATTCAGCGCTATGACGTCAAAGACAATCACGCACTAAAAAAATCACAATGGACCACTCAAGCGGGGCTGATAACGCCTGGCTTCAGGCAGTCCATTTGCCGCGCAAATGGCGCGCATCCACATGCTGATGCTTGATAAACGGGCGCCCTGACTGAAGAGCCGCCGCCATGCATTTCCGGGACCGGTTCTTCGCGGAAGTTGTGCAACAGAGCCGTCATTGCAAAAAATTTCGTCGAAAACAGACTTTGAGAACTCTCTGATACCGTATCGGATACTCATTACCTTTTGCTATTCAAAATGCTCTTTCTCTACCAGACCAATTCGCCGCCTTCTGTGCTGCCAGAACGACCGATAGACGGTTGCTCACGTTGAACTTCTGCATGATCTGGGTCATGTAATATTTCACCGTCTTTTCTGAAATCTGTAATTGAACTGCAATCTCTTTGTTTGAAGCGCCCCGCATCAGATGCGCAATGATCTGGTCCTCGCGATAGGACAGGTTGATTGCGTCGGTCTTAGGGCTCGCCTGGTTGGGTTTGCGAGATTCACGCATCATCTTGAGGGCGATGCAAGGCGAGACGTATTCCTCACCCAGAGCCAGTGACTCGAGAGCGTGAAACAATTCACCGCCCGAACTGCCCTTGACAACATAGCCCATTGCACCGCAGGCCATGGCCTGCGTGCAATCCTCCAACCGGTTCGATGCGGTGAAGACAAGGATGCGCGGCGCGTCACGATGCTGCGAAATCTGAGCGATCGAGACCAGAACATCGCCCGGCATCTGAAGATCGACCACCATGAGATCCGGGTCATGGATCCTTGCAATAGAACAAGCATCCTCTGCTCATCTGCCAGAGGCGACGACGTCATACTTTCCAGTTTTCTGACTCAGGTCTTCCAATCCCGACAAAACAATCGGGTGATCATCAACAAGTCCAATACGGCATTTTCTCATATCATTTCCCCCCAAGCCGAAAACACTGGCTGGTAGGCCCCCTGACAAAGTAGTGCCGCAATTCCTCCTAAAGGCGAAACGTTCTGTCTGATGACAAGCGCTCTGAACAAAGAGTTTCCCAAAGCGAAACAAGGCGAAAGTCCGACATCAAGCGTATAAGTAATTGTATTATATATATTAAATCATGGCATTCAAGGGTGTGACATAGGCTCTTGTCCGCCTTCAGCGCCCCGGACGATCCCCATACTTCACTTTAAGTAGATCCACCTATGATTGAGTCTTCAAGTCGAAATCTACCATGGGTTAAGTCATTAGTCAAAAGTCCAAGTCCCTTTCAGACCGTTGTCTCAATTCGATTCGGCCATTGGGCCAAATAATCACCAGACCTTCGGATTCGTAAGGGACAAGCTGGATCATGACAATCGACGGACAGAGTAGCGGCCACAATGCGGCGGAAGTTTGCCGGCCCACGAAATCGTATCATGCACCGATTTGGTCAAACTGGTGCCCCAGTCAGGAGATTGTCCCATGGTCCATTTGAACACCAATGATCTTGCCCATATTCTTGAGCAGATCCGCATCGCAGAAGAACATTCCCGCCTGATAGCCGAAGGTGTCGATCCGGGTGTCGCACTGTCACAACTGGTGACAAGCCCGCTGATCCCCTATGGTCTGCGCACTGTGGATGGCAGCTTTAACAACTTCCAGCCTGGCATGGAACGGTTCGGAGCATCGGATGAGGTGATGACCCGCCTGTTGACGCCTGTCTACAATGCAGCCGAGGCCAATCCGCGCAACGGTGCCCCGACCAGCTATGATCAGGCGACAGGAACGGTCTACGATTCCCAGCCGCGCGTCATCTCGAACCTTGTGGCGGATCAGTCGCTGAACAACCCTGCGGCGATTGCCGGGGCGCTGGCCTCGCTGGGGATCACGGGGGCGGCACAGCTGACCATCGTGCGTGAGATCATGGTGGCCCAGCAGGCCGCCCGTGATGCCCGCGAAGCGGTTGCTGATGCCGAGGCAGCATTTCAGGCACTTTTTGACGCGGCGCAGCTTGAGGTTGACGCCGCTGAAACCGCGCTGACGATCGCTGCGGCGGATGTTGTTGCGGCGCAGGCTGATCTGACGGCTGCTCAAGACGTGCTGACAGCGGCGCTGACGGGTCAGGCTGGGGCGCAAGCGGCGATTGCTGCATAGCAGGCTGTTGTGGCGGCAGCTCAGGCGGATGCTGATGCTGCGATGGCTGCAAGTGCCGCTGCGGATGCGGCAGAGGCGGCGGCACTGACTGCCTTGAACATTGCGACGGCACAACGCGCACTGGCGCAGCAGGCAGAAGCGGCCGCGCTTGCCTCTTTTGATGCTGATCCGACACCGGAGAACCTTCAAGCCTACATTGACGCGCGTGAAGTGACGTCGGATGCCAATATTGACTTTCTTCAGGCGGAAGACGCGCATGAGGATGCCGTCGCTGCGGCCACGATTGCCAGCACCGGCTACACCACGGCAAACCAGGCATTGATCGCAGAATTGTCCACACTGTCAGGGCTTCAGACGTCTCTCGATGGAACGGATGCGGCGGTCACGGCCGCACAGGCGGATGTCGCGGCGGCACATGCTGTGTTTGCAGCGGCCGAAGCTGCCGAGGCTGTGGCGCAGGCAGATCTGGACGCGGCCGTTGCTGCGCGCGATGCAATTCCGACTGGTTCAGATGCGACATCAGCCGCCGAAGCGGCGGCTGATGCAGCCGATCAGGCAGTGCTGGAGATGGTTGCCAGCCACGGGATCGAGATGGACGGCGATAACGTCTTTATCCGCAATATCGCGGCTGATCTTGGCGACACTGCCTCCTTCAATAGTTTCATGACGATCTTTGGTCAGTTCTTCGATCATGGACTCGATCTGACTTCGAAGGGTGGCAATGGCAATGTCATTATCCAGCTGCACCCTGATGACCCGCTTTATGTGGAGGGCAGCCCCACCAACTTCATGGTGCTGACGCGCGCGACCAACGATCCCGGCGCGGATGGTTTGATTGGCACTGCGGATGACGTGCGAGATCACCGCAACCAGACAACCCCGTGGATCGACCTGAACCAGCTTTACACGTCGAACCCGTCGCATCAGGTATTCCTGCGCGAATATGTGATGGTGGACGGTCGCCCGCAGGCGACTGGCCGTATGCTGGAAGGCTCGGGGGGCGGTGCGCCGACCTGGGGTGACATCAAGGCGCAGGCCCGCGAAATGCTTGGGATCGAGCTGAGCGATCTGAATGTTTTGAGCGTGCCGCTGCTGGTGACCGATCTTTACGGTGAGTTCGAGCGGGGCGAGAACGGCTTTCCGCAACTGATGACGATCAGCGGCCCGGTTGAGGGCAATCCGGCGGCGCCGATTGATGCCATGTCCGGCCTCTCGGCCGGGCGCGCCTTCCTTGACGACATCGCGCATAACGCAGTGCCCGGCACCTTTGTCGTGGATCGTATGACGGGCGAGACGGCGCAGAAAACGGCGGATGAGGATGATCTGGCGGGCAACGTCATCATCCCCAACGAGTTTGGCCAGAACGCCACCTATGACGATGAGTTGTTGGATGCCCATTACGTCGTTGGTGACGGTCGCGGAAATGAAAACATCGCTCTGACCTCCATCCACACAGTCTTTCACGGAGAGCACAACCGCCAGATCGAAGAGATCATGGCGACACTGACGACGCCCGGCGAGGGTGGCACGGTGGACATTGCTTTCCTGAACCAGTGGCTTCTGGTGCCAGTCGAGGCAGGGTTCGATCCGGCCTCTCTGGTCTGGGATGGTGAGCGGCTGTTCCAGGCCGCGCGTTTCTCGACCGAGATGGTCTATCAGCATCTGGTGTTCGAAGAATTCGTGCGCACGGTTGCGCCGCAGATCGACCCCTTCGTCTTCTCCAACTCGGTCGAGGTGGACGGGGCGATTTTCGAAGAGTTCGCGCAGGTCGTCTATCGCTTCGGACATTCGATGCTGAACGAGACGGTGCCGTTGATGCAACTGTCCCCTGAAGGTGTCGCATCGCCCGAGGAAGTGGGTTTGATCGAGGCTTTCCTGAACCCGATCGCTTTTGCCGAGGCGGGAGTGGACTCTCAGGCTGCCGCCGGGGCGATCCTGCGCGGGATCAGCACGCAGGCAGGCAACGAGATCGACGAATTCATGACATCGGCGCTGCGCAACAACCTTGTGGGTTTGCCGCTGGATCTGGCGGCCCTGAACATCGCGCGGGCACGTGAAACGGGTATCCCCTCACTGAACGAGGCGCGTCGGCAATTCTACGAGGCGACAAACGACAGCTATCTGAGTCCCTATGACAGTTGGTCCGACTTTGCGGCCAATATCAAGAACCCGCTGTCCGTTGTGAACTTCATCGCTGCCTATGGAACGCACGCCAGCATCGTTGCGGCTGTCACCGCCGAGGAGAAACGCGAGGCGGCATGGTCGCTGGTCTTTGCGGAAGATGGCTCCCCGGCGGATCGACTGGATTACCTCAACAGCACGGGAACATGGGCGGGAGTGGAAACCGGCCTGAACAGGGTGGATGTCTGGATCGGTGGTCTGGCCGAAGCGCTGATGCCCTTCGGTGGAATGCTGGGATCGACCTTCTCCTTCGTGTTCGAGATGCAGATCGAGAACCTGCAAGCGGGCGACCGCTTCTACTACCTCAGCCGGACGCAGGGTATGAACCTGCTGACCCAGTTGGAAAGCGACAGCTTTGCCGATCTGATCGAGCGGAACACAAACACTGGCGAACTGGGTTTCCACATCAATGGTGCGGCCTTCCAGACAGCAGATTTCGTGATCGAGATGGATCAGTCCCGCCAGTTCAACGAAGGGCTGGGGTCGGCCGACCCGATGCGGGACGCGGATGTGCTGTCCTCCATCACCGGCACCGACTCGCTGGTCACGCGGCGTGACGTGGACGGAGATGGGGATGTCGATTTCATCCAGTTTCACGGCGGCGAGCATGTGGTTCTGGGTGGCACCTCAGAGAATGATACGATCGTCGGTGGCGCAGGCGACGATGGCATCTGGGGCGGCGATGGCGATGACCGGATCGAAGGTGGCTTCGGTGTGGATCACGTCCACGGCGGCGCTGGCAATGACATTATCACTGATAGCGGCACAGATATCGGAGATGCCGATGTTCTCAAGGGTGAGGCTGGCGATGACGTGATCAACGGCGGCATGGGCCTGGACCTGATTTTTGGCGGATCGGGCTCCGACTTTTTGTCGGGCGGCTCTGAGGCCAAGGACATCTTCGGCGGCGAGGGCAATGACTTCATCCGCGCAGCTTCGGGTGGCGGAGGCGTTATTTTCGGTAACGAGGGTGACGACTGGATGGAAGCCCAGGGCTTCATGGCGACACTCTCGGGCGACAATTCGGAACTGTTCTTCAACAGCCGCGTCATCGGTCATGATGTGATGCTGTCGGGCGAGAACGATACCGATTTCGATGCGGAATCCGGTGATGACATCATGGTGCAAGGTGTCGGCATCAACCGGAACAACGGCATGGCGGGCTTTGATTGGGTCACCTATCAGGGGAACAACTATGCCGCTGATGCGGACATGAATGTCGGTATCTTTCAGAACCAGCAAAACAACATCCTGCGCGACCGCTATGATCTGGTCGAAGGGCTATCGGGGTGGAACTATGATGATACTCTGACCGGTCGAGAGGTGGTGACGGGGGCTTACGACGCAAATGGCAACGCAACCCAGGTCAGTGCGGACGCACCCATCGCAAGCTTCTCGAACACGCTGCTGGAGCGGAATGTCGATCTGATCGACGGGTTGCGCGAGATGGTGGCGCATCTGGAGCGGTTCGAGATCCGCCATCCCGACGGCACCACCGAGGAAGTCGAGACCGGCGTGATGAACACGGCGACCGGAGCCGATATCCTGCTGGGCGGCGGCGGGTCTGACGTGATCCGCGGCATGGCGGGCGATGACATCATCGACGGTGATCGTCATCTGAACGTCCGCATCGGCATCACTGATGCTTCAGGGGCGCCCTTTGCGACGGCAGCAGGCATGACGGCGCAGGTTTTCGCGCTGGATGGGACGCTGTTGTTCGCCGGGGCTACGCTGGAATCGCTGATGTTCAGCCGCAGCCTGACACCGGGCCAGTTGTTCATCATCCGTGAAATCATTGACGGTGGTGACGCGGCGGATGTGGATACCGCCGTCTACTGGGATGTCCGCGAGAACTATGAGGTCATCGACAATGGCGACGGCAGCTATACCGTTACCCATCTGCAAGCAAGCGAGGAACTGATTGATCCTGTCACAGGGGTTGATCTGAGCCTTGATCCGCTGACCGGGCGGCGTCTGGAACTGGAAGGCAGCGACCGTCTGACCAACATCGAGATGCTGCGCTTTGCCGATGGTGACATCGCCATCGAACTGGCGGCGCTAAATGATGAGCCCGTCACGGGCGTGCCGGTTCTGCTTGATCAAAGCCCGACCGAGACGCAGGCGGTAACGGTGGACCTGTCCGCGATCGTCGATCCCGACGGGATCGCGGGTATTGCGGTGCAGTGGCAGTCATCGACCGATGGCGGGACCACCTGGACCGACATTCCGGGGGCGACGGGTGCCAGCTACACCCCGCCTGCGGCGGCAACGGCAGCCCAGCCCATTCTGCGGGTCGCGGCGACAGTGACGGATCTGGACGACAACGTGACCACCGTGTTCTCGGCTCCGTCGGATGTGGTGGGGGATGTGATTACAAACGGCACGGGTTCTGCGACGCTGAATGGCGGGGCAGGCGGCGACCTGATCGACGCAGGCGGTGGCAATGATACGGTCAACGCCGGAGGGGCCGACGACGTGATCGTGTGGAATGCCTCGGGCAACGGGTTCCTCGGTTTGACAGGCGATGGCCGCGATGTGGTGAATGGCGGCACGGAAAGTGTGGTTGGCGATACCTTTGTGATCAATGGCACGAACTTTGCGGAAACCTACCGTGTCTATGCGGCGGCGGCCTGGGTTGCTTTGGGCGGTGCCCGTCCTCTGGCGGCGGGAACCGAGATCGTCATTACACGCGGTGGCACCGGCAATGGCGATGTGATCGCCGAGTTGCAGGAGATCGAAGAGATCGTCATCAACACCAATGGCGGCGGTCTGTTCAGCGACAATGATCAGGTGCTGGTGTTTGGCGACTTCGCCCCGACCAACCTGTCCTTCAATACCATCACCATCAACGGTGGTGACGGGGACGACATGGTGGACATTTCGGGTCTGGACTCGGCGCATCGCATCCTGTTCCGCACGGCAGGTGGCAATGACATGGTGGTCGGCACCCTGCGGGCGCAGGATGTGATCGAAGCCCCTGCCGGGGTCGATCCGGCCACCTATGCTGCCAGCTTCGACGCGGCAACGGGGATGGTCACGATGACGGCCGAGGGGTCGACCATCACCTTCACCGGCACGCCGGATGACCTGCCGCAGGTCGTTGCAGCGACCGAGGGAGGTCATGGCCATGGCGATCTGGACGGCGAACATGATCAGGATGACGATCATCAGGACGACGACCATCACGATGACGACGCTGGCAAGGATGACGACGACTGCGACAAGGACGAGGGGGAGGCGACAGACCCCGTATCCGATCCCGCCCAGCCGGAAACCGAGGTAGCCTTGCTGTCCGGCACGGCGCAAGCCGATGATTTGACAGGCACCGACGCGGCCGAGCTGATCCTGGCCGGGGCGGGTGATGATGTGGTCAATGCTGGCAAAGGCCGTGACATCATCGACGGTGGCGCCGGGGCGGATATTCTGTTCGGGGGGGCGGGAGACGATACCTTCCTCATCGCTCAGGACGAGGTGACAGACTTCATCTTCGGTGGTCTGGGGCAGGACATGATCGACCTGACCGGCCTCAGCGCCAGCGCAGAGATCGACCTTGGCAGCCTCACCCCGCTGGGTTCGATCCGTATCGGTGACAGCCTCGACCGGATCACCTCGATCGAGAATGTGATCGGCGGGATGGGCGATGACACGATCATCGCAAGCGACGCGCAGAACGATCTGGCCGGAGGCGAAGGCAATGACACCTTCCGCTTCGACACGGCAGCCGCAGCGGATGGCGACATCATCCGTGATTTCGCGCCGGGTGACCGGATCGACCTGTCGCGCATCGACGCCGTCAATGGTCAGCTGGGTAACCAGTCCTTCACGCTTGTCAGTGAAGGTGGTCAGGCAGGGTCTGGCAGCCTTGTGATGACCGAACTGGCGGATGGCACCACCAGCATCGCCGGACATCTGGACGATGATGGCGCGGCTGACTTCGCGCTCAAGGTGCGCAGCAGCCATAGCCTGACAGCGGATGACTTCTCTCTCTGATCAGGCTCGCCGGCCCCTATCCCCCCGATGGGGGCCGGCTCTTTTCCCTTCCGATCCTTATCCGACACGCACAGGCAGGACAGATCATGGCACAGTCACGCAATCAGACCGATATTCGCAAGACATTGAAGGCCAAGCAGATGATCGGCCGCGACCTCAAGGCTTATGAGGTCTGGATCTTCATGATTTCGGGGTTGATCAACATTCTGGCTCTGACCGGGTCGATCTACATGATGCAGGTCTATGACCGGGCTCTGACCAGCGGTTCGGTCGAAACGCTTGCTTTTCTGTCGGCATTGGCTTTCGGGATGTTCTTCTTTCACGGTGCCTTCGATGCGCTGCGGGCCAAGATCATGGTGCGGATCGGGGCACGGATGGACCGCCGCCTTGCTCCGATAACGCATAAATTGGCGATCGAGATGCCACGCTATGGCTTTTCCACAACCGAAGCGCTGGATCGCGGGCGGCAGGTGGATACGCTGCGTGGTTTCCTCGCAAGCCCGGCCCCTGCGGCGATGTTCGATCTGCC
Organism: Paracoccaceae bacterium; assembly: GCA_024304855.1. Taxonomy (GTDB): domain Bacteria; phylum Pseudomonadota; class Alphaproteobacteria; order Rhodobacterales; family Rhodobacteraceae; genus Seohaeicola. The sequence goes on from JAMWZG010000012.1 coordinate 30,600, forward strand.
TTGGATGCCGATCTTCCTGATCTTCGTGTTCCTGCTGCATCCGGTTCTGGGCTCGGTCGCGTTGGGCGGGGCAGTGGTTCTGGCGCTGTTGACCGTGGTGGCCGAATTGCGGTCGCGCCATCTGGCGCAGGCGGCGCAACGCTCGTTGATCGCACGAAACGCAGCCGCAGAATCCAATGCGCGCAATGCTGATGCGATGATCGCCATGGGAATGGTGGATCGTGCCGTCGCGCGGTTCAATCGTCTGAACGACGATCATTTGGGCCATCAGGCCCGCAATGCCGAGATCATTTCCAGCATTTCCGCCTTCTCACGGGTTTTGCGGATGATCCTGCAATCCGCGCTTCTGGGGCTTGGAGCCTATTTCACCATTCAGGGGCAACTGTCCGCAGGCGCAATCATCGCGGTTTCGGTCGCGTCGGCGCGGGCCCTGGCGCCGATTGATCAGGTGATTGGCAACTGGCGCGGGATTGCCGCCGCCCGCCATGCCTATTTGCAACTGCGTGACACCCTGTCGGCGCTGGAGCAAGAACGGAAGGTGATGGACTTCCCGACCGCAAAGGACAGCGTGACAGTCGAAGGGTTGACCGTTGCCTCTCCGGCCACGGGGCGTGTCTTGCTGGCAGACGTCAGCTTTGAACTGAAGGCCGGGCAGGCCCTCGCCATCGTGGGACCAAGTGGCGGCGGCAAGTCCACGCTGCTGCGGGCGCTGTCGGGCGTGTGGCAACCGCTGCGGGGCAGCGTGCGTTTTGACGGGGTCAGCCCTGTCGCAGATCGCGCCGCAGAACCTGGGCCCACTGATCGGCTATCTCCCACAGGAGGTCGGCCTTTTCGACGGTTCCATCTTGGAAAACATAAACCGCTTTAGCGAGGACCGCGAAACCCGCGCAGTTTATCAAGCGGCTACGACAAGTGGCGTGCACAACATGATCGTGACCATGCCCGATGGCTATGACACTCAAGTGGGCGGCCAGGGCGCAGCGCTGTCGGCTGGGCAGCGGCAACGGATCGGGCTGGCACGGGCACTGTTCGGTGATCCTTTCGTGGTCATTCTGGATGAACCCAACGCTTCGCTTGATGCGACCGGCGAAAAGGCGCTGAACGACATGATAAAGGCGATCCGTGCGCGCAACGGGATCGTGATCGTAGTGGCGCATCGCCCCAATGTGCTGGCGGCCGTGGACATGGTCGCAGTGGTGCAGAACGGCAAGATGGTGGCATTCGGCCCCAAAGACGAGGTTCTGGGCAACAACGCGGGCCGCGTGGCCCCGCCCACCGATCTTGTCGGCGATGTGCGCGCCAAGGCGGCGGTCGATCTCAACCAGCACAAGGCCGGGCTGGCCGGAGGGGTGTCCGCATGACGCAGGACATCCGCATCGCACATCAGGGCGCAGAGCGCGGCAGTGAGGCCGTGACGCGCCGCGCAATATTGGAGGACAAGGACCAGGCTGATGGCCTTGGTGTGCGCGGCCTGGCGGTGCTGTTCATCGGTTTCGCTGTCTATCTGAAAAGTTTCTTCTCTCCCTCGCAGGCCGAGAATACTGGGTCAGTGCCCGATCAGCCCGGCCCGGCAGAACCGGCCGAGAGCGGAACGGCCAGCCGGCCTGTGCCACTGGATGCGGAAATGGCGGCAGAAGCCGCGCGCATCAAGCGAGACAGCGATGATTCCGCCACGCCTGACACAGGGCAGTCGGCCGAAATTGGTCTTCCGACATTGGTGGCTCTGATGCTGCCTCCGATGGCCGAGAACAGCCTGACAGCGGCGATACCGAGCAATCCGGGAACGGGCAACATCGCGCGCAACCCGGCTTTGCCTCTGGCGGAGGAAGGCCTCGCTGGTGATACGACGCAGCCAACGGGCGCACAATCCGTTACAAGTGGCAGCACGGGAGGTGGTGTCCCTGAAGCGTCACCGCCTGTCTCTGTTCCGGGGCAGGACGGTGCCAGTGACACCAACAGCCCGCCTGCTTTGAACGTGACAGACTCGCCACCCAATGGTGTCGGAATATACGATATAGCCGACCTTTTTCAGGATCTTGGCTCAACCCTGCACGATCGCGCCGACAGCCTTGTGGACCGTGTCACCGATTTGGCCATTGGCGATCTCATGCGCGACCTGACCCTCGACGAATTCCGCGCCCATCTGGGCACAGTGCCCCCAAATCCCGGACGCCCGCTTGAAACATTGGTCAGCGTCCTGAACGACGCGGGCTCGCGCGATGCCTTTCTGGACCGCAACGGCATGACGGGGTGGGATGCCCATGACCCCGCCGCCGTCACCCCGTCAGACGGGTTCCGC
>JAMWZG010000120.1 GCA_024304855.1 Paracoccaceae bacterium
GCACAAGACAGCTATGGGCGATGGGGCCCTGCGCCAGTTTCGAGGTGCCCTTGTCCGGGGTCAGGGTATTCGGATTGCCATGCAGGCAGGTCTCGCCATCGGGATCATACCAGGCGCCGGTCGCGATCTGCACCACGCCGGGGCGGACGGTGTCGCTGATCGCCAGACCTGCGTAACAGGCCCCGCGCGCGTTGAAGATGCGGATCGTCTGCCCCTCGATCAGCCCGCGGGCGCGGGCATCCTCGGGGTTCATGGTCAGGGGCTCGCGCCCGTTGATCCTTGCCGCGCGGCTGACGGGGCCGTGGTCCATCTGGGAGTGCAGCTTGGTCTTGGGCTGGGTCGAGATGAGGTGCAGCGGGGCCGCCGCATCGGCCCTGCCCAGCCATTCAATTGGTTCCAGCCAGACGGGATGGCCGGGGCAATCGTCATAGCCAAAGCTAGCGACGGTCTCCGAGACGATCTCGATCCGGCCGCTGGGGGTTTTCAGGGGGTGTCTGACCGGATCGGCGCGGAACCTTTCCATCAGGATGGTGGGCTTGACGGGGTCGGGCACCTTGACCCAGCCTTGGCGTTGCAGATCATCGAAGCCGGGCAGCTCCACCCCGCCGCGCGCCACCGCCTGACGCGAGACATCATAGAGCCAGCGCACCCACTCCTCGGGGCTGCGGCCTTCGGTGAAGGCCTCCTCCACCCCCAGATGTGCGGCGATGCCGCGAAAGATGGCGTGATCGTCGCGCGCCTCGCCCACCGGGGGAATGGCGCGGTCCATCACGGTGATATAGGGATCCTTGCGCGTCATGGCGATGTCGGCGCGTTCCAGTGCGGTGGTGCAAGGCAGCACGATGTCGGCGTGGCGGGCCAGGCTGTTCCAGCACCATTCGTTGACGATCACGGTGTCGGGACGCGCCCAGGCGCGGCGCAGGCGGTTGAGATCCTGATGGTGGTGAAAGGGATTGCCGCCCGCCCACCAGACCAGTTTCACATCCGGGTAGGTCAGTCTTTTGCCGTTGTAATCGACCGTGCCGCCGGGATTTTCCAGCATGTCGCTGATGCGGGCCACGGGGATGTAGGATTTGACCGGGTTCTGCCCCTGTGGAAAGGCGGCGTAAGGCAGGTAGCGCCGTTCCAGCCCGTTGTTGTTCATGGCCGAATAGCCAAAACCGAAGCCACCGCCGGGCAGGCCGATCTGGCCCAGCATGGCGGCCAGGGTAATCGCCGCCCAATAGGGCTTTTCGCCATGGTCCTGCCGGGTGAGGGAGTAGGAAATGCCGATCATCGTGCGATGGCGGGCCATGTCGCGGGCCAGCGCGCGGATGCTGTCGGCGGGCAGGTCGCAGATGGCGGCGGCCCAGTCGGCGGACTTGGGCGTGCCATCCGTGGCCCCGGTCAGATAGGCGGCGAAACGGTCGAACCCTGTGGTGTAGCGGTCCAGAAAGGCGCGGTCATGCAGATTTTCGGTCAGAAGGACATGGGCCAGACCCAGCAAGAGTGCGGCATCGGTGGACGGGCGCAGGGCCAGCCAATCGGCCCCCAGCGCATCAAGCGCGTCGGAGCGTTGCGGCGAGATGTTCACGAAGCGGCAGCCATTGGCATGGGCGGCCAGCATCCCGCCGCGCTGCACATGCGCCCCGGTGCCGCCCTGGCCGATCTGGCCGTTGGACAGGGGCAGGCCACCGAAGGCCACGAACAACGTGCAGGATTGTGCCAGCACATCCCAGGATGTGGCGCGTTCCAGATGGCCCAGAAAATCCCCGATCACATGGGGCACCACCACTTCGGCTGCGGCATAGCTGTAGGTGTTCACCGATCCGGTATAGCCGCCGATGCAGTTGAGAAAGCGTTTCAGCTGCCCCTGCGCGTGATGGAACCGCCCGGCGCTGGCCCAGCCATAGCTGCCGGCGTAGATCGCCTGATTGCCGTGGGTGTTGCGCACGCGGTCAAGCTCGGCGGCGACAAGCCGCTCGGCCTCGTCCCAGCTGACACTCACGAAACGGTCACTGCCGCGCCTGTCGCCATGGGCGCCGGGGCCGTGATCCAGCCAGCTTTGCCGCACGGCGGGGCGGGTGATGCGCAGGGGATCGTCCAGCACATCGACGACGCCATGCCCGATGGGCGAGGGGTCGGGGTCCGAAGCGAAATCGCGCAGGCCCGTGACGCGGCCATCCGCGACATCGACCCAATAGGTGCCCCAGTGGCTGTTGGTCAGAAGATCGCGATTGTCGTCTTTCATGAGGCTCTCCGGTCCGGGTGGTCAGGCGGTGGCGCGGTGGTCCTTGCGGGTCTGATCGGCAAGGCAGGCGGATTGGACGAAATCCTGCACCGTCGCGATGTAAGTGTCGATACCGACCCGGCGGCGGCGGTATTTGGCGCGTTTGACATACCAGTCCTGCAACAGGGGTTTGATCAAGGCAGGCAGAAGCGGCGAGGTTGCGGCGCGAAAGTCACCCGCCTTGATGCCTGCGTCGATCACGGCCTTGAAATAGCTTTCGGTCAGCTCCTCGGAATCGATCGCCTTTTTCCGCTCGGCCGGGGGGAAGTTCTTGGCTTCCATGAAGGAGAAGGTGAACCAGGGCTGCATCGCCTCGGTCATCTGGATATGGGTGGCGATGAGCCAGTTCAGATGGGCCACGGCATCGCCCTGCACCGCGGCGGGCGGGGTCGAGAGGACGCGTTCCACGGCGGCGGTCACTTCGGACAGGATCATGTTCAGCAGCGTCGTCTTGCTGTCGAAATAGGCGTAAAGCCCGCCCATCGACACGCCCGAGGCGCGGGAGAGATCCCGCAGCGACATGGCCTGAAACCCTTTGCGGTTGGACAGGTCGAGAGCCGCGGTGATGATGACATTGAGCTTGCGCAAGGCGAATTCGGGTTTTTGCACCGAGATCGTGTCGCGCTGGCGTTCCAGCATGTAGCGGCAGAGCGCCTCGGTCGTCAGATCGTCAATGTCCAGCACGCAAACTGCCTTTCGCCCTTGTCCTGCGCCCATCTGTTAGCGGCATCCGGGCCAAACACCAAGAGGGGGCTTGCGTGGATGCGAATCCCACTTTAGCTTATATATCGAACACTCGCTCGAAAAATAATGCGGGCATCACGTCTGAAAAGGAGGGGAGGCCTTTGACGACCATGGCGACACCTGACGCGCATCCGATGATCTGGCCGGGATTGCCCGGTAAAACCGCGCTGGTGACGGGGGCATCCTCTGGCCTTGGTGCGCATTTCGCGCGGCTGCTGGCGGGGCAGGGCGTGCATGTGACCGCTGCGGCCCGGAGGCTGGACCGTGTGACGGCGCTGTGCGAGGGGATTGCCGCAGAGGGCGGGCGGGCCGAGGCGCTGGCGATGGATGTGGCTGATCCGGCCTCGGTCGCGGCGGCGCTGAAGGACAAGAGCTTTGACATCGTGATCAACAATGCGGGCACGACGCTGTCGGCCTCGGCGCTGGATCACGGGGCGGATGATATCGACCGGATCATCGACACCAATCTGAAGGGCGCGTTCCATGTCGCGCGCGTCACCGCCGCCGCCATGGCCGCGCGGGGCGAGGGTGGGGCGATCGTCAATGTGGCGTCGATCCTGGGCAAGCGGGTGGCGGGGCATGTGGCGGCCTATGCCGCGTCCAAGGGTGGGCTGGTGCAGTTGAGCCGGGCGCTAGCGCTGGAATGGGCGCGGCACAACATCCGCGTCAATGCGCTGTGTCCCGGCTATATCGAGACCGAGTTGAACCGGGATTTCTTTGCCTCGGAGGCGGGGAAAGCCCTGATCCGCCGGGTGCCGCAGCGCCGTCTGGGCCAGCCTGCCGATCTGGACGGCCCGCTGTTGCTGCTGATCTCGGACCTGGGCCGGTTCATGACGGGCACCGAAATTGTCGCCGATGGCGGCCATCTTGTTTCATCTTTGTAAGGACAGAGGTCTATGGATTTCACCATTTCCCCCCGGATCGAGGATTTCCGCGCCCGTATCGCGCGTTTCGTGGAGGATGAGATTTTCCCGGTCGAGGCGGATCGCAGCACCTGGGACGATCACGAGAACATCGGCTATCCCGCGATGGAACCGCTGCGCGCCAAGGCGCGCGAGCAGGGGTTGTGGTGTCTGCAACTCAAGCCGGAAACCGGCGGGCAGGGTCTGGGCAAGATGGGCATGGCGGTCTGCTATGAGGAGATGAACCGTTCGATCTTTGGCCCCGTCATCTTCAACTCGGCCGCACCTGACGATGGCAACATGATGGTGCTGGAACAGGCGGGCACGGCAGAGCAGAAGGAACGCTGGCTGGACCCGATCGTGCGCGGCGATGTGCGCTCGGCCTTTGTGATGACCGAGCCGCATCCGGGTGGAGGGTCCGATCCGGGCATGATGAAGACCACGGCCACGAAGAAGGGCGACACATATGTCATTCGCGGCCACAAGTGGTTCATCACCGGGGCGGCGGATGCCAGCCATTTCATCCTGCTGGCGCGCACTTCGGACGATCCGCGCCGGGGGCTGACGGCCTTTCTGCATCACAAGGATGAGCCCGGCTGGCGGATCGAGCGGCGCATCCCGATCATGGGCCCCGAGGAGCATGGCGGACATTGCGAGCTGTTCTATGAGGATATGGAACTGCCCGCAGACCGTGTCATCATGGGCGAGGGGATGGGGCTGAAGATCACCCAGATGCGACTGGGGCCGGCCCGTCTGACCCATTGTATGCGTTGGCTGGGTCTGGCCAAGCGCTGCACCGAGATTGCGGGGGATTATGCTGACAACCGCTATGGTTTCGGCATCCGTCTGGCTGACCGGGAAAGCATCCAGATCAAGATGGGCGATCTGGCCATGGGGATCGAGATGGGGCGTCTGCTGGTGATGAAGGCGGCCTGGGCGCTGGATCAGGGCAGTTTCGCCAAGAAGGAAGTGTCGATGGCGAAAATCCATTGCGCGAACCTGCTGCACAAGGCCGCCGATGTGGCGATCCAGATCAACGGGGCGCGGGGGTATTCGCAGGATACCGTGCTGGAATGGATCTATCGCTATGCGCGGCAGGCGCGTCTGGTCGATGGCGCGGATGAGGTGCATCAGATGGTGCTGAACCGTCATCTGGCCGAGGAGGGTCGCGATTTCTGGCGCTGGATGCCCGCAGAGGCGTGACTGACTGATATCTGAACCGCGACTTTGGGAGGAGGCGCCATGTTCACCGAACTGCATCTGGCCCGGCGTGGCGTCATCTCGCGCGTGCTGACGCCGCTGGATCTGCCGGCCCCCGCGCCCTTGCCGGGGCGGGAGGCTGGTGTCGCTCTGCGGCCCAAGCCCTTGGTCATGGGGGCTGTGCCGCGCAGGGGCGCGGGTCGTGACCGGGCATTCCCCCTGCATGAGCCTGCGCGTGTCGAGGAGGGGGCATGAGCGATCTGGATCTGGGCGCGCTGGAGGCGTGGCTGAAAGGCAAGTGGCCGGAGGGGCGCGATCTGCACATCCAGCGGATCAGCGGCGGGCAGTCGAATCCGACCTTCTTCGTGACCTGGGGGCAGGCGCGGCTGGTGCTGCGCAAGAAACCGGCGGGGCCGATCCTGCCCGGTGCCCATGCGATCGAGCGGGAGTTCCGGGTGCTGCGCGCGCTGGCCGATACAGGCGTGCCGGTGCCGCGCGCCCTCTATCTGGAGGAAGATGACGGTATCCTTGGCACGCCTTTCTATGTGATGGAGCGGCTGGAGGGGCGGGTCTTTTCGGATTGTGCCCTGCCGGGGATGACACCCGAGGCGCGGCGCGAGATCTATCTTGATATGGCGCGCACATTGGCACGGCTTCATGCGGTGCGCCCCGATCAGGTGGGGCTGGAGGGTTTTGGCAAGCCCGGCGGTTATTTCGCGCGGCAGTTCGCGCGTTGGTCGCGGCAATATGTCGAAAGCCCCGGCCCGCGTATCGCGGATCTGGACTGGCTGATGGATTGGCTGCCTGCCAACATGCCCGCCGATGATGGTGCGGTCAGCATCGCGCATGGCGATTTCCGGCTGGGCAATCTGATGTATCACCCGACCGAGCCGCGCGTGATCGCAGTTCTGGATTGGGAATTGGCGACGCTGGGCCATCCCCTGGCCGATCTGGGGTTCTGCGTGATGCCGTGGAATTCCGCGCCTGATGAATATGGCGGCATCCTCGGCACCGACTGGGCGGGGGCGGGTATCCCCTCGCAAGCGGATTTCGTGGCCGAATATATGGCCCATGCCCTGCCCACGGCGCCGCTGGCCCCGTTTCACATCGCCTTTGCGCTATTCCGCTTTGCCGTGATCTTTGTCGGCATCGCGGATCGTGCCCGCGCGGGTAGTGCCGCCTCGGAGGAGGCGGGCCGTCTTGGCGCTTTGGCCCCCCGTTTCGCCGCCCGCGCCCGCGAGGTGATCGCGCGCGCGCCCGTCAACCAAGGGAGTGGATCATGATCCTTCTCAGACTGATCGACGAGATCAACCTGTTCATCGGCAAGACCGTCAGTTTCCTGATCTGGGCGGGCATTGTCGTGCTATGCTACGAGGTGGTGGCGCGCTATGTCTTTGGCCAGCCCACGCTCTGGGCGCATGGCTATACCCAGCGGATCTTTGGCGCCTATTTCGTGCTGATCGGGGCCTATACCCTGATCAAGCGCGATCATGTGCGGGTGGACATCCTGCTGAACACCCGCAATCCGCGCGTCAATGCGGGGCTGGATCTGTTCAACTATGCCTTCCTGATCCTGTGGGGCGTGATCCTGACCCGCGAGGGCTGGCTGTTCTTTGATGACGCCTGGTCCTTCAACGAGCGTGACGACAGCGCCCTGGGCCATCCGATGTGGCCGATCAAGCTGGCGTTGTTTCTGGGCGCGGCGCTGATCACGGCGCAGGGCATCGTCGAGGCGATCCGGGCGGTGATCCTGATCATCAACCCCAATGCAGACGTGAAGCGGAGCGAGCCGGCATGAGCCCTGAACTTCTGACCATCGGCATGTTCGGCCTTGTGCTGTTTGCCATCATCACCGGCGTGTCGCTGTCCTTTGCCATGGGGGGCACGGCGGTCATTTTCGGCGCGCTCATGTTCGGGCCGAACGGGATGTATTCCATTGTGACCACGATGTTCGGCAACATGTGGTCGATCCTGCTCTCGGCGGTGCCTTTGTTCGTCTTCATCGGCGTGGCCCTGGCCAAGTCGCGGATCGCCAATGACCTTTACGGTGCCTTCTACCTGTGGTCGGGGCGCACGCCGGGGGGCTTGCTGCTGGGCACGGCGGGCTTTGCCGCCACCTTGTCAGCGATGACGGGCAGTTGCGCGGCCTCGACCGTGACCACGGGTCTGGTAGGGATGCCCGCGATGGACAAGCGCGGCTATGACCGCAGTTTCGTGCTGGGCACCATCGGGGCCTCGGGCACGCTGGGGATCATGATCCCGCCGTCAATCACGTTGATCCTGATCGGGATGCAGACGGGGCAATCGGTGGGCCGGCTGTTCATGGGCGGGCTGGTTGCGGGCCTGATGCTTTTGGCGGCCTTCATGCTCTATGTCGGGATCAGGTCGCGGATGAACCCGGCGCTGGCACCGGGCGCCGATGTGCGCGCGCCTCTGGCCGAGCGTGTGGCCGCGCTGAAGTCGGTGATCCTGCCGCTGGTGATCATCCTGTCGGTGCTGATCTCGATCTTTGCAGGGATTGCGACCCCGACCGAGGCCGCCGCCGTGGGCGCGGCTGCCGTGATCTTTTCCGTGGCGGTGCGCGGCGAGTTGACCCTGCAATATATCCGCGAGGTCAGCCATTCCACCGCGACGATGACCGGGATGGTGATCTGGATCGTCTTTGGCGCCTCGGCCTTCATCGCGATCTATGGCGGCGGTGGTGGCACGGCCTTCATGACCGGGATGCTGGCCGGGATGGATGTGCAGCCGTTGATGATGATCTTCATCATGATGCTGATCACGCTTGTGCTGGGCATGTTTCTGGACCCGATCGGGATCATCCTGCTGGTGCTGCCGATCTTTTATCCCATCGTGATGCAGCTTGGCTTTGATCCGATCTGGTTCTGCATCCTGTTCCAGTTGAACCTGTGCATCGGCTATATCTCGCCGCCCTTCGGCTATAACCTGTTCTATCTGAAAAGCCTGAGCCCCACGACGCCGATCACCGCGATCTACCGCGCGGTGGCGCCGTTCCTGATCCTGATGCTGCTGACGGGGGCGCTGATCTTTCTGTTCCCGGCCACCATTACCACCTTCACCGCCATTCCGGCGCGGTAAGGCCCCGAAAGACCAACCCAGAGGAGGAGACGACCATGACGACCAAGATCAAGACGACCGACAAGAGCCTGTCCCGCCGCGGTTTCTTTGCCGCATCCGCCGGGGCTGCTGCGGCCACCGCGCTGGCCGCCCCGCCCGCCATCGCGCAGGGCAATGTGACATGGCGGATGCAGACGCATTGGCCGACGGGCAACTGGTATTACGAGGATGTCTTCGTCAAGTTCTGCAACCGCATCACCGAGGCGACGGGTGGAGAGCTGACCATCACGCCGGTGCAGAATGACGGGGTCGTGCCCACCGGCGAGGTGCTGAACGCGGTGCGCCGTGGTCTGCTGGAAAGCGCCTTCATCTATCCGGCCTACTGGATCGGGCGGATGCCGGTGGCGGGGCACCTGAACGGTCATATCGGCGCCTGGGACCGTCACGAGGAGATGCACGCCTTCTTCTATGAGATGGGCGCGCTGGACGTGATCCGCGAAGCCTATGCCGAGCAGGGCGTCTATCAGGCGGGGCCGGTGTCCTATGCGGGCCTGACGCTCTATTCCAACAAGCCGCTGCGGACGACCGCCGATTTCAACGGCTGGCGTGTGCGTTCGACGGGCGCTGCGGCGCTGGTCTTTGCCAAGATGGGGGCTGCACCCGTGTCGATCCCCGGCGGCGAGCTCTATCAGGCGCTCCAGACGGGCGTTGTGGAAGGCGCGCATTGGGGCTCGACCTCGACCGGCTGGGGCATGAACTTCCAGGAGGTGAACAAGTATATCGTCGAGCCGGACCTGCTGGGCCATCTGAACGGCGAGGTCATGGT
>JAMWZG010000121.1 GCA_024304855.1 Paracoccaceae bacterium
CCTGCCGACAGGTTCCCTGCCGGTCGGGCACCCGGCTGTTCCCTGCCGATCCGGGGCCGCGCGCGCAAGACTTTGCCGATAGCCACGCCCCGGCAACGCCTCCGCCATGGAACAACACGGGCCTGCGCGCGTCTTTACCCTGCAATCCGCGACACCGCAGCGATGGCTGCAAGTGAACTGCGTCGCGGCACATGAGGAGAAAAGACATGAAACCCAAGTTTGCGAAACTCACGATGTTGTCGTCCCTGGCGCTGGTGGCTGTGATGCCCATCGCGGCCTCGGCCCTGGACACAAGCGCCGTCACCGACCTGAACATCCGCAGCGGCCCCGCCAACAACTACACCGTCGTCGGCGTGATCCCCAGCGGCGAAAGCGCAACGCTGGAAGGATGCGTCGCCGATGGCAGCTGGTGCAAAGTGTCCTATGACGGCGTCTCAGGCTGGTCCTATGCGCCCTATCTGACGGTCAGCGCCGAAGACGAGGCCTATGTCGTCACCGAGCGCCCCGCGACCGTGGATGTGACCACCGTGACCTATGAGGACACAGGCGAGACGCTCAAAGACCAACGCGCAGGCGCAACAGCCGGCGTCGTGCTCGGATCGCTGGCGGCCTATGCGGCAGGCGGCCCCGTGGGCGGCGTGATCGCAGGCGGCATCCTCGGCGGCGCGGCAGGCTCCGCCGCGGTCGAACCGACGATGGAAACCGTCACCTATATCCAGAGCAATCCCGTCGAGACCGTCTATCTTGATGGCGAGGTCGCCGTCGGCGCCGGGGTGCCGCAGAACGTCACCCTGTATGAGATCCCGTCGCAGCCGGAGTATCGCTATGTCAGCATCAATGGCGAGACGGTGCTGGTGAACCCGGAGACCAACGCGATCGTCCGCGTCATCCGCTAAGCCCGGCAACGGAGCAACTGGTATCAGACCACAAAGCAAAGGCCCGGCCCCCGCCGGGCCCGCGCGCGTGGGGGGGTCTGGATCAGGCGCTGAAGCCTCGGGGAAATCCGGCGCGGTTCGAGTTCGCGCGCCTTTTCCTTCCTGAAGTGCCTCGGCAATCAGATGACCTCGCCCAAGCAATCATTTCCCGCGCGCATCTGATGCATGTCAAGGACGCCCCGGCCAATGCCGCCTAGGCCTTGCCGTCAAAGGGCACGGTTTCGGCCGCCCGCAGGATGTTGCGCCAAGGGAAAACGGGCATGACCCAGACAGACGACCCCACCCTGCCCCTGGATCTGGGGCGTCCCGATGCCACGGCCCCGCGCCAAGGATGGTTCCGCCGGCGTTATCTGCTGGTCTTTCTGATCCCGGTCTTCATGTTCACGGGCGGCGTCATCGGCATGTATTTTCAACCCCCGGCGCTTCAGGGCTTCTATGCGCTGACCGGGCTTCAGCCGGGCGGCGGGGCCGACAATCCCATCGCGCTGCCCCCCGATATCGCGGTGCCGCAGCAGATGGTGGACACGATGCTGCCCTCCGATATCGTCGGGCTGGCCCGCCTGATGCCGCGTGGCGATGTCGCGGTGGTCGCCGCACCCTATGGTGCGGGCGATGCGCGCGTGGCCGAAATCCTTGTGGCCATCGGTGACGACGTGGACCGTGGCGTGACGCTTGCCCGGCTGGACAACCGCGACGCGCTGGAAGGGGCCGTGCTTCAGGCCGAGGCCAACCTGGCCGTCCGTCAGGCGACACGCTTGCAGATCAGCAGCGCCGTCGCGGCCAGCCGCGCCGAGGCGCAAGCCACGCTGGATCAGGCGCGCGCGATTGCCGAGGAGGCGGCCTCTGGCCTGGAACGGACAGAGACGCTGACCGAACGCGGTGCCGCCACGACGACGGCGCTCGACACCGCCCGCACCGCCGCGCGCGAGGCGAGCCTTGCCGTGGCGCGGGCCGAGGCGACGCTGGCGCGCTTTGCCGCCGTGGCGCTGGAAGATCAGCCCGATGTCGTGGTGGCCAGCCGCAACATCGCCGCCGCCGAGGCCGAGCTGGCGCGGGCGCGGATGGATCTGGGCCGTGCCGAGGTGCGCGCCCCGATCGCGGGCACGATCCTTGACATCCACGCCACACCCGGCCAGCGCCCGCCGCCCGAAGGGATCATGGAGATGGGCGACACCGCGCAGATGATGGCCGAGGTCGAAATCTGGCAGGATCGCATCGCCGATGTGGCGGTGGGCCAGCCGGTTGAGATCGTCGCGGCCGCGCTGGGGCGCACGCTGCATGGCACGGTGGACAGCATCGGCCTGACGGTCGGGCGGCAAGGGCTGATCTCGGATGATGCGGCGGCCAATTCCGACGCGCGCGTGATCCGGGTTCTGGTGGCGCTTGATGCGGCATCCTCGGCACTTGCCGCACGCTATACCAACCTCGAGGCGGTCGCCCGCATCGACACCACCGCCGCTGCGCGGGCGGCGCGATGAGCCGCCTTCTGCAACGCCTGTTCGGGCGGCTTCCGATTGGCTGGCTGCAACTCACGCACAAGCGCGGTCGCTTCGCCGCCGCGCTGGCGGGCGTCGCCTTTGCCAATGTGCTGGTCTTCGTGCAACTCGGCATCATGAACGCGATGGCGACGGCGACGTTGAAGCCCTACAGTTTCTTCACGGCCGACATCATGATCTCGGCCGGGAATGCCAATGCGCTGTCCGAGGGGGGCAACGTGGCGCGTCAATGGATGCTTCAGGCGCTGGCCGATCCGGCGGTGGCCGCAGGGATGGGGCTGTTTGTCGGCAATGTCCCCTGGGACCGGACTGATGGCGACATCACCTTCACCACCTTCGGTATAGATCCGGGTCGGCCGGATTTCGTGGCAGCCGGTCTGACGGACGGTTTCGCGTCCTTGCAGGTGCAGGGCACGGCGATCATCGACAGGCTGGCCCGCGGCCTGCCCCGCGACGAGGCGGCGGCGATCCGGCCGCAATCCCCGCTCTCCTTCGAGGCGCAGGACCGGACGCTGACCGCTCTCACGACCTTCGCAGGCGGGGGCGGTTTCGGGGGCGATGGGTTCATGCTGGTCTCTGACCAGACCTTCCTGTCGCTTTTTCCCGCGCGCGGTTCGGCGGCGCCTGATCACATCCTGCTGCGCCTGCATCCGGGTGCCGATGTGCCCGCCGCCATCACCCGCCTGCGCAGCCTGATCTCGGATGACAGCCTGCGCATCCGCAGCTATGGCGACGCCGCGCAGGAGGATCTGCGCTATCAGCAGACGCAACGGCCAACCGGCGTGATCTTTGGCTTCGGTGTTCTGATCGGCGTTCTGGTGGGTCTGGTGATCGTCTATCAGGTTCTGTCGGCCGATGTGGCGGATCACCTGCGCGAATACGCGACCTTCAAGGCCATGGGCTATGGGCCGCGCTTCTTTCTCGGCATCGTGCTTGAGGAGGCGCTGGTGCTGGGCCTGCTCGGGTTTCTGCCCGGCCTGGTCTTCGGCACCGCGATCCTGACGCTCATGGGGGCCGTGACAACCCTGCCGCTGGCCATGACGCCCGCCATGGCCGCGACGGTCTTTGCCGGAACGGTCGTCTTCTCGGTCATCTCGGGCGTCATCGCCACGCGGCGGCTGGCGGCGGCTGATCCTGCGGATCTGTTCTGATGGAGGTCGGACCGGGGCATGATCCGATCGTGGAAATCCACGGCCTGAACCATTGGTTCGGCACCGGAGAGGCGCGCAAACAGGCGCTGTTCGACATCGACATGACCCTGCCGCGCGGCAGCCTGACGGTGCTGATGGGGCCGTCCGGGTCGGGCAAGACGACGGTGCTGACCCTCGCAGGGTGCCTCAGGGGCGTGCAGGATGGCTCGGTCCGGTTGATGGGGCACGAGCTGCATGGCGCAGGGGCGGCGCAGTTGACAGACCTGCGGCGGCATCTGGGCTTCATCTTTCAGGCGCATAACCTGCACGAAAGCCTGACCGCGCTTCAGAACGTGATCATGGGGGTGCAGGTGCGCCCCGGCGTGCCTGACGCGCTGGCGCAACAGGCCGCGGCGCGGGCACTGGGCCTTGTCGGGCTGTCCGACAGGATGGGCTACCTGCCCGCCAACCTCTCGGGCGGGCAGAAGCAGCGGGTCGCCGTCGCCCGCGCCATCGTCGGCAACCCGGCGCTGGTTCTGGCGGACGAACCGACCGCCGCGCTGGACAAGGACAGCGCCGGAGAGGTGATCGACCTGCTCAAGCGCATGGGAACCGCGCGCGGCACCACGACGCTTCTTGTCACCCATGACAACCGCATCCTCGACCGTGCCGACCGTATCCTCATGCTCGAAGACGGGCGGCTTGTGTCACCGTGATGGGCCAGCAACGCCCATTCGCGCAGGATTGGAGCGGATCATGCCCGTGGCCGATCACCGGCCATTCGCAGCGCTGCGGGAATATGCTATGACCTTCAGGCAACAGCCCCACCAAGAGCCGGTCACATGTGACCGATCGACGACAAGATGGACAAACTCTCTGTCGTGCAAGCCTTCCGCCGCATCGTCGAGCGGGGCAGCTTCGCGCGCGCGGCGGATGATCTCGGCGTCTCACCCGCTCTCTTGAGCCGCGAGGTCAAGCTGTTGGAGGACAGCCTCGGGACCACGCTGCTGTCACGCACGACAAGATCCATGTCGCTGACCGATGCCGGGCGACTTTACTATGACGAAGCGGCCGAGATCCTGGATGCGGTGACGCAGATCGAGACCCGCATTCGCGCAGGCGTCGGTGCGGTGCGCGGTCATCTCAAGGTGAACGCCTCCAGCTCCTTCGGGCAGATGGTCATCGCGCCGATGTTGCCGGGATTTCTGGACGCCTATCCTGATCTGCGTCTGACCCTGTCCGTGGACGACCGCGTGCTGGACATGGTCGAGGGCGGCTTCGATGTGTCGATCCGCATCCGGCCCGCTTTGCCCGATTCCGCTCTGGTAGCACGCCGGATCGGCACGATGCGACAACGGATCTTCGCAGCCCCCGCCTATCTGGAACGGGCCGGTGTTCCGCAAGCGCCTGAGGCGCGGGGTGAGTTGGTGCGCATCCTTCCCGACTGGGAACTTCCGGCACCCGAGATCTTTGCCGTCACGGCGTCACGGCTGGGCATGGACGCCAAGGTGACGGCGTTTCTTGATCACCTGCGGGCGGCGATGCAGCCCTGACATTCTTCAACCTGCGTAAAGAATGAAGTGAGCGGCGGGCGCTTAATCCTCGGCCTCACATCCCCCATCCTCCCGGTCCATGAAACGGCACGTTCCGAGTGGTTCCCCATGACCCGCATTCCTGTCCTCTCCTGTTTCCGCCATGGCCATACCCGCGCATTTGCGCAGGCCAAGGCTGAAGGCGCGCGCTTCGTGCCCGAGAGATCGCCCTCCCTTCCAATCCCTTGAGACCGAGAGCCCCGATGTCGCGCACCACCGATGTTCTTTTCACCGCGCTTGCCCCGGCCATCTGGGGCAGCACCTATCTTGTCACGACCGAGGCATTGCCTGCCGGTTATCCCGTGACGCTGGCGGCCCTGCGGGCCTTGCCTGCCGGGCTGTTGCTGCTCATGATCACGCGCTGCCTGCCACCCCGCCTCTGGCTTGGCCGCGTCTTTCTGCTGGGTGCGTTCAACTTCGCGCTGTTCTGGGTGCTCCTTTTCGTGGCCGCCTACCGGCTACCGGGTGGTGTAGCGGCGACGCTTGGGGCCTTGCAGGCGATGATGGTGATCCTGATGGCGCGCGGCTGGCTGGGCACACCGATCCGGGCCGGTGCCGTCGTTGCCGCGGCGACCGGCGTTCTGGGTGTGGCGCTTCTTCTCCTCGGGCCTGAGGCCGCGCTTGATCCCTTAGGCATCATGGCCGGCTTGGGGGGTGCAGCCTCCATGGCGGCGGGCACGGTTCTGAGCCGGAAATGGCAGCCCCCTGTGTCAGCGCTGCGTGTCACGGCCTGGCAACTGACGGCGGGCGGCATCATCCTGCTGCCGCTTGCGCTGATCATCGAACCGCCGCTTCCGCCTCTCTCGGTCATGAACCTTGCCGGGCTGATCTGGCTCGGCCTTGTTGGCGCGGCCGCGACCTATGCGATATGGTTCCGGGGGGTGGCCCGGCTAGAGCCAAGCGCCGTCTCGATGCTGGGCATGATGAGCCCGGTGACGGCGGTCCTCCTGGGCTGGATCTGGCTGGGCCAGTCCCTGTCGCTGTTGCAGGCGGTCGGAGCAGCCGTCGTCCTTGGGTCCGTCTGGTTCGGACAGCGCGCGAGCCGGGGCCGGTCGTGATACGAAAGACCCCGTCGCAGGACAATGACCGAGAAGGAGTGCCGACATGACCATTCTCACCCTCACCCCCGCGTTGGCACTGAGGATGCGACTGGCCGGACTGCTCTATCTGGTCATCATCATCGCGGGCCTTGGCGCAGAGCTTGGCCTTCGCGGCCCTCTGATCGACCTTGGCGATGCCGACGCAACCGCCGCTGCGATCCTTGGGGCACCGGGCCGGTTTCGGCTGGCCATGGCCGCCGACTTGCTCATGGCCTTGTGCGATGCCGGGCTGGCAATCCTGTTCTACCTGATGTTTCGCGCCATTGCGCCCGGACTGGCCCTGACTGCCATGGTGTTCCGCCTGATCCAGACCGTTCTGATCGCCGCCAATCTCATGGCTCTGCAAGCTGCATGGCTGCTGATCGCACAAGCGCCCGCCATGTCTGAGGCTCACACACTGGCCCTGGTGTTTCTTGATCTGCATGGCCATGGCTACGACCTGGGGCTGGTGTTCTTCGGCGCAGGCAGCCTGATGATGGGGGCGCTGGTCTGGCGGTCGGGGCTATTTGCGCAAGTGTTCGGGGCGGGGCTGGCGGTTGCAGGGATCATCTACCTGATCGGAAGCGGTCTGCGGTTCTTCGCGCCCGGCCTGTCCTCTGCCTTTGCTCCGGCCTATGCGATCACGATCCTTGCAGAAATGGCGTTCTGCCTGCGGCTGCTTCTACAACGACATCCGGCGTGACAGCGCATCCCGATGGCATCGGCTTTCCATCCAAGGCAGTCTCACGATGCTGCCACCGTCGTGGATTGCCGGGCCGTCGGAATTATCCATTCGGGCTTCGTCCAGCATTTTCTCCGCGTCCTTCAGGATCAGTCTCGAGCCTGATTTGATCTTGAACGGGCTTGGCGATACGGATGGCCGAGAGATGTAAAGGTATCTGACGGCGCGGTGGTCGCCTTTCGGAGGAATATGAATGGATGATCTGGTGTCTGGACAGTGCCTTTGCGGGGCTGTGACGTTCCAAATATCAGGACAATTCGAAAGCTTCTTCCTGTGTCATTGCCGGCGGTGCCGCAAGGATACCGGCTCGGCGCATTCGGCCAACCTGTTTTCATCCACGGCGAAGATCGACTGGTTGTCTGGCCGCGAGCATATCAAACTCTTCGAGCTTGCAGGGTCACAACACGTCAAGTGCTTTTGTGCGAAATGCGGTTCTGCACTGCCGTTCTCACAGGCGCACAATGGTGTGCTGGTCGTGCCAGCAGGTTCGCTTGATAGCCCCATCGACATGCGACCCGACGCGCATATTTGTTGTTCCTATCGCGCGGCCTGGGACATCGACCTCGCGTCAGT
Source organism: Paracoccaceae bacterium (assembly GCA_024304855.1). Taxonomy (GTDB): domain Bacteria; phylum Pseudomonadota; class Alphaproteobacteria; order Rhodobacterales; family Rhodobacteraceae; genus Seohaeicola. The sequence continues at coordinate 7,548 of JAMWZG010000121.1, forward strand.
AGCAACGATCGACGGACTTCCCAATTGAACGGCCGAACAGTGGATGCCATTCAGAATGCAGCCAGACGCAAGAAACGCGGACTGATGCTTCATCCCGCCGCCCGCATTCTCCTCAAAAACGCCGCAGCGAGCGTTTTCATGATGATGTGACGATTGTCCTGCGTCAGTCACGCCGTCACACACCCTTGTCGATGTCCTCGAAAATCTCGGACACGGTCTTGCGCAACCATCTTTGGCCCGGCTCTCGTTCGGTGCGCAGATCCCAGCAGAGGTCGAAGGAAAAGACGACCTCCTCCAGTGGCAGCGGCGCGGATTTCAGGAGTTTCAGGCGCGGATCAAGGTTCAGCAGGCGCGAGGGCGCGATGGCGATCAAGTCGGAACTGGCCACGATGTCGGGGATGTCGAACCAGCTCGACACGGTCATCGCCATATGCCGCTTCAACCCGCGTGCGGTCAAAGCGTCGTCGATGACCGTGGTGCCGGTCGCGGATTGCGACAGTTTCACATGGGGCAGTGCCGCGTAAAGCGCAGCCGTCATGGGCTGATCCGCCGCCGGATGATCGGGCCGCATGAGCACGACAATGTCATCCGCCATAAGCCTCTGGCTGCGGACCATTTCGGGTTTCAACCGTCCGGGCGTCAGGCGGATTTGCAGATCCACCCTGTCCCAGACGCTGACCGGCGACACCGAGAAGGGCAGAATATCGACCGAGATGCCCGGCGCCTCGTGCTGGAGGCGTTCGGCCAGACGCGGCAGCAGGAAACCCGAGACATAATCGGCCACCTGCATGGTAAAGACGCGCCTGACCTCGGAGGGCACGAACTGATGCTGCAAGGAGATGGCAGAGGACAAAAACCCCAGTCCGCGCTCGATGTCGAGGCTCAGCTCGACCGCCCGCTCGGTTGGTTCAACGCCATTGGCGGTGCGGTGAAACAACTGATCATTCAGCATGACCCGCAGCCGCGCCAATGCGTGACTGACCGCCGAGGGCGACAGCCCCACCTCTTCGGCAGCCCCCGCGATCGAGCCGCGCGCCATGATCGCGCGAAAGATCACCAGCAGGTTCAGATCGAAATTGCGCAGATTCACCATGCACCACCCCTTCCCTATCGCAACAGATCAACCACCCCCAGCGTGACGCCAGGCACGAAAGCCACCAGAAGCAGGACAAGGATCATCACACCCAGCATGGGCATCAGCGGCCGTGCGATCTTGCCGATGCTCAAGCCGCTGATCGCCGCCCCCACGAAGATGGTATAGCCGAAAGGCGGGGTCGCCATGCCGATGGTGAAGTTGATCGCCACCATGGCCCCGAACTGCACCGGGTCCATCCCCAGTTGCGCCCCGATGGGCACCAGGAATGAGGCCAGGATGATCATCGCCGCCAGATTGTCCATCACGCAGCCGATCACCAGCAGCAGCAGGTTGATCATCAGCAGGTAAAGCA
>JAMWZG010000122.1 GCA_024304855.1 Paracoccaceae bacterium
TCCCGATGTCGCTGGACGAGGAGTTGGCGCGGGCGGCGGCGGTGGGTATCACGGTATTGCAGCCGCGCTGAGCCGGTGGAGGCGGCGGGATGCGGTTGCGCATGGCGCCGGAAAGACTGCGGCATGTTGGCATCTGTCACACGCGATGTTTTCTCGACAGGTGGCGCGTTCTGCTTTAAAGCCTTGGCGAACAGGCAAGCGACAATGACAATAAAGAGACCTATCCCCTAGATGAACGTGCCCGTCCAGCGTCTGAGTGACGCCGCCCGCCCCGCACCCGCTGCGCAATCCGTTCCGACCGTTTCCGAGACTGACGCCTCTGCTGCCCCGCCGACACGGTCGGCGCAGGACTGGGTGCGCGTGCTGGCCCGCTACCGCGAGCCTGATCCGGCGCGCAGCGCCTTTGAGCTGGCGATCAGTGTGGGCCCCTTCATCGCGATCTGGGCGCTGGCGCTCTGGGCCTTGTCGTTCAGCTATGTGCTGGCCTTTGTGCTGGGCGTGGCCAATGCGGCTTTCGTGCTGCGGATGTTCCTGATCCAGCATGATTGCGGGCATGGGGCGTTTTTCGCGGAGAAGCGCACGGGCGATATGGTGGGGCGGGTTCTGGCCGTGTTCACGATGACGCCCTATGACGTGTGGAAGCGGACCCATTCGGCGCATCACGCGAGCACCGGGAACCTGGACAAGCGCGGCTTTGGCGATGTGCATACGATGACGGTGGCGGAATATCGCGCCGCCTCGCCGTTGCAGCGGTTCATGTATCGGCTTTACCGGCATCCGGTGGTTCTGTTCGGATTGGGGCCGGCCTATCTCTTCCTGCTTCAGAACCGTATCCCTTACGGCCTGACCACGGCGGGTTGGCAATATTGGGCCAGTGCCATGGGCACCAATCTGGCGACGCTGGGCTTTCTGGTGGCGCTTTATGCCTATGCCGGGTGGGCGCCGATCCTGCTGATCTTCCTGCCCAGTGTCATGGTGGCGGCGACGATCGGGATGTGGCTGTTCTATATCCAGCATCAGTTCGAGGAGACCTATTGGGAAGGTGACAGCGCCTGGCAGATCCATGACGCTGCTCTGCACGGGTCGTCGCATTACGACCTGCCGCCGCTGGCGCGCTGGTTCACGGCGAATATCGGCATCCACCATGTGCATCACCTTTATGCGCGTATCCCCTATTACAAGCTGCCGCAGGTGTTGCGCGATCACGCGGAACTGGCGCAGGCGCAGCGGCTGGGCTTCCGCGAGAGCCTGGCTTGCGTGAAGTTCCATCTGTGGGATGAGCAGCAGCGGCGGCTGATTTCCTTCAAGGCGGAGCGGGCGCTGGCGGCGTGATCCTTGCAGGTGGCGCCTGGGGCGCTGCCGGATGGATATTTGAGGCAAGAAGAAACGAAAAAGGCGCGTCCCCGGATGAGGGCGCGCCTTTTGTTTGCGGGATCGTGAGGCGGGTCAGAGCTCGCGGAAGCGTTTTTCCTGACGGGCGGTCCACAAGACGGTGACATCGAAGCCGGTGTCGGTCTGGGCCTCCTCCTCGACCACGCCCTGATCGTGGAGCCAGGCGCGTTTGCGCCCCTCGGCGAAAGGCAGGCTGAGGGTGGTGCTGTGCTTGGTCCATTCCAGCTTGGTCGTGATCGCCTCGAGCAGGCCGTCCAGCCCTTCGCCGGTGATAGCGGAGATGGCGCGGGTATCCTCTTGCCGGGCGACGCTGGCGAGGGTGGCGTCGTGATCGGCGGGGGCGAGGCGGTCGATCTTGTTCCAGACCTCGATCATCGGGGTGGTGTCCTTGACGCCGAGGGAGGAGAGGATCTCGTGCACGTCGCGGGCCTGCGAGACGGTGTCGGGGTGGCTGATGTCGCGGACATGGATGATGAGCTGCGCGCCCAGCACCTCCTCGAGCGTGGCGCGGAAGGCGGCGACCAGTTCGGTGGGCAGGTCCGAGATGAAACCCACGGTGTCGGAGAGGATGATCTCGGGGCCGTTGTCGGGCAGCTTGACCGAGCGCATGGTGGGATCGAGCGTGGCGAAGAGCATGTCCTTGACCAGCACATCGGCGCCCGTGAGCCGGTTGAAGAGCGTGGATTTGCCCGCGTTGGTATAGCCCACGAGGGCCACGACCGGAAAGGGCACCTTGGCGCGGGCGGCGCGGTGCAGGGTGCGGGTTTTCACGACCTTGTCGAGTTGGCGGCGCAGGCGCACCAATTGCTCGTCGATGGCGCGGCGGTCCGCTTCGATCTGCGTCTCGCCGGGGCCGCCGACGAAGCCGAGCCCGCCGCGCTGGCGTTCAAGGTGGGTCCAGGCGCGGACAAGGCGGGTGCGTTGATAGCTGAGGGCGGCCATTTCGACCTGGAGCACACCTTCGTTGGTGCGGGCGCGGTCCGAGAAAATCTCGAGGATCAGGCCGGTGCGGTCGAGCAGTTTGACCTTCCATTCCTTTTCCAGATTGCGCTGCTGCACGGGTGTCACGGGACCATCGACGAGGACCAGCTCGACCTCGGCCGCTTTCATCTTGTCCTTGAGTTCCGCGATCTTGCCCTTGCCGAAGAGCATCCCCGGATGCGGGCGTTGCAGGCGCACGACATCTGCTCCCACGACCTGAAGATCGGGGAGCGCATCGGCCAGCGCCACGGCCTCCTCGAGCTTGTGCTCGGGGCTGCGGCGATCCTGTTCGGATTTGAGTTCGGGATGCAGCACCCAGGCGCGGGTGGCGACCCGGTCATGTTCCATCAATTCGTGTCTTCACCGTCATAAAGGTTGATCGGCTGCGAGGGCATGATCGTGGAGATGGCATGTTTATAGACCAGTTGGGACTGGCCATCCCGGCGCAGCAGGACGCAGAAATTGTCGAACCAGGTGATCACGCCCTGCAACTTGACACCGTTGATCAGGAAGATGGTCACGGGAATCTTGGTTTTCCGCGTGTGGTTCAGGAATGCATCCTGAAGGATCAACCGCAAGGGTCACATCCGGGCGGTTTCGGGCGGCGTCAATCGCGCCAGAAACTGCTGGTCAGAAGCGCGATGAAGGCCAGAAGTTCCAGTCTTCCCAAGACCATGGCCGCGCAGAACAGAAGTTTCGCAGGCTGGCCCAATTCGATGAGCAGGACCGGGGCGACCGAGCCTGTGCCCACCAGCGGGCCGGTCGTGGTGAGGCCCGCGACCGAGAGCACGATGGCCTGTTCGAAGCTGCTGCCGAGGGCGGCGAAGCCCAGCGACAGCACCATCAGCGAGACGGCGAAGAACATGAAGAAGATCCAGGCGAAGAAGGCGCCCTTGCGCGCGATCCGGCTGTTGCCCGCGCGCGGGCCGCTGACCGAGGACGGGTGCACGAGGCGGTCCATCTCGCGCAGGCCATGCAGGTAGAGCGACCAGACCCGCAGGAGTTTGACCCCGCCCGCCGTCGTGGCGACGCCGCCGCCCATCAGGGCCAGGCCCATCAGGATGATGCCCGAGGTTTCCAGGCCCGACCAGCTGCGCGCGGCTTCCCAGTAGTCGCTTTGAAAGCCGGTGGTGGTGAGAAAGGAGAGGATGGTGAAGAAACTGCCCCAGAGTGCGCGCAGCGGTGTGAGCATGTCACCCCCGGCACTGACCTGAAACGCGCCGAGGTAATGGCGCAGGAAGAGCAGCACTGTCACGCCGGTTGCCAGCATCAGGCCCAGGCGGAATTCGGGATCATGCTGGATGCCGCGCCGCGCCGTGGTGATCGTGTCCGAGGAAAAGGTGAGGCGCGAGAGGCCGAAGAGGAGAAAGAGCGCGATCAGCATCTCTCCCGCGAGGCCGGAGGTTGCGTCCTGCACCCCGCCCAGTGGCGAGATGCCGCTGGTGGCCATGACGGACATGCCATGGATCAGGGCGACCAGCGGCGGATCGCCCAGGATCAGCAGCATCATCCAGAGCGCCAGCGTCAGCCCGGCATAGATCGGCAGAAGCTGTGCGGTCACGCGGATGATGCGTTGCTGCGGATCGGCCTGCCCGCCTTGGGTGAAGCGGGTCTCGCTCTGGCCGGGTTCGGCGGTGGCCGTCACCTCGAACCCGCCCAGATTGAGCGGGGCGAGGATGGCGGAGGCGGCGACCCAGATCAGGAAACCGCCCATCCAGCCCACCATGCCGCGCCACAGATGCAGGGTCGAGGAGAGGCGCGCCGGATCGAAGAGCGTGGCGCCGGTGGTGGTCAGGCTGGAGACCATCTCGACATAGCTGTTGAGGAAGGACGTGGTGCCAAGCGCGTCATGGAAGGGCACAGCCAGGATCAGCGGCAGCAGGGTGAAGGCGGCCATGAGGGCGGCGAGGTTGCGCATCGCGCTGCGCCGGCGGGGTTGCGCGGCCATGGCGATGGCGACCAGCGTAACGATGGTGAGGGTCAGGGTGCCGGCATAGAAGAAGGCTTGCGCCTCGCCATGGCTGCGCTGCACGGAGGCGTGGATCGCCGGCAGATACATGGACAGGCCCGCGATACCGATCAGCAGGATGAGCAGAGGTTGATCGAACAGGCGCTTGCGCATCCCGGCCCCGCGTCAGAAGAAGTCGATCGAGACCTGCAACAGCCTCTCGACCTCGGGGACGTCCTTGGCCAGGCAGAACATCGCGACGATGTCGCCTTCGTCGATGCGGGTATCGGAGTTGGGCTTGACCACCTGATTGCCCTTGAGGATGCCGCCGACCAGCACGCCTTCGGGAAAGTCGATGTCGCGGACCTTCTTGCCGGCCATGGGGGATGTCGAGAGGACTTCGGCCTCGATCATCTCGGCCTCGGCGTCGCCGATGGAATAGACGCCGCGCACCCGGCCATGGCGGATATGGCGCAGGATCGAGGAGACGGTGGTGGCGCGCGGGTTGATATAGGCGTCGATCCCCAGCGGCCCCATCAGCGGCACCAGCGTGGGGTCGTTGATCAGGGCGATGGCCATGGGGCAGCCCTCGGATTTGGCGCGCACGGCGGCCAGCATGTTGGTCTTGTCGTCATCGGTGACGCAGAGAACGGCATCGGCGCGGCTGATGCTGGCCTCGGCCAGAAGGGCGGCATCCAGACCGTCGCCGTTCAGCACGATGGTGCGCTCCAGCGCCTCGGCGGCGCGTTCGGCGGATTTGCGGTTCTTCTCGATGATCTTGGCGCGGATCTTCTGGGTGCCCTCCTCCAGCGCGCGGGCCACGGCAAGGCCGACATTGCCGCCGCCGATGATGACGACGCGCTCCTGCTTGCGGGTGGATTTGCCGAAGATTTCCAGCGTGCGGTGGATGTCCTCGTTCACGGTGAAGACATAGCAGTCGTCGCCGACGAAGAGCTGATCCTCGGCCTCGGGGGCGAAGAGAAGCCCGTCGCGGCGCACGCCCACGACGATGGCGCGCAGGGTCGAGAAGAGGTCGGTCAATTGCCGCAGGGGGGTGTTCACCACCGGGCAGTCTTCCTCGATGGTGATGCCCATGAGCTGCGCGCGCCCGCCCAGAAACACTTCGGTATCAAAGGCGGCGGGGGAATAGAGGCGTTGCAGCGCGGCCTCGGCCACTTCGCGTTCGGGGCTGATGACCACGTCGATGGGCATGTGGTCGCGGCGGTAGAGGTCGGAGTAGATCGCGTCGAGATAGGACTGGCTGCGCAGGCGGGCGATCTTGCGCGGGATGGCGAAGACGGAATGGGCGACCTGGCATGTGACCATGTTCACCTCGTCGGAATAGGTGGCGGCGATGATCATGTCGGCATCGCGCGCGCCGGCCCGGTCGAGCACGTCGGGGTAGCTGGCAAAGCCTGCGATTCCCTGCACATCCAGCGATGTGGTGGCGCGGCGGACCAGATCGGCGTTGTTATCGACGATGGTGATGTCGTTCTTCTCGCCCGCGAGGTGGCGTGCGATCTGCCAGCCCACCTGCCCTGCGCCGCAGATGATGATCTTCATGCCTGCGTATCCCCAATTTCAGAGAGACTTGGATGGCAGATGCCCCCCGGATGGTCAATTGATTTGTCATTTTCCGCGCGTGGCGTCACAGTGGCGGTGTCCGTTTGCCAAAGGGTGTTCCATGGTCCGACCTGCCTTGTCCCTGCCCCGTCTGCCGATTGCCGCGCTGGGGATTGCCGCTGCCTTGCTGGTGGGCTGTGGCCCCTTGGGGATCTATCACAAGGCCGGGGTGCCGGTGGCCGCGATGACCAATACGCTGACCGATTGCGAGGTCGAGGCTCTGGGCAAGGTGCCGGTGGATCGGCGGATCGAGCGTGACCCTGTCCGCATCGTGCCGCGCCGGATCTGTGACAGCGCGGGCAATTGCACCGTGGTCTATGACCGTGTCGGCGGCGAGGTGCGGACCTATGACGCCAATGCGGGGCTGCGCGCGCGGGTGCTGAACCAGTGCATGAGCAACAAGGGATTCACTTATGTGAACCTGCCTGCCTGTTCGCAGGGGGTGAAGAACGCGGCCCCCGCAGGGGCGACGACGGTGCTGCCGCGTCTGGCGGCCAATAGCTGCGCGATCAAGAATGGCGACGGCACGTTCCGCATCGTGACACCGGGCTGAGGCGCTCGCGCCCTGCCCCTTCCGTCGTGCCCTCAATACTCGAAAGCGCGCGGGATCAGTCCAGCGCGCCCTCCTCGGCCTCGTCCAGATCATCGTCCATATGGGCGATGCGGCCGCCCGCCTTGTTCGAGGTGACGACGCCCAGGGATTTCAGCTTGCGGTGCAGGGCGCTGCGCTCCATCCCCACGAAGCTGGCGGTGCGGCTGATATTGCCGCCGAAGCGGTTGATCTGGGTCAGCAGATATTCCCGCTCGAAGGCCTCGCGCGCTTCGCGCAGCGGCAGGGTGGCCAGCATCCCGGAGAGCACGACGCGGCCCTCGTCGGTGCCGCGCTCCTCGCCTGTGGGCAGGTCGCGCACTTCGATGGGGCCGGTGCCCTCGCCCAGGATCAGCACGCGCTCGATCAGGTTGCGCAACTGCCGGACGTTGCCGGGCCATTCCATCGTCTGCATCAGTGCCGCCGCCTCGCCGCTGAGGGGGCGCTGCGGCAGGCCCTGGGTGCGGTGGAACAGGTCGATGAAATATTCGGCCAGAACGGGAATGTCCTCGCGCCGGTCGGCCAGCGGGGGCACGGCGATGGGCACCACGTTCAGGCGGTGGAAGAGTTCCTGCCGGAAGCGGCCTGCGGCAATCTCGGCATCGAGGTTGCGGTTGGTCGAGGAGATCACGCGCAGATCGACGCGCACCTTGTCAGAGCCGCCCAGCCGGGTGAATTGCTGATCCACCAGCACGCGCAGGATCTTGGACTGGGTGCCGGGCGGCATGTCGGCCACCTCGTCGAAATAGATCACACCGCCATGGGCCTGTTCCAGAAGGCCGGGTTCGACGCCGCGTTCGGGGCTTTCGCGGCCGAAGAGCACTTCTTCCATCCGGTCCGCCTCGATCGAGGCGCAGCCGACGGTGACGAAGGGGGCGCCGGCGCGGTTGGAATGGGCGTGGATATAGCGCGCGGCCACTTCCTTGCCCGAGCCGGGCGCGCCGGTCAGCATCACGCGGCCATTCGATTTCGTGACCTTGTCGAGCTGGCTGATGAGGGCGCGATAGGCGGCAGAGCCGCCCACCATCTCGGCGGCGGCCACATCCTTGCGGCGCAACTCGCTGTTTTCGCGGCGCAGGCGGCTGGTTTCCATGGCGCGGCGGATCACGACAAGAAGCTGGTCGATGTTGAAAGGCTTTTCAATGAAATCGTAGGCGCCCTGCTTGATCGCGGCCACGGCGATTTCGATATTGCCATGGCCCGAGATGATCACCACCGGCACATCGGGATTGTCGCGCTTCACGGTCTTGAGGATGTCGATCCCGTCCATCCGGCTGTCCTTGAGCCAGATGTCCAGGATCATCAGCGCGGGCGGTTCGGTGTTGATGGCCGCCATCGCCTCGTCGGAATTGCCGGCAAGGCGGGTGTCATAGCCCTCATCCTCGAGAATATCCGAGATCAATTCCCGGATGTCCCGTTCGTCATCCACGATCAGAATATCGCCCATCTATCTGCCACTCCTCTGCTGTCCTGTCGCGGGGGCGCGTGCCGGGCTGTCGGGCCCGTCCTGCGCCGCTGTCGCGCTGTTGTCGTGATCGGGGTGATCCACCGTGCCGGCGGGGGCCAGCAACAGGCGGATCACGGCCATGGCCCCGGCCTTGGTCTGCCCCTCGAAACAAGGGGCGTCCGACAGGGTCAGGGTGCCGCCGTGTTCCTCGATGATCTTCTTGACGATGGGCAGGCCGAGGCCGGTGCCTTCGCTGCGGGTCGTCACATAGGGTTCGAACAGGCGGGCGCGGTCCTCGGGCAGGCCGATGCCGTTGTCCATGATGCGGATTTCCGCATGGGTCGCGCCGCGCATCGAGGTGATGCGGATCTGCGGGTCATGCCCTTCGGGTGCGCCTTTTGATTGAAGCGTTTCAATGGCTTCGCCCGCGTTCTTGATCAGATTGGTGAGGGCCTGATGGATCATGGTGGCATCCACTTCGGCGGCCAGCGGATCATCGGCCAGATCGGTGAGGATGCGCACATTCGGCTGGCCTGCCTGTTGCAGCAGCACCGCGTCGCGCACCAGCGCGGTCAGACTTTCGGGACGCCGCTCGGGTTCGGGCATCCGGGCGAATTTGGAAAACTCATCCACTATGCGGCGCAGGTCATTGGTCTGTCTGACAATCACATCGGTGAGTTGTTCCAGATCGCTGCCGGTCTGGTCGTCCAGATGCTTGCGGAACTTGCGCTTGATCCGTTCCGCCGAAAGCTGGATCGGGGTCAGGGGGTTCTTGATCTCATGCGCGATGCGGCGGGCCACGTCGCCCCATGCGGCCATGCGCTGCGCCGCGACCAGATCGGAGACATCGTCAAAGGCCACCACATAGCCCTCGAGC
>JAMWZG010000123.1 GCA_024304855.1 Paracoccaceae bacterium
GCTCGGGTCCGGGCGGTTCGGGTGCAGGCGGATCGGGCCCCGGTGGTTCGGGTCCGGGTGGTTCGGGCGCATCCGGCCCCGGCGGCGGCTTCGGGAGCGGCGGCAGCAATGGGCGCGGTGGCGGCAGTGGTGCCTCGCGCGGCGGCAGCAGCGGCCCTTCGGGCGGCGGACGGCGCTAAGATGGCCGACTGCGATCTTGCGCAGGACAACAGCGGGGCGCGCGACACGCGCGCCCCTTTCGGCGTGATGCGGCAACTGCGCTATCCCGGACTGGATGGCACCGTCCTGCTGGAAGACGCAGATGATGTGCTGGCCGCGCTGAACGCCCTCATGACGGGCTGGACACCGCAGGTCACGACCCTGGCAGAGCTCGGGGATACCCCTGACCCGTCGCAGCAGGTCTCGAAGATCCGCGCCAATGGCGCGCGGTTCGATCTGCACTCGCCCTGGCTCGATGAACCGTTGCGCGGGCTGATGACGGCCAGCGCGGCCTGTGGCGTCGTGGCCGACATGTCGCAGGCTTTCTGCAACCAGTATCACGGCTGTCTCGGGCTGCATTGCGGCGCGGTGCAGATCAACGGGCATCTGGTCGTGCTGACCGGCCCCGCGCGGGCGGGCAAAAGCACCCTCATCTCGCGCCTGACGGCCGAACCCGACATGACCGTGTTCTGCGATGACATCCTGCCGGTGATGGAGGATGGCCTGGCCTTCGGCCTGGGCCTTGCCCCGCGCCTGCGCCTGCCCTTGCCGGCGACGGTCAGCCCGGCCTTCCGCGCCCATGTCGATCGCTACATGGGCCCCGCCGATCGCCGCTATGGCTATCTCTGCGGGCCGAACATCGCGCCCCATGGCACCCGCGCGCCGGTCAGTGCCTTCATCGTGCTGGCACGCGGTCAGGATCTGCCCGCGCAGTTGCACCGGATGGAACCGACCGAGGCGGTGCAGCATCTGGTGCGCCAGAACATCTCGGCCCCCGGCGAGGGCACGGCGCATTTCGATCAGGTCACGCGCATGGCCGAAAGCCTGCTCTGCCTCAAGATGGTCTACAGCGATCTGGAGGACGCGGTCGCCCTGCTGCGCCGCGCCTTTGGCGCGGATGTCCTGCCCGCGCCCGAGGTGTCCATCGCGCCAGCCCTGCCCGCGCAGATCGAGGCGGTGGTGCATCCGCCCGCCAGCCTGTCTCAGCGCTATCGCCGCAGCGCACAGGTGGCTGTGCGGGCCGTGCAGGACGATCTTTTCCTGTGGCACGCGACGGAATACAGCTATTTCCACCTGAATGTAGTCGCGCGCGCGATCTGGACCCTGCTGGAAGACCCGATCACCGGCGCAGAGATTGCCGATACCCTGTCCGAGGTGTTTCCCGGCGCGGACCCTGATCAGATTGCCCGTGATGTGGCGGCCCTGCTGGGCGCCTTCGAGACGGAATTCCTGATCCAGCCCGATGCGTAAGCAGCACGGGCGCCCGCCTCAGCGTTGGCTCATCTTCTCTATATAGGCCCGCATTTCCTCGGCCTCGTGGCGCGCTTCGCGCAAACCCTCCATCGTGGCGGACAGCTCCGCCTCGGTCTGGGTCAACTGATTGCTCAGCTCGGCCTCGCGCTGCTGCATATAGGTGATCGCCTGATCGCGCGTCTCCTCGGCCTCATGCAACTCCTGCGCCATCTTCTCCAACTCGCCGATGTCGGCCTTGGAGACGCGGGTGAACCGGTGGATCAGCCAGTTCGCGAACCAGCCCAGACTGAAGGCGACAAACAGGATGACCGCCGTGGCGATGATGAATTCGGTTCTGTTCACTCGTCTGTCTCTTCCTGTCCGCCGTCCGGCGCGGTCTCGTCTCCGCTGCCCTCTGCCGGGGCCGCTTCACCTTCCTGCGAGGTTTGCGCGTCTTCTGCAACCCCCTCATCGGCCGTTCCGGCCTCTTCCGGGGCCGCCTCATCCCCCGATGGGGCCGTGACCAGCCGGAATTCGATCCGCCGGTTCGCTTCGCGCCCTTCCTCGGTGCCGTTGTCGGCAATGGGCTGATCGACGCCATAGCCCACCGCCGTGATCGAGGAGGTCAGCACCCGACGGTTGCGCAACGCGTTCAGAACCGCCAGCGCGCGCGCCTCGGACAGGCGCTGGTTCATCTCGACCCGGCCCTGGCTGTCGGTATGGCCGCTGATCTCCAGCGGCAGCTCGCCACATTCCTTGAGGATGTCGGCAATGTCGCTGATGATCCCGCCCGCCGCCGCATCGGGCGTATCCGAGCCGGGTTCGAAGTTGATCTTGCGCGTTGCCAGAATGGCGTTGATCCGGCGGATGCATTCCTCGGGCGTGGGCATGGCCGCGACGGGATCGAGTTCCTCGTTATAGGTCACGTTGATGGTGAAATCCGCCGTCTCGCCCAGCTTGTCCGCCAGCAGCGCCGCGATCTGCGCACTGGCGCGGTCATTGCCGGTCGTCCCCGTGACCGAGAATGTGTCGGGCGTCACCGTCGCCGATCCGGTGGACAGGCGCGACAACGCCTCCAGCCCGGCCAGCACCCGCACCGTCCAGTCATCGGTCAGCGCCTCGTCGCTGCGCACGGCCGACACCACCGCCTCGGACCCGAATCGCGCCCTGGCATAGGTTTCCATGATGCTCCGGCTGGTGTCATTGCCGATGCGGCCGCGCAGCTCGACCTTGCCCTCCTCCGTCAGATCGGCCGAGAAGGACACCTGCCCGCCGCCTTCGGTCAGCTCGGGCGCAGGCAGCACGGCGGTCAGGGCGAAAACCTCGGGCAGGCGGCTTTCCAGCGCGCCGACGACCCGGTCGAACAGCGCCTGATCGGTGCCTTCCGCCGCCAGCAGCGCAATATCGGCATCGGTGAAGGTGACGGATCCGCCGCCGATTTCCGCCAGTGCCGCGATGGATTGTTCCACCGCGCGCGCCCAGTTGGGCGAGGGCACGCCCAGGCCGATGGTGCAGGCGCCCTTGCCCTCCATCCCGGCCGCGCGGGCCGCGGCAAGGATTCGCGCCTGCGCCGCTTCGGTATCGGCGGAACAGGCATCGAATCGCCCCTTGCCCTCGCTGATCAGGAACCGCAGGTTGAACGGCGTGATCACCGGCCGCGGGGACGAGATGTCCAGCGTCAGCCGCACACCCGTAGGCACGCGCCGCGCCAGATCCACCTCCAGCTTGCGCCGCTCCTCGGCGCTGTCGGTCATGGCCGTGATGGCGACGCGATCCGCCGAAATCGACACTTTCGAACGTGGCATCGATTCCAGCGCGCGCAGCCCGAAATTCAGGGCGCGATCCCATTGATCCGGCATCGGGTAATCCGCCGTCTCCAGCAGATCTGTCACGGTGCCCCCCGCCGCAACAGGTGCCAGCCGCGCCAGCAAGGCACCGCGATCCGTGGCCGCAGGCACCAGCCCGATCAGGGAAATTCCGCCCTCATTGCGCAAAATCTCGACCGAAAAACGCGGCGGCTGCAAGCTGCCGCTGTCCTTGATCTCCATCCCGTCGATCACGCGGGCCGCATCGACCACGCTGCCCGCCGTGGACAGCGCCTTGAACCGCAGCGCCTCGGTGGGTGCGGTGCCGGTCAGCAGCACCTGCAACCCGTTGGCCTGCACCTCGGCCCAGGACAGGTCGTTCTCGTCCAGCGCCAGTCGCACGCCATATTCGGAATTGTCCTCGATCGCCCGGACCGCGAAACCGGCCGCGACAAGGCAGAACCCTGCGGCGGCAACAAAGGTCAATGTCACGATGGCGATGGCGGACAGGCGCATGAAACCTCAATCGGTGGCGACCGGATGGGTCTGTCTTAGGGTGCGCGCGGGGCAGGTGCAATCACACCAGCGCCGCACCGGCAAAAAACAGCAGGGGCAGCAGGCCCGCATCGCGGTTGGACCGGAACAGCCGCAACAGGCCCGGCATGTCCGCGGGATCGAATCGCGCCATCTGCCAGCGCATATGGCCCAGCATGGCCAGCGCACCGCCCAGGGCGATGACCGTGGGCAGAATATCCGCCCCTGCCGCGCGGGTGGCGGCCAGAATGGCAAGGCTCATCACAAGGGCCGTGGCATACATGAACCCGGTCAACCACTGCGGGCTGTCCTGCCCGAACAGGCGGGCGGTGGATTTGACGCCGATCAGCGCATCATCCTCGGTATCCTGATGGGCATAGATCGTGTCATAGAACAGCGTCCAGATGATCCCCGCCAGATACAGGATCACCGCAGGCCAGCCCAGGCTGCCCGTATGCGCGGTCCAGGCCAGCAGCGCGCCCCAGTTGAAGGCCAGCCCCAGAAAGACCTGTGGCCACCACGTAAAGCGCTTGGCGAAAGGATAGATGGCCACGGGCACCAGCGCGATGATCCCCAGAAGGATGGCCGCCATGTTGAAGGTCAGCAGGATGCAGAACGCGATCAGCGCCTGCGCCACCATCCAGCCCGCCGCCTGCTTGGCCGTCACCTGCCCCGAAGGGATCGGCCGCGACCGCGTCCGTGCCACCGCGCCGTCAAAATCGCGGTCGGTGATGTCATTCCAGGTGCAGCCCGCCCCCCGCATCAGGAACGCCCCCAGACCGCAGCCGATGAAGATCCACAGATCGAACCAGCGCGCCTGCCCGTCATGTAGGATGGCCAGCGCCAGCCCCCACCAGCAGGGCAACAGCAGCAGCCATGTCCCGATGGGCCGGTCCGCGCGGCTCAGCCGCAGGTAGGGCCGGGTTGCGGGCGGCGCCAGCCGGTCCACCCAGTTGCCCCTCACCGCATCGGCCACCTGACCCGTCTGCGATGTGCTGCCCTCTGGCGTCTGCTCCGGCGCGGTCATATGCTTGGTCCCATGACTGATGCAAAAATCCGGCTCTTTGTAGACCAACCGCTGGGGGCGGGGCAAACCGTTCCTCTGGACCGCGATCAGGCGCATTACCTTTTCGGGGTGATGCGTCTTTCTGCCGGGGCCGGGGTGCTGCTCTTCAATGGCCGCGATGGCGAATGGCTGGCCCGCGTGGCCGAGGCGGGCAAGCGCGGCGGAATTCTGATCTGCGAGGCGCAGACCAGACCCCTCAGACGGCCACCCGACCTGTGGCTGCTCTTTGCGCCGATCAAGAAGGCGCGCACCGATTTCATCGTGGAGAAAGCGGCCGAGATGGGGGCCGCGCGCATCATCCCCGTGCAGACCGATTTCACCAATGCCGAACGTATCCGGCAGGACCGGCTGCAAGCCCATGCGGTCGAGGCGGCGGAACAATGCGGCGGCACCTATGTGCCCGAGGTGGCCGATCTCATCCGGCTGGACCGGCTGCTGGCCGACTGGCCCGAGGGGCGCCACCTGATGTTCTGCGACGAGGGGTTTGCCGATGGCGGTGCAGCGCCAGAGGGCGCGTCCTCGGCCCTGCCGGGCCTGCGTCGCACCACCCCCGCCGAACCCTGGGCCATCCTCATCGGCCCCGAAGGCGGCTTCTCTGCGGCGGAACGCAAGCGCCTGCTCGCGCTGCCCTTTGCCCATCCCGTCAGCCTCGGCCCCCGCATCCTGCGCGCCGATACGGCGGCCGTGGCGGCCCTCACCCTCTGGCAGGCCGCCCTGGGCGACTGGACGCGGCCCGCAGCATGAGCTTCATCCGCCCCGAAGTCGCCACCCTCCTGCACCGCTGGCGCGGCGTCATGACCGGCGCGGCCATCGCCCTGCTGGGCCTGTGGTGGGCTCTCTCCAGCACCGGCCTTCTGGGCTGGATCGGCTGGCCCGTCCTGGCCACGGGCCTTGCGCTTGCCTTCACCGGCCTGCAACGCCTGCGCTTTGTCACCGGGCGCGGCGGGCCGGGCGTGGTCAGCATCACCGAAGGCCAGGTCGCCTATTTCGGCCCCCTTACCGGCGGCGTCGTCGCCCTGTCGGAACTGGACAGGCTCGACATCGACCACAGCGGCAAACCCGGGCACTGGATCTTGCACCAGAGCGGGCAGCCCCCCCTGACCATCCCCCTCACCGCCGAAAACGCCGAGGCGCTTTTCGACATCTTCGCCGCCCTTCCCGGCCTCAGCACCGAACGGTTGCTGGCCCAGATGCGCCCGCGCGGGGCGCACATCGCCGTGATCTGGCAACGCGAGACAACGCCTGCGCGATTGACACTGACGCGTTGACGCGGCACTCCTGCCCACTGAACGACAGACGCACAGAACGCGGAGAGCCCAGCATGTCCATTCCTCAATCCGGCGGCGGGCCGATCGAGCACCCTTCCCAACTGGCAGAATATCTCGCCTCGGGCTGCAAACCCAAGCAGGACTGGCGCATCGGGACCGAGCACGAGAAGTTCGGCTATTGCAAGGACAGCCTCCTGCCCATCCCCTATGAGGGGCCGCGCTCCGTGCTGGCCGTGCTCGAAGGGCTGCGCGACGCGCATGGCTGGTCCCCCGTCGAAGAAGGCGGCAAGCTCATCGGTCTGGTCAAGGATGGCGCCAATGTCAGCCTGGAACCGGGTGGTCAGCTTGAATTGTCGGGCGCTGCCGTGCAGACGATCCACGAAACCTGCGACGAGGTGAACCAGCACCTGCGCGAGGTCAAGGACGTGGCCGACAAGGTGGGCGTCGGGTTCATCGGTCTGGGGGCGGCCCCCGTCTGGACCCATGACCAGATGCCGCTCATGCCCAAGGGCCGCTATCGGCTGATGGACAGCTACATGCAAAGCGTGGGCACCAGCGGCCAGACCATGATGCGCCGCACCTGCACCGTGCAGGTCAATCTCGATTTCGCCTCCGAGGCGGATATGGTCAGGAAACTGCGGGTCGCCATTGCCCTGCAACCTGTCGCCACCGCGCTCTTTGCCAATTCGCCCTTCTTCGAGGGCAAGCCCAACGGCCACAAAAGCTGGCGCGCCCGCGTCTGGCGTCACCTTGATCCCGCGCGCACCGGGATGCTGCCCTTCGTTTTCGAAGAGGGCATGGGATTCGAGCGCTACGCCGAATACGCCCTCGATGTGCCGATGTATTTCGTCTACCGCGACGGGCAGTATATCAATGCACTCGGCATGTCCTTCCGCGACTTCATGGCCGGCAAACTGCCCGCCCTGCCCGGCGAGACACCGACACTCAGCGATTGGGCCGATCACCTGACCACCGCCTTCCCCGAGGCGCGGATCAAGAAATACATGGAAATGCGCGGGGCCGACGGTGGCCCGTGGCGGCGTCTATGCGCCTTGCCCGCCTTCTGGGTCGGTCTGATGTATGACCAGTCCGCGCTCGATGCGGCATGGGACATCGTCAAGGGCTGGGATACTGACACCCGCGAAGCCCTGCGCGTCGCCGCCAGCGTGGACGGGCTTCAGGCCCGCGTGGGCGACATCCACATGCACGATCTCGCGCGTGAGGTGCTGGCCCTCTCCGATGCGGGCCTCAAGGCCCGCGGCCGCGCCGGGGCCGGTGGTCTGGTGCCGGATGAGACGCATTTCCTCAACGCGCTCAAGGACAGCATCGAAACCGGCAAGACCCCGGCGGATGAGTTGCTGGACAGATATAACGGCGACTGGAACGGCGATCTCAGCCGCATCTACGCCGAATACAGCTACTGACAGGGGCGGCGACGCCACCTTTTCTTCTTGCTGCAAATATCCTCGGGGGGGCGTCGAACACAGTTCGGCGCGGGGGCAGACAGCCCCCCTTCTGTCCTCGCGGTCCTATTTCTGCCCGATCTTCGGCTCGGTCCCCGCGCGCAGCCTCGCGATATTGGCCCGGTGCCGCCAGAAGATCAGCAGCGTCAGCGCCACGCCCAGCAGCAGCGCCTGCCCATGGCCCAGCATCACCATCCACATGGTCGAAACCGCCGCCGCCGCCAGCGCCGCCAAGGACGAGATGCGGCTCGCCGCGGCCGCGATCAGCCAGCTTGCGCAGACCGCCAGTCCCACCGGCCAGGCCAGCGCCAGGATCAGCCCGATATAGGTGGCCACGCCCTTGCCGCCCTGAAACCGCAGCCAGACCGGATAGCAATGCCCGATCATCGCCGCCAGCCCCGCCAGCTGCGCCGCATCCTCGCCGGCCATGGCGCGGGCCAGCAGCACGGCGACCGCCCCCTTGCCCCCGTCCAGCAGCAGCGTCAGCGCGGCGGCTGTCTTGCTGCCGGTGCGCAGCACATTGGTAGCGCCGATATTGCCCGACCCGATCTCGCGCAGGTTGCCCAGACCCATGGTCCTTGTCAGCACCATGCCAAAGGGGATCGACCCCAGCAGATAGCCGATCGCGGCCCACAGGATCAGCAGGGTCAGGGATGTCTCGATCGCGGGCATCACAACTCTCCGAAAACGCAGGTGCCATTGACAAAGGTGGCGCGGACCCTGCCTTGCAGCCGCGCCCCGTCAAACGGGGTGTTCTTGGATTTCGAGCGCAGGCTGAAACGGTCCAGCACGAAGGGCGCGTCCGGATCGAACAACACCAGATCAGCCGGCGCATCCACGGCCAGCCGCCCCTGCGGCAGGCCCAGCCTGTCGGCTGGATTCAGCGCCATCGCACGGAAAAGCTGCGGCAGGGTCAGATCGCCCGCATGGTAAAGGCGCAGCGCGGCGGGCAGCAGAGTCTCAAGGCCCACGGCCCCGGCGGCGGCTTCCTCATAGGGCAGGCGCTTGCTCTCCTCGTCCTGCGGGGTGTGCATCGAGCTGATGATGTCGATGACCCCATCCCGCAGCGCCTCGACCACGGCAAGGCGGTCGTCCTCGGCCCGCAGGGGGGGCTTCACCTTGAAGAAGGTGCGGTAGTCGGCCACGTCCATGTCGTTCAGCGTCAGATGGTGGATCGAGGTGCCGGCCGTGATGTCCAGCCCGTTGCGCTTGGCCCGCATCAGCGCGGGCAGGGCGCGGGCGGTGGTGAT
>JAMWZG010000124.1 GCA_024304855.1 Paracoccaceae bacterium
GGCGCAGCACGACCCAGATGCCCGCGATGACCGCGATGGACATCAGCGGCAGGGGGGCGAGCAGGAAGAACTCAGGCACCGAGAACCACCGCTCCCAGATGCGGGCGCTGACCAGCGGGGTGGCCAACGAAATGGCGCCCACGCCCAGGATCACGCCCCAGATGCCGCCGCGCGCCCATTGCACGGCTTTGCGTTGCAGGCTGCCTTCGGCCTTGAGGATCAGCCAGCAGGCGCCGATGAAGCTGTAGCCCACGGTCAGGAACAGGCCCGACAGCAGCGCGAAGCCATGGGCGGCGAGGCTGTGGTCCAGCCCCATGACGTAGAAGCCCAGCATATAGCCCTGCGCCATCGAGGTCATGAGCGAACCTGCGAAGAAGGCGGTGTTCCAGACCTTCTTCTTGGGCAGGGCGACCTTGGCGCGGAACTCGAAGGCGGTGCCGCGCAGGATCAGGCCGATCAGCATGATCGCCACCGGCAGGTAGAGCGCGGTGAGGATCGCGCCATGGGCTGCCGGAAAGGCCACCAGCAGGATGCCGACGGCCATGACCAGCCAGGTTTCATTCGCGTCCCAGAAGGGGCCGATGGAGGCAACCATGCGGTCCTTCTCGGCCTCGTCCGCGAGGGGGGTGAGAAGGCCCACGCCCAGGTCGAAACCGTCGAGGACCACATAGATCAGGATCGACAGGCCCATGAGGGCGGCGAAGATCACGGGCAGGGTGACGGTCGGATCGTCCAGCAGGTTCATCATCGCGCTCACTCCGCCGGGATCGACTGGATGGCGCCGCTGACGGGGCGGCCGGCCTCAGTGGGATGGGTGCCCTTGGCCTTGCGGCGGGCGAGGTAGACCAGCACGCTGACATAGGCGACCAGCAGGGCGGCGTAGATCACCAGATAGGCGATGAGCGTCGAGGCGACCAGCGCGGGGGGCACATCGCCCACGGCAGCGTCGGTGCTGAGCACGCCTGTCACGAGCCAGGGCTGGCGGCCGATCTCGGTCGTGTACCAGCCCGCGAGGGTGGCGAGCCAGCCCGAGAAGGCCATGGGCAGGAAGGCCCAGAGGACAGGGCGGGGCAGGCCTTCGATCCCGCGACCGCGGCGCATGAAGAAGAGCGCGGCCCAGGAGAGCAGGAGCATCGCCATGCCGGTGCCGACCATCACGCGGAAGGACCAGAAGACGGCATTGACGGGCGGGTGCAGGACGGTGCCATCCTCGGCCACGAAGTCGTTCAGGCCCGGCACCTCGCCATCGGCGCGGTGGGTCAGGATCAGGCTGGCCCCGTTGGGGATGCCGATCTCGAAGCGGTTCATCCGCGCCTCCTCATCCGGAAGGGCGAAGAGCAGCAGGGGGACGTTGCCCTGTGTTTCCCAGTTGCCCTCCATCGCGGCGACCTTGGCGGGCTGGTATTCCAGCGTATTGAGGCCGTGCATGTCGCCTGCGTAGATCTGCACCGGGATCAGGGCGGCACCCATGATCGCGCCCAGACGCAGGGTCTTGCGCACCTCGGCGCCACGGTCGCCCATGACCCAGCGCAGGGCCGAGATGCCGGCGATGAGAAAGCCCACCGTCAGGCCCGAGGCCAGCAGCACATGCACAAGGCGGTAGGGCATCGAGGGGTTGAAGATGATGGCGAAGCCGGGCCAGTTGGTGCCGAACTGGAAGGACATGGTGATGCCCGACACGACACCCATCGCGAAGGAGAGGGCAAAGACTTTGACCCAGAAGAAATACGCCTCCATCCAGACACTGTCGCCGGTGCGGGCAAAGCGCCATTTGAAGAAGACCAGCACCCAGCCGAGTGCGATGGTGATCGTGGGAAAGAGGATGTGGAACGAGATATTGGCCGCGAATTGAATCCGCGACAGCAAGAGGGTGTCCATCATCTCCATGTCGTTGCTCCTTTGGGCCGCGTGGCCCACCTTGAAAAAGGCCCGGTCGGGGGCCTTGAAACCGTTCTGTCGCAGGATCGGCGGGATACCGCCCGGAGTCTGTGACTTGCAAAGCTACATATGGCGCATTCCTTTACAGGGGATGCGGCAGGAGGGCGCAGGACAGCCGATTTTCACCGGCAGGAGTCTGAGGGTGTCTGACGGCGGCAGACAGTGTTTGACAGGTGCCGACAGCGGGACGCGGCCCGGCCGGATGCGTCGCTGCGGATGCCGTGCGGCCATCCTGCGCGCGCCGCACTGGCCCCGGGGATGAGGCTTTCGGGACAAGGCCTTCGGGCTTGCCCGAGGCAGGGCGCTGCTCTGGGATTTGGGACAGGCTTGGCCCGCGCCTCCCCCCTCCGACCGGGGAAGTATCCATCAGACGGGGTGATTTTGATCATCGAACCATCTGTTCGAGCCTTCGCATCAGGAGGGATTGCGTTTTCGGCTTGATATGGAGGTTCCATCATGCGGCGATCCGCACCTGTTCATCACTTGAAACGCCAGGCCAAACTGCTGGCGCGCACAGACAAGATCCCGCTGCATGAGGCACAGGACCGGGTTGCGCGCGACCGGGGCAAGGCAAGACCATGCTGGGCCTGCGGGTGCTGCGCGATGCCGTGAATGACGGCAGACGCGCCGTGTTCGTCACGCTGGATTATGCGGAATGCGACGTGCTGCCCCGGCTGAGCGATATTCGCCGTCCGAATCCGATTCCGGTCGGGGTGTTTTCGAAGATGTGCTTTCTCCATGCGGGCGAGATGCGGTTTTCGTAGATCCTTGCGCCGTCCCGCACAGGGGCGGTGTGTCTTTCGCCGGAGGCGGTTGTGCCGGATGTGACGGCGACAGGCTGGCGATTGGCCAAACTTGGCGTTTTGGCAGATCGTCATAATTTTCGATTATAATTGTGATGAGAAAATGCAACTTA
Source organism: Paracoccaceae bacterium (assembly GCA_024304855.1). Lineage (GTDB taxonomy): Bacteria > Pseudomonadota > Alphaproteobacteria > Rhodobacterales > Rhodobacteraceae > Seohaeicola. The sequence goes on from JAMWZG010000124.1 coordinate 2,855, forward strand.
AACTAATGGCTGCGATTTGTTAGAACGGTTCCAGTTTCCCGGAGGAGGCAGGGTCGCGCGGCGGGCAGTCATGCCCATGTCGCAGCGATCCGTCACCGCTGGGCGCATCAGGTCAACCAACAAAATCGGAGAGAAACATGGACGGAAATGACATCGGCAAATGCCCGGTCATGCACGGTGCGGTGAACCCGCAGGCGACGCAGAAGGGCCGCACGAATCGCGAGTGGTGGCCGAATTCGCTGAACCTCAAGATCCTGAGCCAGCATTCCGCCAAGGTCGATCCGATGGGCGAGGCGTTCAACTATGCCGAGGAATTCAAGAAGCTGGATCTGAAGGCGCTGAAGAAGGATCTGGCGGCGCTGATGACCGACAGCAAGGAGTGGTGGCCGGCGGATTGGGGTCACTATGGCGGGCTGTTCATCCGTATGGCCTGGCATAGCGCGGGCACCTATCGCACCGCCGACGGGCGCGGGGGCGGCGGCACAGGCTCGCAGCGGTTCGCACCGACAAGCAGCTGGCCGGACAATGCCAACCTGGACAAGGCGCGCCGCCTGCTCTGGCCGCTCAAGCAGAAATACGGCAACAAGATTTCCTGGGCCGACCTTTATATTCTGGCGGGCAATGTCGCGATGGAGACCATGGGCTTCAAGTGCTTTGGTTTCGGGGGCGGTCGTGCCGACATCTGGGAGCCCGAGGAGGACATCTACTGGGGCAAGGAAGACAGCTGGCTGGGTGACATGCGTTACACCGGCGAGCGCGAGCTGGAGAATCCGCTGGCCGCTGTGCAGATGGGTCTGATCTACGTCAACCCCGAGGGTCCGAACGGCAACCCCGATCCGGTCGCATCCGGCAAGGATGTGCGCGAGACTTTTGCGCGCATGGCGATGAATGACTATGAGACCGTGGCGCTGGTGGCCGGTGGGCATACCTTTGGCAAGTCGCATGGTGCGGGTGATGCCGGTCTGGTCGGACCCGAGCCGGAAGCGGCCCCGATGCATGAGATGGGTCTGGGCTGGATCAGCACCCATGGCAGCGGCAAGGGCGGCGACACGACCCACCGCGACATGGGGCCGAAGGCGCGCTATCTGGGCGAGGAAGTGCCGGCGGAGGATCTGCTGTGGCAAGATCCGATCCCGGCGGTTGATCATCCGCTGGTCGATGCGGGTGATGTGGCGGCGCTGAAGGCCAAGCTCCTGGCATCGGGCCTGTCGGTGCAGGATCTGGTGATGACGGCCTGGGCCTCGGCCTCGTCCTTCCGCGGGTCGGACATGCGGGGGGGCGCCAATGGTGCCCGCGTCCGTCTGGCGCCGCAGAAGGATTGGGCGGTGAACCAGCCGGCCGAGTTGGCGCGCGTGCTGGGCGTGCTGGAGGGTATCCAGTCGGGCTTCAACGCGGCGGCGACGGGTGGCAAGAAGATCTCGCTGGCCGATCTGATCGTGCTGGGCGGTGTCGCGGCCATCGAGAAGGCGGCGGCGGATGCCGGTCACAGGGTCGAGGTGCCCTTTACCCCCGGCCGGATGGATGCAAGCCAGGAGCAGACCGATGTGGAAGGCTTTGCGGTGATGGAGCCCATCGCCGACGGGTTCCGCAACTATGCCAAGGATGTCTATTCGGTGCCGGCCGAGGCGATGCTGATCGACAAGGCGCAGCTTCTGACGCTGACCGCGCCCGAGATGACCGTTCTGGTCGGCGGGATGCGGGCGCTGGGCGCGACCTTTGGCGGGGTGAAGCACGGTGTGTTCACCACCCGTCCGGGGCAGTTGACGAATGATTTCTTCGTCAATCTGGTGGACATGGGCACCCAGTGGCAGCCGGTGGACAAGGACGAGCAGCTGTTCGAGGGGCGTGATCGCAAGACGGGGGCGGTAAAGTGGACCGGCACCCGTGTGGATCTGGCCTTTGGTGCCAATTCGCAGCTGCGCGCGCTGTCCGAGCTTTATGCGCAGGACGATGCATCGGACAAGTTCGTGCGCGATTTCGTGGCGGCCTGGACCAAGGTGATGGAGGCGGATCGCTTCGATCTGGCATGATCGCGTGACCTGTCGTGCGGGGGATCACCCCCGCGCGATGGGCGGACCATGAGGGCGGCGCGGGACGGGATGTCCGCGCCGCCTTTGCTTTTGCAGCCGGGCCGGGCGGTGCGGAGGCTTTACCCCGCAACCGATCCGGTAGTATGTGAGGGCAGGACCGTGCGGATGGGCCGGACCTGAGGATGCCGGGGGGCAGGAGAGACGATGGCGAGCGACAGACAGGAAGGGTTCCGGGACCGGATGGCCCGGATGTCCGATCTTGCGCCTTATGGTGTCTTTCTGGCCTTTGTCGGGGCGCTGAACCTGTTGCCCTATGGGTTGCGGGTGCGGCTGGGCGGGTTTGTCTTTGCGAAGGCGGTGGCCCCTCTGGCCGGGTATCGCGCGCGGATCGAGGATAATCTGCGGCTGATTTTCCCCGCGATGGACGCAGGGCAGCGGGCGCGCGTCACGGCGGCCACCTCGCGCAATATCGGGCGGATGGCGATGGAGCTGCTCTCGCCCAAGGGGTTGCGGCAGCGGGCGCTGGCCGCCCCCGTCAGCGGCCCCGGCTGGGAGGCGATGCAGGAGGCGAAGGCGGCAAACCGTCCGATCATTCTGGTCTCGGGGCATTTTGGCAATTACGACGTGATCCGCGCGGGCACGATTGCGCGCGGCTTTCGCGTGGGCGGCATCTACCGGGCGCTGAACAACCCCTATTTCAACCGCTATTACCTGCGCAACATCAGCACGATCGGCACGCCTTTGTTCGAGCGCGGGCGGCGTGGCATCGGCGAGATGGTGCGGTTTTTGCGCGGTGGCGGCACGGTGGCGATGCTGATTGATCAGCATATGCACAAGGGCGAGCCGCTGGATTTCATGGGCCAGACCGCGATGACGGCCCTGTCGGCGGCCGAGATGGCGCTGAAATACGACGCGCTGCTGGTGCCCTGCTATGGTATCCGACGCCCCGATGGTCTGACCTTCGATGCGGTGTTCGAGGCCCCCGTGCCCCATACCACCCCGGTCGAGATGACGCAGGCCCTGAACCACAGCCTGCAAGCGCGGATCGAGCAGAATATCGACCAGTGGTTCTGGATTCACCGCCGCTGGAAGGGCGGGGCATGAGCGGATGGCGCGACCGGCTGCATAATTTCTGGCTGGATCAGGGCTTTGTGCGGCTGCTCTGGCCGAATATGGCCGAGATTGCGCCGGGGGTTTACCGTTCGAACCAGCCGGATCGGCGGCGACTGGCGCGGATGAAGGCGGCGGGCGTGGTCGCGGTTCTCTATCTGCGGGGCAGCGACGGATCGGCCCCTTACCGGGCCGAGGCGCAGGCCTGCCGCGCGCTGGGGTTGCAGTTTCACAGTTTCAACATGAGCGCGCATCGCCTGCCGCCGCCCGAGCGGGTGCTGGCGCTGATTGAGCTGTTCCGGCGGATCGAGCGGCCGTTTCTGCTGCATTGCCGGGCGGGCGCGGATCGGACAGGGCTGGCGAGTGCGATCTATCTTCTGGCGATCGAAGGGCAGAGGGTGGAGGCGGCACAGGCGATGCTGTCGGCGCGGTTTGGTCATTGGAGCTGGTCCTCGACCGGGGTGCTGGATCAGATGATCCATGCCTATGCGGCGGCGCAGGCGGCCAGCGGGATCGGGTTCGAGGCGTGGGTGCGCGACGGCTATGATCCGGTGGCGATCACCGCGCGGTTCGACGCCATGGGGCTGCGCGCGCGGATCAGCGCGGCGCGGGGCTGAAGCGCAGGGTCGTGTCGTCGAAGCGCAGGCCGATGCGGCCCGCCATCTTGTGAAAGCTGCGGATCATCGCGATGCGGTTCAGCCGGGCCGAGGCCGAGCGGAAGGGGATGGCGTGGATGTCGCCAAAGCCGTCGATCAGCACCAGTTGGCGTTGCGATCCGCGCTGGCCCAGGGCGATATTGGCGGCGGTCATGTCGCCCGCGACGATGCCTTGCGTGAAGATGCGCGCGGCGAAAGTCTCGAGCAGGGCGATCATCTCGGCGTCCAGCGGGCCTGTGGCGGCCATGGATTTGAGGGTCTGCCCCAGCGCCTGACCCGGCAGGGCGATGCGTTCCACGGCCAGAACCGGGCCGATGTCGCTGTCGCAAAAGCCGTAGAGATTGGGGATCGGCAGGTCATCGGTGGGCGTGCCGCCCAGCCGCGCGCGCAGGTAGCAGTCGCTTTCCTTGAAGAACGGATGCCAGAGCGTGCGGGGCGCGATTTTCAGCATGAGGCGACGGAAATTGCCCAAGTCCGAAACGGTGAGCCGGACGGGTGCCCCTGCGGGCAGGCCCAGAGCCGCGTGCAGGGATTTGGGCGCCTTGAACAGGAGGGCCGGGTGGTCGGGGTGGTCATAGACCAGCCGGTCCTGCCCATTGGCGACGGGGCCACGCTGCGCCAGCGCCAGCGGGGCTGCGGGAAAGGCGATGTGGCGGGGCAGGTCGGCCATGGTCATGTCCCGGCCTGTCGGGCGTCCGGGGTCAGGCCCACGCGGTGCCCTTCCAGCAGCGCGCCCCAGTCGGGATCTGTCCAGTGCAGATGCGGCACCTTGGTCCTTTCCTTGAGAAGCGAGCGTTCCAGCCGGTTCAGACTGTCCTGAATCCAGCGCCCCTGCGGGCGGCGGGTGCATTTGTCGAAGTCGATCAGCCAGATCTGGCCGTCACCGTCCAGCAGGATGTTGCGGCAGTTGAGGTCGGTGTGATGCACGCCCAGCCGGTGCATCCGGGCGATCACCGCACCGATGCGCATCCAGTCGGCCACGGGCAGCGCCGCCTCGGCCAGAAGATCGGCCAGCGGGCGGGTGCCCGGCAGGCGTTCCATCAGCAGATCGGCGCGGTAGAAGGGCCATGCCGGGCTGTAGCGCGCGGCGACGGGGCGGGGCACGGGCAGGCCCTGCGCGTGCATCCAGTCCAGCAGGGTGAATTCGCGCATCGCGCGGCTGTTTTCGACGGGTTCGCGCCAGTAGCGGTCCTTGATCACGCGGCCCACCATGCCCCCGCGCCAGTAGTGGCGCAGGACCATGTCCTGCCCCTCATGGTGCAGGAACCATGCGGTGTTGCGCCCGGTCGAGGTGCCGGTGAGGCGTCCGGTGCTGTCCAGCCAGGCGGGATCGAAGAGGCCCGGTTCGACCTGCGGCAGGAGCGTGGCATCGTGCCAGATCACGGTTCTGCCACGGGTCACTGTGCGGATGTCAGCCATGCGCCTGCCCGTGCCTTAGCGCCACAGCTCATCGACCCAGGCGACGGGCAGCACGCGGCGATACCATTTCCCGCTGCGCCCGATGATGGCGTCGGGCGGATTGGGTTTGCCGTGGAAGACGACGACCTTCGCCCCCTCGGGGATGCGGGCGGGTTTGAAAAAGCCCATGATGCCCCGATGCATACAGTGGCGTTTGAAGCTGACGCACCAGCCGGCGGGCCAATAGGTCATCATGCCCTGCCGCGCGAAATAGGAGGTGACGAATTCCTGTTCGTTGCGGTAGTCGGTCTGGGCCGAGGCGAGCGATCGCGCCAGATGGGCGATCAGGTCGCCATGCGCGCCGGCGGTGAAGCGGAAGACGGATGTATTGCCCGTCTCGTCGCGCTTGTCCCATTCCTTGATCACGATGAACGCGCCCGGCGGGTCAAAGAACGGGTCCAGCGGGCCGGTGATGACGATGTCCACATCAAGGAAAAGCGTGGGCCCGGTAAGGTCATGGAGGGGGGCTGCAAATACCGTGACCTTGAGCCAGCCATGCAGCCGCGTCCAGCCGGTTGCCGCATCGAATTCCGCGATGCCGATGGGCGGCAGGGGGAGGGTTTCGATACCGGGGTCGATGCCGGCGGTGTCATCGGTCAGGCAGACGAAGCGATAGGGCCGCGACATGTTGCGCCGCACCATCCCGGCCAGCTTGTTCACATAATCGGGGCCGTATTTCGTGCCCCATTTC
>JAMWZG010000125.1 GCA_024304855.1 Paracoccaceae bacterium
CACGTGTTCCGGCGTAGCTCAGCGGTAGAGCAGTTGACTGTTAATCAATTGGTCGTAGGTTCGATCCCTACCGCCGGAGCCAAAATCCTCTGAAAGCCCTTGTTTTATTGGGAGTTCGCGCAAGCGGAGTCCCATCGGGCTGTGCACGTGCACAAAGTGGCGCACAAACGGGTGCACAGGCCCGTGCACGCAACAGCCAAGGCAGTTGGTCTCGACCTGCATCGCCTCCCGGCTCCGGATTGCCCTGGAACCTGTTTCGGAGGCTGCCCCATGTCCGGTTGCGCCCATACTCCCTATCTCGAACGACGCCCCTCCGGGTATTTCTTCCGCCGTCGGTTTCCGACCCGGTTGCGGAAGATAACGAACCTTAATCACGGATCTTTTCTCTGCCTCTCCCTGCGGACCCACGTCCCTCAGGACGCGAAGACTCTCGCTCGGACGCTAACCGCGCTGACCGAGCTGGCCTTCGCCCTGACGGAGACCATGATGACCCAGATCACCTCGGAGCACGGCCAGCTGTTGATTGAACTCGCGCGATTCGAGATCGAAGCGCATCACGCTCTGCGGGCCATGGCAGATCCGCGGAGCGACGAGGCGGCTCACGCGGCGGCCGCATGCCAACGGGCTACCCAGGACGTGTTGCGGCGCGCGCTGGCGCGTGGAGATCGTGAGATCATGCGCGCGCCGCTGCGCGCCATGGCGGCACGATTGGGCATATCCCTCGCTGAGGAAACGATGGAGTGGCAGGTGCTTGCGTATGAAGCGCTCAAGGTCATGTTGGATGTAGCAGGCGAGCGGGAGCGTATCGAGTTAGGTCATTACGACGGTCCGACCTTGTTCTTCCGGGCTGCGGCTATCGCACTGGCCACCGCGCCGCTGTCACGCGGAGCCAGTCAACCGTCGCAGACTCTCGCGCAAGCGGCCCCGATCGCCAGCGTGACTGAGGCACCGGAAGTGACTTTGCCATGCGAGGAAGCCTCGCCGGCAGATCCCTGCCACGCAAATCGGGCTGACACTGCATCCATCGCAGCTGCAGTCTGCGTCGTCGCGGAAAACCCGGCGTTGGTTCCGGCGCAGCCTCCGTCGGACCTACAGCAAGCCCCTCTCCCGGTCGTGACCGCAGTGGCACCTGCACCGGAGCCGGTCTCCCAGTCTGAGATTGCTGTGGCGCCGGTGGTAAACCCCGGTTGTGAGCCGCGGATCCTGATTGATCAAAGTAAACTGACGGACGCGTCCCGCAGCGCCTTGAGGAAAGGCTCCCAGATCTCGTTTGGCGAGGCCTTCGATCTTTACATCGAACTCAAGGCATTGGGCTACGACGATCTGTTCGAGAAACGGCAGAAAAGTAACGAAAAGATTGGGGAAGACTGGGTCAAAAGCTCAAAGCGCGGCGCGCTTATGGCCAAGACAATCTGGATCGACCTTCTCGGAGATCGGCCCGTATCCGACATCGATTGGACGGAAGCTGACGAAGCGCTGAGTATCATGCTGCGCATTCCGGCTTTTCATGGTAAACAGCCCCATCTCATGAATACGGCTGGCTTTCTGGATCTCGTCGAGCGTGCAGATGAGCATGAAGTCCAAACTGCCCGACGCGCCGTGGCTGAACTGAAGCGTCAAGCGAAAACGACGCCTGCGGAACTGGAGCAAGCCAGATTGGACGCCCTGGTCCCGCGCCTGAGCGTCGCGACGTTCCTCAAGCATGGGCGGATGTCCAACCGGGTGGGAAAAATGCTGAAAGCGATGCGCTTGATCGCAGACAATCCGTTCGAAATATGTGCTTGGACCAATCGGGAAATGCGCGATCTCAAAGCGCAGGAGGAAGATCGGTCGCGAGGGATCTGGGACGACAGGATCTATGATCTTCTCGCAACCCCCGTGTTTCAAGGACAGTTGGACGAAAAGGGTGACCCCCTGTTTTGGGTGCCGCTCATGGCGCGGCTGGGTGGCGGACGGTCTGAGGAACTCCTGCAGCTGGGACCAAAGGATTTTGGCTATGAAGACGGTATCCCCTATTACACGATCCGGAATTCGGAAGGGAATTCGGTGAAATCAACCGCTGGTGAACGTCGGATTCCGGTGCACCAGGCGCTCATAGACTTGGGCTTGATGCGCCTGGTTGCCTTGCGCCTTCATCAGAACCAGCCGCGTCTCTTTCCGGACCTGAAGCGTGGGCAGACAAAGGGAACTTTCACCGAGCTTTACACCAAACGCTTCGGTTACTATCGCAAGAAGCATAACTGCTACTGGCGCGGATTGGATCTCCATGCCCTGCGCACCACCTTCCACAATGACCTGGCCAATATCATCTGTCCAGACAACCATCGCCTCCGTTTGATGGGCCATGAATCTTTTTCGGACGAAGGTGATCGCTCCTATACGAAGAAAATCAAGATCAAAACGCTTTATGAGTTGGTGCGCCAGATTGAACTCGATGTGTCCAACGTCGTCAGCCCGTTCGAAGACGCTCCGGCATCCGCCAAAGAGCGCGGAGAGGTCCTGGGCATTCGTAGCGTCGACAGTTTGGCACAGGCGGTCTGAAAGACATCCGCATTGTGACCGCTTGCTGAACGAGACGCTACAAAGACCATGTCATGTTCTACCTGGGCCTTCGGCGAGGCCCAGGCATTCTTGGACGGATCTTGGAGCCGAGATTGTGGACGAGACCGATACGACAGTCGACATGCAGGACAAGGCGCGCCAGCAGCGCAAGAAGCGCTTCAATCGGGGCGCTTGATCGTGTGAGAGATAGTCGATGAATTCGCCGATCTTGCTCCAGATAGTTCGGCTGATCTGGGCCAGCCGCGAAGCGGCAAACGGGCTGGACCTTTCCTCGCGCGCTTATTCTGGACTTGCCCAGGCTCACGCACTCAATCAGGGGATGGTGGGGTCACTGCAAGAACTTCCAGCCTGCGCGTTTCATCACCACGCGTCAGCCAAGGAATTGTTGCGCCTGCGCCAAGTCCCAAAAGAGCGATACCAACGGGTGTCAAAACGGATATCCGACGCTGATCGATGTCCTCATCTTCGGGATAGCTCAGAACGACCGTCTGAACGCGATCAGAAGTCAGATCTCGATAGGTGACAGCGCTGCCGATGGTTACGATATCGGAACGTAGCTTCTCGGGCGCGACAAGTTTCGCTCTCCCCAATTCTTCCAACAGGCGCTCCGCGAGCTCAGGAGAGCGGCGCATCATGGAGGTCGCCAAGGATTCAAGGCGGTTGATCAGGGTCTTGTCGAGGATGATCTTCGGCAGGCGCACCCGCTCGGTTGTTGGTGTCGTGTTCATTGTGTCAGACCTTTCAAAGGTATTGGAATTGGAATGTCGGCGCGGCCCGATAAGGCGGCACCGATGGGAAGGACGGCCACGGTCAATCCGCCGCGGTTCGGCGAAACGCTTCTCTGCCCTCTTGCGCCTCGCAGTAAAACGGGGTCGCCTGATGGTTCACGCTGATCAGACGAACCCTGTGGAAGCTGCCATCCGCTTGCAAAAAGGGGGCGTCGCTACCGGAAGACATTCCGATCAGGGTCGCACCAAGCAAGGACGCGATGGGAATTCCGCCCTGCCCCAAGGCATAGGCATTGCCATGGAACAATCGCCCCTCCTGCGACGAAAGATCGTCGATCGCGTAAGTCACACGTGATCCCGCTTTGGCAATTGCCCCACATGGTTCATCCGCCTTGAGAACAGAGGCATAGAGCAGTTTCTTGCTCAACAACCTCGCCAGCATCGCATAGGCCCCTGTGCCAATCGCGTCGGCACGCTGGATGTGATCAGCCAAGGCGCGCCGATCCATCTTGGTCAGCCTACACGCGGCGGAATGAATTCTCAGGGCCTCATGGCCCATTCTGTCAAAACCTGAGGTTTCGATGTGATGTTCGGTCTGTTCGGACATGGTCATTCATACTCCTTGGACGACACTCCGGTCGTCTCGGGTCCATTGAGATGTATTGCAGTGGAAGACCCGGGGCGGCGGCGCAGCCTGTGCGCCTTCAGTCCACCCCGGGAAGGAGGCGGGTCAGAAGGATGTTCCGAAACAGAATGGAAAGAGTCATCATGGTGAGGGGCTCCAAAACACTATTCGCGCGGCATTGCTGCAGATTGACCCTTGGAGTTCAGGCCATCATGGCGCTGCGCCATTGAGCGTCGCGGCATCGGCGCAGCCAGCGGCGCCACGCACCTTCCGATACCGTCGAGCCCATCCACTGCACGCGCAATCTCGCTACGATGAATTCCGATATCGTGGAGGGTGCGGTCATCAAGAGAGGACAAAGATGCAATCATCTTGCGTCGTTGCCATTTTTTGAGGGCGGCGCGCAGCCAGCGGCGGAGTGGGCCATTGGCGACAGGTTCGGTGACGTGGCAAGGCATAGGGACAGACATGTTTCGTTCCGATCTTGAGAGGTCTGCAACCAGCGCATCGCAAACCGTCCTTGTCGGAAACCGAGGCATGAATGTCCTCAAGCTCCGCACGAACGGCTTGCTCTGACTGATTAGATTTTCTGATAGGCTTTCGGACAATCCCCGAGGCGTGGACAAGCCAAACGGCTTGAACCGCCCGGGGTTACCGGCGGTTCAGAAGATTTCCTGCGTAACGCAGGAACCTCTTATGAAAGCTGAACGTAGTCATGACTCTAATATGGCCACATGGGACGGGGCTTTCAATCCATGAAAGCCCCTATGTGCCCCTCGGCGCGAAAGCGCCTACACAACCATGCCATTAGGTCACTTCATTGCAGATGGAAGTGCTGCAACCTGGACAAATGAACCAAGACGCGCTGTGAACACACCGCTTGCCGCACACAGCTTTGGGAGCAGCTCAGACCAGCCCATTTAGGCTTGCTTTACCCATATTAGTCAGATGACGCCCATCATGCGCATCGCCTCTGCCACGCGCACGAATCCCGCAATATTGGCGCCCAGCACGTAATCCCCCGGCGCGCCATATTCCTCGGCGGTCTGGTGACAGGTATCGTGGATGTTGCGCATGATCGTGGCCAGACGTGCCTCGGTCTGCTCGAATGTCCAACTGTCACGGCTGGCGTTCTGCTGCATTTCAAGCGCAGAGGTGGCAACGCCGCCTGCGTTTGCCGCCTTACCAGGCGCGAAGAGAATGCCAGCTTCCTGAAACACTTTGACAGCTTCGGGGGTCGAGGGCATGTTCGCCCCCTCACCCACGGCAATGACACCATTCTTGACGAGTGTTCGCGCATCTTTGCCCGAAAGTTCGTTCTGCGTGGCGGATGGCATGGCAACATCGCATGGCACGTCCCAGATCGTGCCCTTGTCGGCTGCGATGAAATGCGCACCCTTGCCCTTAATCCGCGCATATTCCGAGATCCGGCCACGGCGCACGTCCTTGATGTCTTTCACCAAGGCCAGGTCGATGCCCGCCTCGTCCACCACATAGCCGCCCGAATCCGAGCATGCGATAACCTTGCCGCCGAAGGACTGCACCTTCTCGATCGTGTAGATCGCCACATTGCCAGAACCCGACACGACGACGGTCTTGCCGTCGAAATCGGTGCCGCGGGTCTGCAGCATGGCCTGCGTGAAATAGGTGTTGCCGTAACCCGTGGCCTCGGTCCGCGCGCGGGAGCCGCCATAGGCCAGACCCTTGCCGGTAAAGACGCCGGCTTCGTAGCGGTTGGTCAGGCGCTTGTATTGGCCGAACATGTAGCCGATCTCGCGGCCGCCTACGCCGATATCACCGGCGGGCACATCAGTCTGCTCGCCCAGATAGCGGTGCATCTCGGTCATCAGGGATTGGCAAAAGCGCATGATCTCCGCGTCTGAGCGGCCCTTGGGATCGAAGTCTGACCCGCCCTTGCCGCCACCGATGGGCATGCCGGTGAGCGCGTTCTTGAAGGTCTGCTCGAAGCCGAGGAACTTGATGATCCCGAGATTGACCGAAGGATGAAAGCGCATCCCGCCTTTGTAGGGGCCAAGCGCCGAGTTGAACTGCACCCGGAAGCCGCGATTGATCTGGACTTGTCCCTTGTCGTCGGTCCACGGAATGCGGAAGATGATTTGCCGCTCAGGCTCGCAGATCCGCTCGATCAATGCCAAATCGAGGTAATGGGGGTGTTTGGCCACCACGCGCCCCAGGCTTTCCAGCACTTCATGCACGGCTTGGTGGAATTCCGGCTCGCCGGCATTGCGCCGGGTCACTTCGGCCAGGATGGGTTGCAGCTTTTCGTCGATGTTGGGCATGTTTTCACCATTGGTGCAGAGCACAGTATTTCGCCTAATTTTTACGCCTGTAGCTTATAAAATAGACATGTTAAATATGCATTTTTGACTATCTGTTTTGCGCATCACCCAGAGCGGATCAGCCTGACACCCGCAGGCAGATCAAATCGCGACTCCTGCGTTTGTTCACAAAATGAATTTCCAATAGCGCAGCCTCGCGCTTGGTGTCTGCCGCTTCCAACCGCACCGGGAGGGACCGCCCACTTTTCAGCAAGAACGGGGGATCTGGCCAATAATGCGCCCACTGCGCAAAGCCTCGCCATTTTCTTCACGAAGGAAGGTTAAAATTTCGATGGACATGGCTCTTGGATCGGTCACCATATCGGGGCGCTGGCTGTTTCAAGCCGATTGAGCTACAGACCGACATGAACAAGGAGATCGGATATGCGCCGATATCTCGCCACGGCTTTGGTGCTTGTGCCTCTGAGTGCGGGTGCTGATCCTGTTGCGGACGGGGAAGCCCTTGTCAGGCAAAACTGCGCCAGTTGCCATGCGGTGACCGAGAAAGATGCAAGCCCGAATCCGCGGGCAATTCCGTTCCGCTTTCTTGGGCGCCTTTATCCCATCGAACATCTTGAAGAGGCGCTGGCCGAAGGGATCATGGTCAGCCACGAGATGCCAGAATTCGTGCTGGAGGCGGAGCAAGTGACCGCGCTGATCCAGTATTTGAAAGCGATCCAGGTGCGTTGATCCTGAAGGATCAACGCGCATCCTTGGGTTTGAGCGAACCCTTAGGATCTGCAGGTGCAATACGCATCGAACTTTTCGTTCAAGAATGGCCTGTTCGATGCGGTGCTGGCTTTGCCGGACAGCGCTGCGGTCTCCTGAGCCCTGTGCCACCCCGGACAAGGGTTACCTGTCTGGCTTGAGCCACAGCGTCCTGCTTACTGCGTCACAACGCAATGCCGAGCACCACTGGCCCCAACAGAACCAGAACGGCAAAGGCCACGGCAATAGCGATGACGTTCATCAGAAAACCTGCTCGCACCATGTCGGACAGGCGCATCCTGTCATATGCGAAGACGATGGCATTGGGCGGTGTTGCCACGGGCATCATGAAGGCCATGGAGGCGCCAAGGGCGACCGGCACGGTCAGGGTCAGCACGTCCAGTTCAAGCCCCACGGCGACAGCCCCCAGTATGGGAAGGAAGGTCGCGGTCGAGGCTGTGTTGGACGTGATCTCGGTCAGATAGACCATGGCAGTCAGCACCGCGAGAACCAGAAAGACCGTGGGAATGTCGATCTCGGCCACGCTCTCGCCGATCACGCGCGCCAGACCCGAGGTGGAAAAGCCGCTCGCCAATGCCAGCCCTCCACCGAAAAGCAACAGGATTCCCCAGGGCAGATCCCGCGTGGCCGCCCAGTCCAGCGCATAGCGCCCTGTGCCACGCGACAGGGGCACTGCGAACAGGATCAGCGCCGCCGTGAGCGCGATCATCGCATCGTCCAGCGGCAGGCCCGTCAATCTGGCCAGCGGCTCGCGCAGCATCCAGCCCAAGGCGGCCCCGCCGAAGACAACGGCCACCAAACGTTCGCCGCGCCCCATCGACCCTATCGCCGCGATCTCGGCCCGCACAAGCGCGCCCGCATCGCCCACCTTGATCGTATGGGCCGGAAACAGCAGACGCGTCAGCAGCAACCACGTCAGCGGCAGCATAACGACAACGACCGGAAGACCGATCATCATCCAGCGGGCGAAGCTGACCTCGATCCCATAGGTCTGTTGCACGAAACTGGCCAGCATCGCATTGGGTGGCGAGCCGATCAGGGTGCCGACACCGCCGATCGAGGCGCTGTAGGCGACCGCCAGCATATGGGCGACCCCGAAGTTGCGCACCATCCGGTCATCGCGTGTCTGCTGGCCGACAAAGTCGATCACCGACAGGGCGACCGCGAACATCATGATCGTGGTCGCCGTGTTCGAGATCCACATGGACAGGAAAGCCGTGGCCAGCATGAAGCCCAGCACGATCCTGTCCGGCGAGGCCCCGACGATGGACACGATCCGCAGGGCGATGCGGCGGTGCAGCCCGACCCGCTGCATGGCGGCGGCCAAAAGGAACCCGCCCAGAAACAGGAAGATCAGCGGGTTGGCGTAGCGCGCCGCAGCGGGCATGTCCTGCACGCCCAGAACCGGCATCAGCACCAGCGGCAACAGTGCCGTGGCCGGAATCGGCAGCGCCTCGGACAGCCACCAGACCACCATCCACAGGGTGATGGCCAGCATACGCCAGGCCTCAAGCGGCATTCCCGCGGGCGGTGTGAGCCAGAGCAACAACGCGGCCCCCACCGGTCCCGCCAACAGCCCGGCGATCCGCAGGGTCGAAACCGGCTGGCCTGTGTCGGTGGAAGGATGCGCGTGTCTGTCAGCTGGCATGGAGCCTCATTCTTTGCTTGTCCGGTTATCGACGAAATCGAACCGTTCTGATGGCAACAAAATTATCCCTTCAACCCCAGCCTGATCTGCTTCTCGATCTCGAGGATGGCAAAGAAGGCGACGATCCAGGCG
>JAMWZG010000126.1:0-1326 GCA_024304855.1 Paracoccaceae bacterium
CGCAGATCCCGGAGATCGACGAGCTGATGCGCAAGGGTCAGGAACAGCTGCGCGTCCTGATGGGCGGGCGCGGCGGGCGCGGCGGCACGGGTGGCGGCGGCGATGGCGGCCCGCGCGGCCCGATCTTCACCCGCTCGACCATCGGTCTGGGCGTTCTGGCGGCGGTCGGCCTCTGGGCCTTCACCAGCTTCTACACCGTGCGGCCGGAAGAGCAGTCGGTGGAGCTTTTCCTGGGTGAATTCTACAAGATCGGCAATCCCGGTCTGAATTTCGCGCCCTGGCCGTTGGTCACGGCCGAAGTGGTGAACGTCACCTCGGAACGGACCGAGGATGTGGGCGTCGCCCGTGGCAGCGAATCCACCGGCCTGATGCTGACCACCGATGCCAATATCGTGGACATCGACTTTCAGGTGGTCTGGAACATCAACGACCCGGCCAAGCTGCTGTTCAATCTGCGTGACCCGCGCCAGACCGTGCAATCCGTCTCCGAGTCGGTCATGCGCGAGATCATCGCCGCCTCGACCCTCGCACCGATCCTCAACCGGGACCGTGGCCTGATTGCCGATACCGCGATGCAGAACATCCAGGCGACGCTTGATGACTATGACAGCGGCATCACCATCGTCCGCGTCAACCTCGACCGCGCCGACCCGCCCGCCGAGGTGATCAACAGCTTCCGCGAAGTGCAGGCCGCCGAGCAGGAACGCGACCGTCTCCAGCGGCAGGCCGACGCCTATGCCAACCGCGTTCTGGCCGAGGCGCGTGGTGAAGCCGCGCAGATCCTCGAACAGGCCGAAGGCTATCGCGCGCAGGTCGTGAACAACGCCCTGGGTGAGGCCAGCCGCTTCAACTCGGTTCTGGCCGAATATGAAAAGGCCGAGGATGTGACCCGCAGCCGTCTCTACATCGAAACAATGGAGCGTGTGCTGGGCAATATCGACAAGACGATCCTCGACAGCTCGATCGTCGGCGGCGAGGGCGGGCAGGGCGTCGTGCCCTATCTGCCGTTGAACGAACTGCGCCGCCCTGCGGCCACACAGGGGAACTGAAATCATGCGCAAGACAACATTCCTTCTGCCCATTGTCGTCGTCGTGGTCGCCACCGCCCTGTCCTCGGTCTTTGTGGTGGACGAGCGTGAAAAGGCGCTGGTCCTCCAGTTCGGCCAGATCAAGGCCGTCAAGGAAGAGCCGGGCCTCGCGTTCAAGATCCCGCTCATTCAGGAAGTGGTGCGCTATGACGACCGCATCCTGTCGCTGGACACCGACACGATCGAAGTGACGCCCTCGGATGATCGCCGTCTGGTGGTCGATGCCTTCGCCCGCTAC
>JAMWZG010000126.1:1336-7348 GCA_024304855.1 Paracoccaceae bacterium
ATTGCCGATGTGGTGCAGTTCCGTCAGGCCGTCGGCGTCGGTGGCCTGCGCGCCGCCGAGGATCGTCTCTCCTCGATCCTGAACGCACAGATCCGCGAGGTTCTGGGTGCCGATCAGGTGACATCCGACACGATCCTGTCGCAGGACCGGCGTATCCTGATGAACCGGATCAGGGATCAGGCACAGAGCTCTGCGCGCGGTCTGGGTCTGGATGTGGTGGACGTGCGCCTCAAGCAGACCAACCTGCCGGCGCAGAACCTTGACGCCACCTTCGCCCGGATGCGGGCCGAGCGTGAGCGCGAGGCGGCGGATGAAATCGCCCGTGGTAACGAGGCCGCGCAGCGTGTCCGCGCGCTGGCCGACCGGACCGTGGTGGAGACCCTCTCGGAATCCGAGCGTGAGGCCCAGATCACCCGCGGTGAGGCCGATGCCGAACGCAACGCGATCCTGGCCGAAGCCTTTGGTGCCAATCAGGAATTCTTCACCTTCTACCGCTCCATGCAGGCCTATGAGACAGCCTTGCAGGGGGCGAATTCCTCGATGGTGATGACGCCCGACAGCCAGTTCTTCGACTATCTGCGCTCGGACCGTCCGACCCGGACCGAGGCTCCGGACGCGCCCGCCGCGCCCGCCGTGCAGAACTGATGATCGAGACGGCACTTCTGGCCCTCGGGCTGGTGCTGATCGTGGAGGGGCTGGCCTATGCGCTGGCCCCTTCGCTTGTGGAAACCCTGCTTGCCGCGCTGCGCCAGATCCCCGAACCCGCGCGCCGCACCCTGGGCCTGCTGGCCATCGTCGCGGGCGTCGCCTTCGTCTGGCTGGCCAAGCTGATCGCGCCGTGATCCGGCGTTATCACACCATCTTGAGGGGGCGGATCGGTCCTTGGTCTTGCCCGCGCCAGACACTACATTGTCTCAGAGGAAAGCGCGCGGATCGTCGGGCCACCCGACACCGCGCATTGCAGAAGGAGTTACGGGAGTGAACAACACAGCGGTTTCCATCCCCGATGATCGCGGCGGCCTGATCCGCGCCCTCTGGCTGGGCTTCGTGACCAGCCTGATGACGCTGATGCTGGTCGTTCAGGCGCAGGCGCGCCCTGACAGTTTCGCGGATCTGGCCGACAAGATCAGCCCGGCAGTGGTGAATATCACCACATCGACCACCGTGGCCGCCGGCACCGGACCCAACCCCATCGTGCCCGAAGGCAGCCCGTTCGAGGATTTCTTCCGCGAGTTTCAGGACCGCAACGGCGCCCCCGGCGACCGTCCCCGCCGCTCCTCGGCGCTGGGATCGGGTTTCGTGATCTCGGAAGATGGCTATATCGTCACCAACAACCACGTCATTGAAAGCGCCGATGAAATCACCATCGAGTTCTTCACCGGCGAGGAGCTGGTGGCCAAGGTTATCGGCACCGACCCCAATACCGACATCGCCCTTCTCAAGGTCGAGGCGGACAAGCCGCTCCCCTTCGTCAGCTTCGGCGACAGCGACACCGCCCGCGTGGGCGATTGGGTCGTGGCCATGGGCAACCCGCTGGGGCAGGGCTTCTCGGTCAGCGCGGGCATCGTCTCGGCGCGCAACCGGGCGCTCTCGGGCAGCTATGACGACTACATCCAGACCGACGCCGCCATCAACCGGGGCAACTCGGGCGGTCCGCTGTTCAACATGGACGGGCAGGTGGTCGGCGTGAATACCGCGATCCTGTCGCCCAATGGCGGCTCGATCGGCATCGGCTTCTCCATGGCCTCCAACGTGGTCAGCCGCGTGGTCGATCAGCTCAAGGAATTCGGCGAAACCCGTCGCGGCTGGCTGGGTGTGCGCATCCAGGACGTGACCGATGACGTGGCCGAGGCGATGGGCCTCGAGAAGACCGCAGGCGCGCTTGTCACCGATGTGCCCGAAGGTCCGGGCAAGGAAGCGGGCATCCTGCAAGGCGATGTGATCCTCAGCTTCGATGGCCGCGATGTCGAGGATACGCGCGGGCTGGTCCGTCAGGTCGGCAATACCGAAGTCGGCAAGGCCGTGCGCGTCACCGTCTGGCGCGAGGGCAGCACCGAGACGCTGCTGGTCACGCTGGGCCGCCGCGAGGAGGCAGAGGGCGCCGTCCCCGCCGTGCAACCCTCTGACGCGCCGCAGGAACCGGCCGAGATGATGGGCCTGTCGCTCAGCCCCATCACCGAGGAGCTGCGCGCCGAGCTGGATCTGCCCGCAGGGGCGACGGGTCTGGTCGTGGTCGATGTCGATGAGGCATCGGAAGCCTATGAAAAAGGGATGCGCGCCGGTGATCTGATCACCGAGGCCGGCCAGCAGAAGGTCGAAGCCGCCAGCGACCTGACCGATCGCGTCGAAGAGGCGCGCGAGGCCGGGCGCAAATCGCTGCTCCTTCTGGTGCGGCGCGGCGGCGACCCGCGTTTCGTGGCCCTGTCGCTGGACTGATCACGAGGCATCAAGCAGAACCAGAAAGGGGCACCCGGCGGGTGCCCCTTTTCGCATGGGCAGGGCGCACCCCCCGCAACCTGCCGCCTTGACGAGGGCACGAAACCTCACCCGCGACGCCCGTGCGGTGGGGCATCTGCCGGCCTCAGGTGAACCCACCCCCGGCACGCCCCGATCATGCCCCTTGCCCTTGCCTCATGCCCTTGCGCCGCGTTCCTCCATTCCGGGGCTTGCCTTGTATCATGTTTGTTATGTAATAACATAACAAACAACAGGAGAGCCCCATGCCCGTCACCGATCCGCGTCTGCCCGTCACCGTCCTGTCCGGCTTTCTGGGCGCTGGCAAAACGACGCTTCTGAACGCCGTGCTCAACAACCGCGACGGTCGCCGCGTCGCCGTGATCGTCAATGACATGGCCGAGGTGAATATCGACGCCGACCTGATCCGCGCCGGTGGCACCCTCTCGCAGACCGAGGAAACGCTGGTCGAGATGTCGAACGGCTGCATCTGCTGCACCCTGCGCGACGACCTGCTGCACGAGGTCCGCCGTCTGGCCGAGGCGGGTCGCTTCGACTGCCTTCTGATCGAATCAAGTGGCATCTCGGAACCCTTGCCCGTCGCCACGACCTTCGACTTCCGGAATGAAGCGGGCGACAGCCTCTCGGATGTGGCGCGGCTCGACACGATGGTGACGGTGGTGGATGCGGTAAACCTGCTGCGCGACTTTTCCAGCCACGACGCCCTTGCCGACCATGGCGAGACGGCGGGCGAGGGCGATACCCGCAGACTCGTGCATCTGCTGACCGATCAGATCGAATTCGCGGATGTGATCGTGCTCAACAAGATCACCGATGCCGGGCCAGAGCGGGCCGAGGCTGCGCGCCGGATCATCCGCGCCCTCAACCCCGTGGCGCGGCTGCTGGAAACCGATCACGCCCGCGTCGCGGCGGATCAGATCCTCGGGACCGGCCTCTACGATGTCGCCACCGCCCATGACCACCCGATGTGGGCCAAGGAACTTTACGGCCATGCCGATCACCTGCCCGAGACCGAGGAATATGGCATCACCCATTTCACCTATCGCGCGCGGCACCCCTTCGATCCGGCGCGCATCCATGCGGTGCTGACCGGCGATCTGCCCGGCGTGATCCGCGCCAAGGGGCATTTCTGGCTGGCCTCGCGCCCCGATATGGTGGCCGAGTTCAGCCTGGCCGGCGCGCTCGGCACGGTCACGCCACTGGGCACCTGGTGGGCCGCGGTGCCGCGCGACCGCTGGCCTGACCATCAGGCCGCCCGCGACTATGCCGCGCGCCACTGGGTCGCACCCTGGGGCGACCGGCGGCAGGAACTGGTCTTCATCGGCAGCGGCATGGACGAGGCGGGGCTGCGCGCCGCCCTCGATGCCTGCCTGATCCGGGACGATGGCGCGGCCGGCTTTCCGCCGCAGTGGCGCGATCTGCCCGATCCCTTTCCGGCCTGGCAACAGCCCGGCGCGGCCTGAGCCGCGCGCCGTGACCCGCAACATGCCACGCAAGATGCACCGGAACATGCCCCAGACCACGCCTCGCGCCAACCTCGCCTCCAGCCTCAGCCGTCGCCGCAGGGCAAGGCCCGCCCGCGACCCGATGGCCGAATATGACCGCCTGCCGCCCGATCTGCGCCGCTGGCTGGCCACGGCCGCCCTGCCATGGAGCCCGGCCTCCGCCCGCCGCGCCTGGGCGCGCGCCATGGCCAAAGCCCACACCCCGCAAGAGGCGCTGGCCCATCTCGACAGCCTCCAGACCGCCCGCCTGCGCCGCGACCGCACCGGGCCCCAGAGCGGCTGATGCCGCGACCCGCGCCGGAAAGCCGCGCCCCCCATGCGCCTACCCCCGCGTCACAGCCGGGGCGCAGCCATCCGCCCTGACCGGGCGTCGGCCGCCACATCCCCCGGCGCCGGCGTTTCAGTCACCGCCGTAGATCACCGCGCGTATCCCTGCCTTGCGCGTCCTGACCCGCCAGAGCATCCCGCTCTCCCTCCGCGCGAGGAGCCGGTGGAGAGGGTGCGGCGGGTCACGCGGATCTGCGTCCCGGCATGGCGGCGCAGGGCCTGTCCGGGCGAGGAGCGCCCCCCGCGCCACAGTGCCGGTCATGCGGCAACCCGCCCGCCTCACTCATCGGCAAGCTGATCCAGTGGCGTGGCAATCAGGCCAAGGCTGCGCGCCGCACTCAGCGACAGAACCGGGCTGTCCAGCCCCGTTTCGGCCTGATAGCGCTGCACGGCGGCGCTGGTGGCGGGGCCAAGCCGCCCGTTGATCGGCCCGTCATAGAGCGCGCGCGCCGCCAGTGCCCGTTGCAGCGTGGCGACCAGCTCGGGTGTGACGGCATCGGGGCAGGGGGTCTCGAACCACCGCACCGCGCGCTCGGTCACGATGCGCTGGCGCGTCTCGGTGCGAAAGCTCGCAGGGCGCGTCACCGTGCCATCGGCGGCCAGAACCTCCGGCGCGACCTGCACCTGTTCGGTCACGGTCTCGATCAGCGCGGGGCTCACGATCTTGCCCCAGCAGGTGCCGGGCGGCGCATCCTCGGGCACGTCCAGCATACTGCCCAGCAGCGCATCCGCCGGGGATTGGCTGCCCGCGGGCATGAGGCAGGCGCTCAGGCCCATCAGCGCGGCCAGCATCAACGCCAGACGCAAAGGGTGGCGGGGGCATGTCATCGGTGGATCATCTGCTCTGCGGTTCCCGGTCCTGCGGCGCGCCGGTATCTGGCCCGGCTGTGGGTCCGGGGCTGCGCCCGGTTGCGGCGAATCTAGCGGGTTTTGCAAGGGGCGCAAAGCCTCTTGACGCGATCAGCCGCGCGCCGCAGGGCGCAGGGCCGCCGCATCCTGCAACAGAAGGTCCAGCATCGGGGAAATATCCTCGATCCGTTCCGCGATCAGATGGGTCACACCGCCCTCATGCTGCACCCGCCCGGTCACGCGCAGCAGACGGCCCGCGATGATGGCGCGGCGGAACGCCTCATAGAGTTTGCGCCAGACGATGACATTGATCACCCCGGTCTCATCCTCCAGCGTCAGAAAGATCACGCCCTTGGCCGTGCCGGGGCGCTGGCGCAGGATCACCAGCCCCGCCACGGTGGTGCGGTGCCCGGTGCTGACGCGCCCCAGATCGCAGGCCCGCGTGCAGGGCGGGGCGGGCGGAGAGGCAAAGCTGGCAGCGGTGACAGGCATGAGAACATTATAGGAACATATCCCGCGCACCGCAAGCCGCCGCGCGCCGCGCCCGCGCTATGGCCGCGCTACATTCGCGCCATTGCGGAAAACTGCACAAAAGGGGCTGGAACGCCCTGCCATGCTTGTCTAGGTAAGAGGGGAACCAGAGATACCAACCGGAGTCTGCACGGACATGGCGAAAATCACTTATATCGAGCATAACGGAACCGAACATGTGGTCGAGGTGCCCAACGGTCTGACCGTGATGGAAGGCGCGCGCGACAACAACATCCCCGGCATCGAGGCGGATTGCGGCGGCGCCTGCGCCTGCTCGACCTGCCATGTCTATATCCACCCCGACTGGGTCGAGAAACTGCCCGCC
>JAMWZG010000126.1:7358-8713 GCA_024304855.1 Paracoccaceae bacterium
GAGGAGGACATGCTGGACTTCGCCTATCAGCCCGACACCGCCCGCTCGCGCCTGACCTGCCAGATCAAGGTGACGGATGCGCTGGACGGTCTGGTCGTGCAGATGCCTGAAAAGCAGATCTGATCAGGTTCCGCGCAAACCCCAGATCGTTGCGCCCTCGCGCGGAATCAAGGCGCGGCACGCGCCGCCGCGCGATCGCCGAAACGCCCCCCCAAAAAACGAAACAGCGGCGGCGATTTTGCGACCGTTGTGTCATGAACAAGCGTTCGATGACGGGGCGGGGATAAACTGCACCATACACAGGTCGCATCGCCACCCCGCGTGTCGGCCACCGCACGGCGTGCATCCGCCGCGCGGTCAGATCCCCTCGACCTCTGCCACCACCTCGGCCGGGGTGCGTGCCCGGACCCCGCGCCCCGGCGCATAGCTTCGCAGCAAGGCCAGACCAAGCAGACCTACCAGCGTGACGGGAATAGCCCCGTTCAGGAACGCCATCACATCCTGCCCCGACACCAGCGCCAGCACCGGGGCCGCCACCGCCCCCGCCAGCAGCACCGCGCCCAGCACCCGCAGCGCCGCCGCCATCCCCGCCGACGGCCCGCTTTCCACATCCAGACCGGGCTGGACGGCCATCAACGCCCGCAGCACATCCGCAATGCAGGCGCGGAACGCCATATCCTCAGGGCCACCCACCAGCGCACGGCGATACAGATGCTGCCGGATTGCGCGCCTTTGCCGCCCATCCTCCAGCCGCAACACCCGCGTCAGGCTTTGCCCCGACCGCGACGCCGTCCAATGCGCGCGCCGCACCCCCTCAAGCTCCATCCGCCAGAGCGTGCCGCCCGATGCGTCCTCGCAGTGCAACACCCCATCCGCCAGCACATAGGTCAGCGGCGCCTTGATCAGCGCAGGCTTGACCACATGGCGGCGCGGTGTCTTCACAGCGCCCGCCAGCCGATGTCGCGGCGGCAGAACCCGCCCGGCCAGTCGATCGCATCGACCATGGCATAGGCCCGCGCCTGCGCCTCGGCCAGGCTGGCCCCGCGCGCCGTCACGTTCAGCACGCGGCCGCCATGGGCCACCACCTTGCCATCCCGCAGCGCGGTGCCCGCATGGAAACACATGTGGAAACTGTCCTCGGGCAGACCCTCCAGCCCGCCGATCACGCTGCCCTTGGCGTAGTCGCCCGGATAGCCATTGGCCGCCATCACCACCGTCAGCGCATGGTCATCCGCCCAATGCACCTGCGCCCCCGCCAGCCGCGCCTCCGCACAGGCCAGCATCAGGTCCAGCGCCTGCGCGCCCAGCCGCATCATCAGCACCTGACATTCGGGATCGCCAAAGCGCACGTTATA
>JAMWZG010000127.1 GCA_024304855.1 Paracoccaceae bacterium
TGCGTCATTCCGTACAGTTCTGCGATATGTTCGTTGTACAAACCGATGCATCCGTTGGAGGATCGCCGCCCGATTTTGCGCGTGTCATGCGTCCCGTGGATACGGTAGTAGGTCCAGCTCAGGTAAAGAGCGTGGGTGCCAAGGGGGTTGTCCGGGCCCGGCGGCACGAAGTCGGGCCACTCGGGATTTCGCTTTTTCATGGAAGGGGTTGGAGCCCAGCTTGGCCCCTCGACCTTGCGAATCACCGTCGTCCGTCCACGGCGTGTCAGATCCTCTGACAGCGGCACGCTGGAGGGATACAATTTGTAGGTCGCGCCATCTGCGGACCAGTAGTGCAAGGCACGCGAATCGATGTCCACAAGCACAGCACCGTTGCGCAGATCCGAGAAGTAAGGCCGCCAATCCAGCGTGCGAAAACTCGACGCGTTGCGCCGCACGACCTGTGACAGATCACGCTCGACTTCGACGGTATCGGCGCCGTTCAAGTCTTGGGTTTGCGCGAAAGCCGGTGTCGCCAGAACCGCGGCGCTTCCGGCAAGGAAGGCACGCCGATTGAAGGCATCTTTGTATTTTTCAGTCATAGTAACACTCCACGACAGGGTTGCTGCCAATCGGCCCCGAACTTATTGCGTGAAAGACGCAGTCGCAAATCAAACCGGCGTCATTTGGCGTACTCACGCCGAAGTGGGTTTAATATAGCACCCGACCGGGATAAAGCATGTTCGACTGTTCAGGATTTTTACAAATGCTTCGAATTCCCGCTCTTTTTACCGCAATTGCACTTGTGCTTGCGGGTTGCGCGACGCCTCCCCCACCGACCATGGGCCCCGACGGGCGCCCGCTTCCGCGTGTTTACCGCATTTCTGCCGCCGATGCGGACGAGGTGCAGTTCCGGATGCTTGATTCGATCAACTCCCTGCGTCAGGCCGCGGGTGCTGCACCTGTCGAGCTGAACGCACAATTGACAGCAGCGGCCGCCACGCATTCGCGTGATATGTCGGTGCAAAACCGCCCCTGGCATTTCGGGTCTGACGGATCGTCACCCATCGACCGGGTGCAGCGCGCCGGCTATCCCGGACAACTGGTCGGGGAAACCATTTCGGAAACCTACGAGACCGAGCTGGAAACTCTTGCCGCCTGGATGGAACAGCCCGATACGCGCCGGGTCATCCTTGATCCGCTTGCCCGCAGCATGGGTTTCTCCTGGTATCAGGAAAACAATGGCAAGCTCTGGTGGACCCTCATCCTGGGCAAATAACGCCGAGAGAGGTCTTCACTCCTCAAGAACCCCGGAAAACCTTCCGGGGTTTTTTCATGTCAGGGAAAGATCGAGATCGGTGTGCCGTCCTTGACCATGGAATAGATCACCTCGATCTCTTGATCCGTCACGGCAATGCATCCCCATGTCCAGTCGCGCTGCCCGTTCTGAAAAAGCCGCGGACGTCCATGAATGAAAATGTCACCACCCGGCTCCTTGCCGGCCGCTTTGGCAAAGGCGATGTCTGCCTCATTGGGATAGGAAATGCCCAAGGACAGGTGAAACCTGCTGTTCGGGTTGCGCCTGTCGATCGTATACTCACCCTCAGGTGTGCGCCCGTCGCCTTCAAAGTTCTTGTGACCGACCGGGTTGAACCCCAGATCCACCTCATAGGACGCCAGAACCCGGTCGAAATGCATCAGATGCATACGCCGTGCCTGCTTGAAGACAAGCACACGCGTGACGGGCGGGCCCTTGTAGACAAGGAATTTGCTGGGCTCACGCCCACATGCCGCAAGCCCAAGAGGCAATGCGAATAGAAGAAAACGCCTGTTCATCATGTCTGCTCGTTTTTCTGTCAAAACTACACGGAAACGGGCCGGGCAGATAGGCCAAATCGTTTCCGTCACTCAAACCGCTACACCTTGTCGCCCGCGTTCAACCGCTCTTCGATCGCTTTCAGACGTGTCAGAACTTCATCACGATAGGCATCTGTCTTTTCATTCGTCTCTTCCGAATGCGCATCCTGCATCGAGTTCACAACAAGACCCACCAGCAGGTTGACCACCGCAAAGGTCGTCACAAGAATGAACGGAACAAAGAAGGCCCAGGCATAGGGGTAAACCTCCATCACGGGGCGCACGATGCCCATTGACCAACTTTCCAGCGTCATGATCTGGAACAGCGAATAAGCGCTGGCCCCTAGCGTGCCGAACCATTCCGGGAAACTGTCGCTGAACAGCTTTGTCGCCATGACAGAGCCGATATAGAAGATGATCGCCATCAACAAGAACACGCTGCCCATGCCGGGCAGGGCCGTAATGAACCCCTCAACCACGCGGCGCAAACGCGGCGCGACCGAGATGACGCGCAGCACCCGCAGGATACGCAAGGCGCGCAGCACGGACATGCCTTGCGCATTGGGGACAAGGGCGATGCCGACGATCACGAAGTCAAAGACATTCCAGGCAGAGCGGAAGAAATGCCGCCCGTGGGCGATCAGTTTCAGAACAATCTCGATCACGAAAATCGACAGGCAGATCCGATCAATCAACAAGATCAGCGGACCAGCCGTGGCCATGGCCTTATCAGAGGTCTCAAGGCCAAGCGTGACTGCGTTCACGAGGATAACGGCAATCACGAAATTCGTCACAAGGGGGCTGGCCAGCCAGTCGGCCAGTCGGGTCTGGAAAGTCATCACTCGCTCCGGATGGGTGTTGGTCTGCGCGCGCGTCAGATATGTGGGGCGATGAACGCCGCCGCAAGCTCTACATGCGTGGACCAGCGGAATTGATCGACCACCTGCACCCATTCAAGGCGATAGCCCGCCGAAAGCAGTATTTTTGCATCGCGCGCGAAAGTTACAGGGTTGCATGATACGAAAGCGATACGACCAATCCTTGCCTTGGCCAATTCGGCCACCTGCGCTTCGGCACCCGCGCGTGGCGGGTCGATCACCGCGGCGTCAAAGCGCTTCAACTCATCCGGCAAAAGGGGGCGGCGAAACAGGTCTCGGGCTTCGGTCGTCACGCGTTTCAAGCCGTCAGACTGCCGCCAACCCTGATCAAGAGCCTTGACCATAGCGGCGTCACCCTCGACCGCGTGAACTTCCGCCCGGGCAGCAAGGGGCAGGGCAAAGGTGCCGCATCCGGCGAAAAGATCGACAAGACGCGCGGACGCGTCCACCGCCTCCGTCACGGCCGCCAGCAAGGCCGCCTCACCATCGGCGGTGGCCTGCAAAAAGGCTCCCGGCGGTGGCGTAACACGCGCGGTGCCGAACCGCTGCACCGGGGGCAATCGCATCCCGACCAGCTCATCATCCCAGACCAGACGCGCCAGACGAAAGCGTTCCACCTCGGCCGCCAGTGCGATACGCAAAGGTCCATCCAGAGGCTTGCCCCCCGTGACCAACACATCAAGACCTCCATCGCTCTGCGTCACCTGAACAGAGAGTTCGCCCTTGCGACTGCCCCCCGCAATCGCCAAAGTCTCGGCCAGCGGCAGGGCAGCCTTGATCTCTGGCAGCAGGAGTTGGCAATCAGGGATCTCGATCAGGGTATCAGAGGCGCGGGCATGAAATCCGGCCATCGCCCCTTTCTTGGTGCGCCGCACAGAGATGGCGGCACGCCGTCGCGATTGCGGGGGCGAGGTAACGATCGGACGAAACTCAGTCTCGATCCCCTGAGCGAACAAAGCCGCGCGGACCACATCGGTTTTCCAGCTTGCAACAAATTCGTCCGAGGCGTGCATGACCTGACAGCCGCCACAGGCCTTGTAGTGACGACATGGCGCCGCCACACGAGAGGGTGAGGGTTTGACGATCCGCACGTCCGTCAGCCGGTCGCCGTCCTGCGTCCCGGTCACGACCTCACCAGGTAGGGTCATGGGAGCAAAGACCGGCCCTTGGGCGATCCCGTCGCCCTGATGGCCAAGCCGGATGATGCGATGTTCTGTCATGCTGCGGGGGATAGCGCGCCGCGCGGCCTGCATAAAGCCCTATTCGGCGGCATCCTTCAACCCGATGAAACCGCCAGACTGCCGATCCCAGTAGCGCGCATAAAGCCCGCCAGCCGCCAGCAGGTCGTCATGGGTGCCCTGCTCGACGATCCGCCCGCGATCCAGGACCACGATCCGGTCCATCTGGCTGATCGTGGACAGGCGGTGCGCAACGGCCAGCACGGTCTTGCCCTCCATCACCCGCTCCAGAGCGGTCTGGATCGACGCCTCCACCTCGCTGTCCAACGCGCTTGTCGCCTCATCCAGCACAAGGATCGGCGCGTCCTTGAGGATGGCGCGGGCCAATGCGATGCGCTGTCGCTGTCCGCCCGACAGCTTTACACCCCGTTCGCCCAAATGCGCGTCATAACCGCGTCGCCCCTTGTGATCCTGTAGATCCTTGATGAACTCATGCGCCTCGGCCTTTTCGGCGGCGGCAATCACCTCGTCTTGCGAGGCGTCGGGGCGACCATAGAGAATGTTGTCACGGGCAGAGCGATTGAACATCGCGGTTTCCTGCGTCACCATCCCGATCTGCCGGCGCAGACTTTCCTGCGTCACATCGCGGATGTCCTGCCCGTCAATCGTGATGCGCCCCTCCTCAGGATCATAAAGCCGCAGCAGAAGCGCCACGAGCGTGGACTTTCCCGCGCCCGAGGCCCCGACGATCCCCAGTTTCTCACCGGGTTTCACGTCAAGCTGAATGTCGCTGATACCACCGGCATCCCGGCCATAGGCAAAGCCCAGCCCTTCGAACCGGATACGTCCTTGGGTGACATGCAGATCGGGTGCCGTGCCCGCGTCATCCACACGATTGCGCGGGGTCAGCGTGCGCATCCCGTCCTCGATCTCACCAATGTTGGAATAGATGGCCATCAGCGTGAAACTGACCCAACCTGTCATCTGCGCGATACGGATGGACACAGCACCCGCCGCAACAATATCCCCCTCGGACGCAGTGCCTTGTGACCAGAAGATCAGGGTGCCACCAATCAACAGAACAGGCAGAATGCCCGCCAGCGTCATCAGTGCAACGCGAAACAGCGCCGAGAGTTTGCCAAAATGCAGCGACGTGTCGCGGAACTTCTGCATTGCGCCCAGCGCGGCACGGTCCTCATGATCCGCGTGGGCAAAGAGTTTGACCGTCTTGATATTGGTGATCGTGTCCACAACCTGACCGGACACCATCGCCCGCGCGCCCGCACGCTTGCCCGCCAATTCACGAATCCGCGGCAGAAACACACGGATCAGAATGAAATAAGACGCAAGCCACAGCACGAACACCAGTGCGACACGGGCATCAATGGCCAGCAAAAGGAAGACAGACCCGATCAACGAAGCCAGTGCAAAAGCCACGACGTTGATCATTTCGACGGCAACATCGGTGATCGCCCGCGCGGTCTGCATCTGCTTTTGCGCAATGCGCCCGGCAAAGTCATCGTCAAAGAACTTGACGGATTGTCCCAATGTCCAGCGATGCAAACGGCTGAGGACAAGCGGGTTCACATTGGGCTGCACAATGATCGAGTTCGCCGCCGAGGAGAGGCCAAAGGCAAGCGGACGCAGAACGATGAAGAACCCCAGAGCGACAGCGATCGTCACAACATTCGACATCGAGAAGAAGGTATCGGGCCCACTTGCGATGGCCCCATCAATCACCATGCCAAGGATCAGCGCCGTCCCGGCCTCAAGCGCGCCAGCAGCGGCGGAAAGAAACGTCGCCAGCCACAGCGCCGGCCATGACCCTGAAAGCGCCCAACGGAAGAAAGCCGCCAGAGATTGCGGCGGCGGTCCTTCAGCGGGCTGAAAAGGGTCGATATGGGTTGCGGCGTGCATCATTGAGCTTTCTTGGTTTATCCTGTGCCAGCTTGGAACCTAGCCCGCGGAGGTGATGGTCAAGAAAGACCCGATTGCACCTGACCGCAAGGGCAAGGCGCTGGATCAGCGGCGTTTCAGCAAATCATCGCGCGTCAGGCGAAAGGCCGAACCGATCCAGATGGACTTCAGACGCTCCAACTCGCGGCCAAGGGCGGGCCCGGTAAGTTCCGGCATCAGATCCGACGCGGACACTGGAAACGCCGCGCTTGCGCCAGTCAGCGCATCTTGCATAGCAACTGGATCAACAGGCATGTCGAAAACGGCCGCGCGCAGTAACAAAACAGCGCGCGCATCCGCAAAACCAAGGCGAAAACCCAATTCACCCGCCCCGCGCATCGACTCCATCCCGTCGCGCAGAAGGCAAAGCCGTGCTTCCTCCGACCGGGACAGACGCAGGCGTGGTGCTGCGTCCGGCCCTGCCATGACAGCCAGTCGCCCCAACCAATCAGGCTCCAGGCCTGCCTCTACCTCCAGGTGAACAAAAGGGCCAAGGGCGCGATCATCCGCACCCGGCAGGATACGGGTCAGAACGCCACAGGCACGCATTGCCGCGACCGAAGGTGGCGGGTTGGGGGCCGACAGAAGTTTGCGCATTTCTGCCCCGATACGCTCGCGCGACAGCTGCGCCAACCCATCGGTGGCGGCGGCTATCGCCGCAAGCGCCAGCGGGTCAAGGCCTTCACTCTCCTGCCCATACCAGGCATGGAACCGGAAAAAGCGCAGGATACGCAGATAATCCTCGGCGATCCGCGCAGCAGGATCTTCGATAAAGCGGACGCGGCGCGCCATCAGATCGGGCAGCCCGTTCAAGGGATCAATCACATGTCCGGCAGCATCAGCATACAGGGCATTCATGGTGAAGTCGCGACGACGTGCATCATCCTCAACCCGGGTTGAAAAGGCGACGACGGCACGACGACCATCCGTCTCTATATCGCGGCGAAAGGTCGTGACCTCATGCGGGAGCCCATTCGCGATAACAGTCACCGTGCCATGCTCGATCCCGGTGGGCACAGGTCTCAGGCCGGCATCCTTGGCAAGTTCCATCACGATTTCGGGTCGGGCGTCTGTGGCGATGTCAATGTCGGTGACGGGCGCGCCTATGATGGCATTTCGCACGCAGCCCCCGACGAACAGCGCCTTGTAGCCCGCAGCGACCAGCATCTGACACACGGCCTGTGTGTGTCGGGCGGTAATCCAGTCTGCCGCGATGCGCATTACCCCTCCATTCTGTCGGCCAAAGCCCGCAAGATACGGGCCGTGGCCCCCCAGATGTAATAGGGACCATAGGGAACCGTAAAGTAATGCCGCCGCTGTCCACGCCAGCGCCGCGACTGCACAATGAACCGCGCCGGGTCGGTGACATGGGCCAGTGGCACTTCGAACACTTCGGCCACTTCGCCGGGTTCCGGGCGGGGCTGAAACGGCCCAAGCACTCGCCCTAGAACAGGGGTCACGATGAACCCTGTCACCGTTTCATGTGCCGGCATCGTGCCCAGAACCTCGACATTGCCGCGATCTAGGGCAATCTCCTCCTCGGCCTCGCGCAGGGCGGCGGCAATCACATCAGCGTCGCCTTCGTCCTGCTTTCCTCCCGGAAAAGCGATCTGCCCCGGATGATGTTTGAGCGCAGAGGACCGCTTGGTCAGAATGACCTGCATACCTGTCGGGCGCACGATAAAGGGCACCAGCACGCCAGCGGCCCTAAGGCGGCGACCTTCCGGAAGGACAACATCAGGGTTCAGATCAAAGTCGGACGAGGGCCGCCCCTCGCGGCCCATCGCCCTGATTATCTGCGCTAGAGGGTCAGACTCTGGCCAATCATGCGCCATCCTCATCCGCCCCTTTGGCATCAAACCCCAATGTCGCCGGGTCCATGTCGTAATGCGCACCGCAATACTGACAATCTGCCGTGACGCGGCCATCATCCGTCGTCATCGTCTGGATGTCCCGCGCGGAATAGATCGACAGGCTTTGCCGCACACGCTCCTCCGAGCAGGTGCACCCAAAGCGCACCGGCTGCGCATCGAAGACACGCGGCGCCTCTTCATGAAACAGCCGGATCAGCAGATCGGTCGGTGCAACACGCGGCCCCACCAGTTCCAACTCCTCGACCGTATCAAGAAGCATGTTGGCCCGGTTCCAATTCTCACCGTCTTCGCCATCAACCAGATCGCGGGCGTGCAACAGACCATCATGACCCGTCGCCTCGGCCCCCTTGGCGAAGGGCGAGGCCTTGGGCATGTGTTGCAGCATGACGCCCCCGGCCCGCCAATATTCACGACCACCCCGTTCCGTGGACTTTCCGAAGCTGAGCGCGAACCGGGTCGGCAACTGTTCAGACTGGGCAAAGTAAGCCTCGGCGCAGGCGGCAAGCGAGCCTCCGGCCAAGGGTGTGATCCCCTGATACGGCGCCATGTCCTGTCCCTGGTCGATCATGATCGCGAAATAGCCGGTTCCCACCTGATCAAACGGTTTTCCGTCAGAAAGACGATCCGCATCATAGCTGGCATAGGCGCGGATGCGCGCAGGTTCACCTTCTTCGGTCGGGCCATAATAGTCGGTTGCGATCATCCGCACCGGACCTTTTGACTGCACCTGAAGCTGCAATTTCCAACGGAGCTTGACGGTCTGACCGATCAGCGCGGTCAACAGCGCCATTTCTGCGACCAGCGCCTCGACCACCGGCGGATAGGCGTGCTGCTTCAGGATGCCGTCCAGCACCCCGTCAAGCCGCGCGACGCGGCCACGAATATCCGAGTTGTCCAGCTGGAACGGCAATACCGTATCGTCCCAGGCGATTTTCGATCCAAGTGTCATGGGGTTTCCTTCAGCG
>JAMWZG010000128.1 GCA_024304855.1 Paracoccaceae bacterium
GGTCCGGTGGGGGGCTTGGCGCTTCCCTGGCTGCCGCCAGTTCGGCGGCGAGAAAGGCGCAGCGCTCGGAAAGGATCGCGATCTGCTGGCGCAGTTCGGCGACATAGGCGGATGAAGCGGCAGGGGACATGGGGGCTCCTTTCAGGATCAGAAATCGATTTCGAGGTAGAGGCCGGTGCATTCAAAGGCGACGGCCGCGGCGGTGGCGCCGTTGTTCAGGAACAGGCGCGGCGCAAGGAAAGTCGCGGCCTGAGGCAGGTCGGTCGTCACCTCCTGTTCAAAGACGGCTCCGGTCAGTTCATTCACCGCGCGCAGCCAGATCGACGTGCCGGCGGCCGGGCACCAGATCGTCATGGTGATCAGCCCCGCCGTCGCGATCAGGAACCCGGCGCCGAGATCCACGAGGGTGGGCGCGCCGGTCGCGTCATTGCTGACCAGTTGCCAGTTCGTGTGCGTGCCGCGCTGGAAGCCAAGGCCGATCGCTTCCACGAGCGCGGAAAGGGTTGTGGTCACGGCGAGGGCGGCAACTGAGGACAAGAGCCCGAAGAAGCCCATTCCGGTTACCTGCAAGGTGGTCAGGCTGATCCGGGTGACGAGGGTGAAGCCACCGAGGCCTGCGGCATTGCCGCGCCAACAGGCGGTAACGGCCGAGCGCTGGTCGCAGACGGAATCCACCACGGCGGCCGAGGTCACGCGCCAGCGCCGGGAACTGGACAGGAGCGACCAGACCGCCAACGCGGGGTGGCTGACGGTGCCGACGCTGGTCAGGGCGATGCCCTGGGCGGCGATCGTTGTCGCGGAGACCGGCGCCCAGGCCCCGATCCGGTTCAGGCCCATATGCGGCTGCGAGGGGAAGTCGCGCCCGGAAGGCCGGACGACTTCCAGCCACGGCGCGCCTGCCCGCTGGCGGCCATAGAGGGCAAGCCTGCCTGCCGGGGGCGATGCAGGCACGGCGGAGAGGCCCGGGATCACGATCGGCGCCGGGAACTCCGCCCGTCCGGTTGCCCGATCGATCATGAAGACATCGAAGAACGTGGACCCATTGGGCGACACCTTGAGCGTTATGTCATCCGTGCCAAGCAGCCCAAACAGCGCCCGCGCCGAAAACCCCGTCTTCAGGGCGAGGCTGGCATCATTCCCAGCGGCAGCCTTGTTGATCGTTGCCTCGTGCGATCCGCCCGCATTGTTCAGAAGCGTGGCGGCCGCGTTCACGCTGAGCCGGTTCGAAGCATCGGGCGAGGCACCACCAAGGCCCAAGCCCAGCGCTGTGACATTCGCGGCGGCCGCGCCGATCGCGGTGACGCTGGCGGCAAAGGTGACGGTTGGCGTGTTGATCACCGTTGTGCCCAGCGCCCCAGCGGTTGTGGACCCGAGGTTGATCACGGTCGTCGATCCGGCCGCGCCGCCGGTGCCGAGGTTTACAGTCTTCGTGACCCCGGTTGTCGAGCCGCCGGTACCAAGCCCATAGGCCGCGGTGGTCGTCGCCGTGCCGATCGTCACTGCCGCGTTCGAAAACGTGGTCGCCCCTGCGAAGGTCTGGGCAGCGTTGCCGAGATGGGCAAGGGTTGCCGACAGGTTCGGCAAGGTGAATGTACGCGTGGTGCCCGCCGAGAGGCCGGAGAGATCGAAGGCCGCGAGCCGCGTCGGGTCGGCATCGTCGGCTAGGCGGAAGAGGTTGTCCGGGAAGGGCAGCGCGGCCTGCCGCACCCAGCTACCGCCAAGAAAGGTCAGGGCGGCATCGGTGGCACGATCCCAGATGGACCAGCCCTCGGCCGGTGGATAGAAGGCCCAGGCCCCATCCTGCCAGGCGGCGATCGCAAAGGCTTGGCCTGCCCAAGCGCCTGTCGGTGCCGCGCCTACGACGTAGCGGGCACCATCCACCGGCGATCCCGGTGGCACGTTGAGTCCGGTGCTTTCCACGGCGGGCTGCACAAGGGCATCGAGCGCGCGGAAGGCCTCGTTGACGGTGATGTGCTTTTGCGCCTGGTTCGCCTCGAGGAAGGTGAGGCGGATGTTCGGGGTGTCGGCCATGGGGCCTCCGGATCAAAGGGTGATGTCGAGGATTGCGCCTCGGCTCAGCGCGCCGATCTGCGCGATGCGAAGCGAGAGGAAGCCAGAAACCGCGGCGCCGAAGTCGGCCACCTGCATAGCGGCCGTGTAAGTGAAAGCGGGCGACGTAAGGCCGGACACCGTTCGCACGACCACCGCCCCGTTCAGGATATCGATCTCGTAGCCCTCAGCCGCCTCGCCGAGCGGCACCTCGGTCAGCGCCCAGTTGTCGCCCGCAAAGGCCCGGGTGCGGCGGGTCCAACTGAGGGCGATATCACCACCGGGCAGGTTCTCCCGCCGGGCGTGACAAGGCCGCCAGGGCCGCAAGCCGCGCGCAGAGGGCGCGAAACTGACCGCAAAGTTTGCGGGATCGCCCGCAGGCTTGCTTAAGGCCCCGATCCGCCAGTTCCACGCCGCGCCATAATCGGCGCTGCCGATCGGCAGAGCCTTGACCCCTCCGTCCAGCACGACCACACGCGCCCCGGCCGGGGCGGGGTTGGCGATGGCGTCCTCGGTGCCGAGGAGCCCGCGGAGCAACCGGGTCAAACGCCAGCGCCCGGGCGATTGCAGGCTGGCGGTGGCGAAACCGACAATCTCCCACAGATCGGGGGTGGTCTCGATCGCCAACCAGTTCATGCCGGAAAACACGGCCGCATCGCTGACGCTGGCGAACTGGCCCGCGATCATGTCGACCCAAAGCTCGTTGCCGCGGTCGAAGCGGTTGGTCGGCCCGGCATAGAAGGGAAAAGCCAGGGTGCCAAACCAGCCCGGCCGCGAAAACGTGGTCAGGACCGCGAAGCCATCCGTCGATGCAGATCGCCAGACCGCCGCCGTGCCATACCAAGGGGCGGCATGGGCCGCAGCATAGGGCTGCCAGTCCGGAAAATCCTCCGACAACTGCGGCAGGTTCATCAGTGCCACGAGCGGCGGCCCATAGACTGCCTTCGCCCCCGAAGTCGCGCCCCGATCCGAGCCGGGGGCCAGATCGTAGATCGCGCGATCCGACCGCCGCGCCTCAACCCGCCGCCCAGCGCCGTCGGTAATCGAGGTGAGGGCGAATTCGATCAGGCGGTTGTCGTGATTGAGCAGGATCACATCGGCCGGGTCCAGCGCCAGCCGCGAGGGCGGCAGGGTAAACTCGCCTTCTCGCGGCCGACCCAGGCCTCGAAAAGGGCCCGGCGCACCCCGCGTTCGGCGGCACCGCTGGTTGAGGCGATCGGCAGTTGCTCGGCCGAAATCCGTGCCGTGTCGACGGTGATGCGCCGCGCTTCCACTGTAATCCCGGCGAATTCCTCATCCCGCGCCATAAGGCGCCACTTGAGGGCGAGGGGAAGTTCGGTCTCTTGCGCCCGGGTCAGTTCCAGATCCTCGGCCTCGCGGCTGGCCGCCACCAGCGTGTCGAGGGTGATCGTGGCCACGGGCCGCTGCCCCCGCATCCGAAACCTGATTTTGCCCTCGGCCTCGAAGGCGTCGAAGCCGAAAAGCCGGGCGAGGGTCTCGATCGAGGCGCGGGGGCTTTCGATGGCGTTGACCGCAAAGCCCGGCACGGAACCGGCGAGATCGGTGACGTCGAGGTCAGATGGGTTCAGCCCAGCGCGGGCGCAAAGTTCGGCGACCAGTTCGGCCAATCCGGTCGCCCCTGCGCGGCCCGTGAGCCAATGCCCCAGCCGCCAGTTCTCCGCATCGGACCAGACATCGCTTCGCGCGGGGAAGGCCGGGAAGGGGCGGGCGTCCCATGTCCAGAGGGCGATCTCGGCGGTCTCGATCATCCGGCCGGAATAGAGGCTGGCGGCGAGGTTGTTGGCGGGGTTGGCCCAAAAGCCGATCAGGGCCTCGGCATAACGGCGCTGGATGAACTCGTCGGGCCAGCCGCGCGAGAAATACGGCAGCAGGGATTCCGAGGATTTGGGATCGACAAAGACATTCGGCTGGTTGGTGCCGCGATCGACGCATGGCGCGCCCGCCTCGGTAAAGCGGATCGGCTTTGACCCGGGCACCCAGGCGGTAGGCCCGCCGCTTTCCACGCCACCGGGGCGGTTGATATGCGGCTGGCTCCACCAGTTCCGCAGGTCCTTGGGTCGGAACACCCAAGGCTTGCCCGCGCCGTCGGTGATCGCCGTCCGCGTTTGAGAAATCCTGTCGGCCGAGGAGGCATAGAACCAATCGAACCCCTCGCCGCCCTCGATGTTGGCTTGCAAGTAGGCGGTCTGGTTTGGCCCCTGCCATCCGGCCAGGGCATCAAGGTGGTCATCGCCATCGCGCCAATCGGACAGCGGCAAGTAGTTGTCGATCGCCACGAAATCCACGTTCGGCGAGGCCCAGAGCGGATCGAGGTGAAAGAACACATCCCCTGTTCCATCGGCAGGTTGGTGGCCGAAGTATTCCGACCAGTCAGCGGCATAGCTGACCTTGGTGGCAGGCCCGAGGATGGAGCTGACATCGGCGGCCAGTTGCACGAAGGCGGTGACTGCGGGATAGGTGGAAGCGCCTAAGCGGATTTGCGTGAGCCCGCGCATCTCGGTGCCGATCAGGAAAGCATCGACGCCCCCGGCCGCGGCGCAAAGATGGGCATAGTGCAGGATCATCCGGCGCAGGCCCCAATCGCTCGCGCTGCCGGTGAAGCTGACCGTGCTACCCGAGACCGCAAACTGCGCAGGTGCGGCCGACCCGAAGAAGGCTCCAACCTGCGTCCCTGCCGCCGCCGTCTTGTCGACCGTGCCCGCGAAGCCTGCCGCTGGGCTGCAGGTGATCCGCCCGCGCCAGGGATAGACCGGCTGGCCCGGGGTGCTGCCGTTCGGAGAATAGGGGTTCGGAAGGGTGTTGGCGGCGGGGATGTCCATCAAGATGAAGGGGTAGAAGGTGACGCGCTTGCCGCGGGCCTTCAGTTCCTGGATGGCCTGCACAACAGCCGCGTCGGTGGGCGTGCCGCCATAGGCCGGGCCGCCATCGACAGTGGAAACGACATGGGCCCCGGCGCGGGTGACGCCATTGACCCGCCAGACCATCGGGGTGGTGGTCTTGGTCGTGGACTCGACGCCGGGCTTGATTTGGCAGGACCCGGCGCGCAGGTCCGTGCCGAACCATGACACGACGAGGGACACCGCTTCGCATTCTGGCAAGGCTGCGTCCAGGCGATTGAGGGACGCCACCAGATCAGGCAGGCCTTCGACGCTGTTCTCGTTCTCCGGGGTGGAGGTGCCGTTGCCCCCCGAAGACCCCCAAAGGCCCGGCGCGGCGGTGGTGCGGGTGACGGTCTCTGTCGCATAGACGAACTCGCCCGCCGAAGGGATCAGGTTCACCGCGCGCACGAGGCGTTCCATGGCGGCGGGATCGGGCGAGGGCCGGATTACCTCGAAGGAAAGCTGTGGCAGCCGGTTCCCGAAGCTCTCAAGGGCCAGATCCTCGAAGACGACATAGGCGACGCCCCGATAGGCCGGGGCCTGCCCAGCGCCTTCGTTGGCTTCGATGAACGGGTCGGGCATTTGGGCCTCGTTGCCCATGTGAACGCGAATGACGGCGCCCGGCACATCGAAGGGTTTGCCATCGGCCCAGATGCGGCAGACGCCGCCGATCGGGCCCTCGCACAGCGCGACGGCGAAGGAGGCGTAGTAGCGGTAAACTTCGGTAACGACCTTGGGCCCGCCGCCCTTGCCACCGCCTTGGCTCTGGCGGAACTGCTCTTTGCGGAAATCCGTGGCCCAGATGATGTTCCCGCCCAGCCGCATTGTGCCGTAAAGGCGTGGGATGACGGCGCCTTCGGTCGCCGAGGTCAGGCGCAGATCGTCAAGCTTCGCCCCTTCGATCCGCTGGTCCGGCGCGAGCGAGCCGATGATCAGGCTGTCGATGACCGAGCCTGCGAAAGACCCGATGGCGCCGCCGATCGTGGCCGCGCTGAAGCCGAGAAACGCACCACCAAAGGCGCTGCCGATTGCGGAACCGGCGGCGGCGAGGAGCATGGTTGCCATGGGGATCAGCCTGGAAAGAGGAAGGCGGCCACGGCGCGACGGCGCCACGGTAGGGTGAAGGGTTCGCGGGTGACGCCAGTGGTCTCGCGGGCGTGGATGAGGGCCAGCTGGTCGGCGGGCCCCGGCACAAGGATGCCGCAGTGCTTGGCCGGACTGGTCGCGACCATGCGGAAGAGGATCAGCGCGCCGGGTTCGGCCGCGCCCGCCGGGATCTCGATCAGGAAGGCCCTTGCCGCCTCCCACATCACTTCGCGCCCGCTGCTCTCGCCCCAGTCGCGGGTATAGGGCGGCGCGGCGACGGGTTCCGCCCCGTGCAGATCGCGCCAGATGCCGCGGGCGAGTCCAAGGCAATCGGTGCCGAGGCCCCGGGCGGAGGCCTGATGCAGGTAGGGTGTGCCAAGCCAGCTTTCGGCGATCGCCACCACCCGGGCGGGATCGGCTAGGGCGCGAAGAGGTTCCTGCGAGGGCGCAACCCCACCGCCCAGCGCGCGAAGCTTGCCCATTCTAGCCATCAGCAAGGGGGCGCAGGGGCGCGCCGGAGTTGGCGTCAGTCTCGTTCGGGCAACGCGTCACCAGATCGTCGCCGGGGATCGAAGGAAAGCCGCGGAAGTTGATCGCATTGCCGAACCGATCGCGGCAGGTGGCGTGGCGCTTGTCGCAGCCTGCGGTGATCGCGAAGGCGTCGCCCGGGGCGATCGGGCGCACCGGCGCCTCGATCAGGGTGATCGTGGCGGTACCGCTGGCCAGGGTGTGGCTGGCCACCTCCGCCCGCCGCCCAGCATTTGCGCCGCTGGTCCATTCCGCCACCCCGAAGTCGAACCAGCTCGAGGCAAAGGCCCCGAGGCCCGTCGCCACGGTAAACCGCCGGTCGCCGATTGTGGCTGTCGCAGCGCTGGTGCCGCGATACAGGGCGCTCGTCAGATTCACTCCGCAGCGCGCATCACCCAGCGTCGCGTCGCAGAAGTACTGGAAAGTGCGACCCACGGGCCGGTTCAAGAGATGCGCCAGCGCCCGAACCTCGGCCGTGAAAGCGTGTCGCCCCCGCCTGATCTCGCCGATGCTGCCGCGACGCATCAGGACGCGCTGGCTGACGGCTTGCCAGTTCACGAGCCAGA
Organism: Paracoccaceae bacterium; assembly: GCA_024304855.1. GTDB lineage: Bacteria > Pseudomonadota > Alphaproteobacteria > Rhodobacterales > Rhodobacteraceae > Seohaeicola. The sequence goes on from JAMWZG010000128.1 coordinate 7,130, forward strand.
CCTCGACCGCGGCGTTGTCCCAGAGGCCATCGGCGATATCGGTCTCGGTGATGCGGTCTGACCGCAGGGCACCTTGCACGTCCTGGGCGTCAACTGACAGATCGCCCAGGCTTCTGATCTCGCTGGCGGCAAAGCCAGTCTCCGGTTCGAAACTGGTGCCCGCAAAAGCGAGCACCCGGTCGTGGTCGGTGAAGCCGAAGACCGCGCCATCGCGGCGTTGCAGGCGCCAGCACCAAGCCAGTGTGGTGGTGCCTTCATCCAGATGCGCCTGAAATCCTGATGGTAGGGTCTTCATGGGGTGCGGTCCTGTTGTTCGAGGCGGCCGACGGCGGCGCCAATGCGGGCGATGTTCTCGTCGAGGCGGATCATCCGCTCTTCGATCACGGCGATGGCGCGCAGGGCTTCGGCCACATCGCGGATTTGCTCGGGGCGGATCATCGCCAGATCGTCCAACTGCCGTTCGAGCATGGCGACGCGGGTGTTGATGATCCCGGCCCACCAGATTGCGGCCCCGCCTTGGGCGGAAAGGGCAAGCGCGAGGCTGACATAGGCGACATAGCCCATGGTGTTGCGGTCCTTGGGTGGGGTCATCGGCGCACCTCGATCAGGGAAATGGAGGGAATGGAGCCGGTGCGTTCGATGTCGAGCGTGACCGGCAACTCGTCTGTGTCGAAGCGCACCGGCACGTCGAATTCGAACCCGGCGCGGATCACGGCGCCGGTGGCCGGGGGAACGGCGAAAGTCACGATCCCGGTGGCGGTGTTGACCGACCAGCCCGACCCTTGCGCCACCCCGTTCAGCGAAACCGTCACTGTGCCAGCGACTGGCTTGATGATTGCCCGCGCCCAGGACTGCGCGCCGGAGGTATAGGTCTTCACAAGCTGAAACACCGTCGTGCTGCCATTCCCGGTGCCGATGATCTGGTCGGTGGGCGCGGGCGCGGCCGAGGGCAGGCAAGATTTGTAGTCCGACCAGTCCTTGAACCGAAACGCATGTAGTCGCCCATTGCGGGCCTCAAAGAAGGCGACAACCGCCGCCAGATCGTCGGCACGGCGGATGCCATAGGCGACGTCGTAGCGGCGGCGGCTGTTCGCCCAGCTGGCGTTGCGTTCTTCGGCGCCAGAGGCCAGTTCGACGATTTGCGTGCGCCGCTCGGGGCCACCGCGTGCCCCACGGCTGATGTTGTCGGGAAACCTGATCTCGTGAAACGCCATTCAGCTGCTCCTTCGGCCATAGGCGACGGCCCTTGCGATGTCGGAGGCCACCTGCGCGCGGGAAGCGCGGAAGCTTTCGGCATCGCGGGCATAAATGTTGACAGTTGTGCCTGCCCCGCCTTCCCAGGCGCGGGTCTCGGCACGGTTCAGGACGCGTTCGCCACGAAGAAGGACGGCGGCGTATTCGTCGGAGCCAAGGCCCATGCCGCCGCCGTTGTGGAAGCGCGGGGCGGCGGCGAGGGCGGCTGCGGGGATCATCATGCTGGAAGGCCCCGGCACCC
>JAMWZG010000129.1 GCA_024304855.1 Paracoccaceae bacterium
CTTCCTGTGCCGGACAGCATCTTCCAGGTCGCCGTGACCGCCACGGACGCCGCAGGTGCTCCGGTCGCCTATCAGACGACATCGACCAGCCGGGTCGAGGAATTGACCTTCCGCGAAGGCTATCCGCTGCTTGTCCTGCGCAACGGGTCCGAGGCCTATGCCGGCAGCGTGACGACGGTGCGGTAACCTCTGTCTCGCGCGCTACAAGCGGCGGATCAGTTGTATCCCACGTCATGTTTGTAGAGCGTCAGGAACAGCACATCCTCGACATCGGTGAAGTCCTGTTGCAACGCCGTGGTGAGTTTGCCCGAGAGTGTCTGCGAGTCGATCGTCACGCCACGCAGAGCCGGAGTTTCGGCGGCGCGGGCCATGGCGGCCTTGATCGCGGCCTGAAGCCGGGCCGCATTCTCGGGGATCTCGTAACGCGCGGCGCTTTCCGCATCCCGGACAGCCACGGCCATATCCGCAACGACAAAGCTGACGCTGGCCGTCTTGCGCACGGGGAATGTCACATTGGCCATCTTCACCAGATGCGCAGGCGTCGCGTCCGCGTCCGGCGCGGGATGATCAACCGCACCCGCATCCCTGACCAATGATGCCCCGTCCGTCGCGGCCGGGCCTGCGCTGCGGCGCGCTTCGGCGGCACGCAGGATGGTATCGGCGTCTGCCTCGGGGCTCTGGTGGGAGGCTTGCTCCTCCTCGGCCGGAAGTGACGCCGCCGCCTTTTGCGGGACCGTCGCCCATGTGCCCGCCGCAAAGCCAAGCACGGCAAATGCGCCGATGACGACAACCGCGAAGATCGGAAGCGCTTTCATTCCCTTGCCCCTGCCCAGTGCTGACTTTCATCGCGTGACATGCGATTCGGGCATTAGTGCAACCTCAATAGGGCAAGACGATGTCCACGATGTCTTCTCCGTAGCTGCGCTGCTGCTGGCGCGAAATCTGACCGCGCCCGCCATAGGTGATGCGTGCTTCGGCAACCTTTTCATAGGGAATCGTATTGTTCATCTGGATGTCCTGGGGCCGGATGATCCCCGCCACGCGCAGCTCGCGCAGCTCCTGGTTGACCTTGACCTCCTGCCGTCCGGCGATGACCAGATTGCCGTTCGGCAGGCTCTGGATCACAAGCGCGGCCACTTTCAGGTCGATCGACTCGCCCCTGTTGATCGAACCGGAGCCTTCCGCCTCGAAGGTGGAACTCAGGTCGATGATGTCCCCCGTCGGCAGGTTGTCGAGGCCGAGCAGACTGGGAAACCCTGCGGAACCCGATCCCGATCTCTCCCGCTGGCTGGCGTTGCGCATCTGCGCGCGGTCGTCGATGCGGATATCGATCGTCAGAATATCCCCGACGCGAGAGGCGCGCTGATCCGCGAAAAAGCCGCCGGACCCCCGCTGCCACAGGGATGCCGCCTCGGCCCGGTGCATCATCCGCGGCGGTTCGGGGGGCGGCATCGGCACCTGCACGAAGCTGGCTTCCGGCATCGAGCTGCCGGTGACGGACATATCCGACATCTGCGGATCACGATTGAACGCATCGCGCGGATCGCCGCAGGCCGATACGGTCGCCACGGCAAGCAGCGCCGCACCAAGACGCAGGCGGGAGAGGGGGGGGGTCATGCTGATCATCGGATAACCTCGACAATGTTTTCGGCTGTGGCGATGCCGACGACGGCTGTGTTGCTGACAAGATTGACGATGCGCACTTCCTGACCGCGATGCGCGTCACCCAGCGCGCGACCAGGAGCCGAGAGTTCAAGCGCACCGTCGGAATAGCGGATGGTCACAAGGCTGCCGCGCCCGACCACAAGGGGCTGCATCACGGCCTGCACCATGACCGGCCGCCCCTCGGTCAGAAGGCTGCGGACCTGCATTCCGATCAATTCCTTCGGATCAATGATGGCAAAGGCGCCGATACGGCCCGCCGGCAGGTCGATTGTGCCCAGATCGGCCGCGTTCACGATCTCGCCCGGCATCAGCCGTCTCAACGGCACGGGGAGAGAGACGACAAGCGTGGCCATCCCGTTGATCCGGTGCACCTCGCCCATCTGTGTGACGGCATTCGCGATGAAACGTCCCGTGGCCGGGTCGATCCACCAGGCCGAAATCAGAAGCGCCTCCTGCGGTGCGCTGGACTGGATGCTGATGTCGAAGCGGCTTTGCGCGGGCAACGCCGGCCCGGCGCTGTCGCGCGCCTTCTCCTCGATCAGCTCGATCAAGGGCGCGGCATGTCCCGGTGAGGTGGCGAAGACATGCAGGATCAGGGCCGACAGGATCATCGCGGCCCGCAACACGGCGCGCGTTGACCAGGGGAATGACAGAACCCGCCGCATCGTCTCAGCGGACCTGGTTCGCGGTGGACATCATCTGATCGGCGGTCGAAATGACTTTGGAGTTCATCTCATAGGCCCGCTGCGCCGAAATCAGGTCGGTGATCTGCTGGATGATGTTGACGTTCGAATTCTCCAGATAGCCTTGCCGGATGATCCCCACGCCCGGATCGCCGGGATTGGCCTGAAGCGCATCGCCCGAGGCCGTCGTCGCCTGAAGCAGGTTGTTGCCCAGGGCGCGCATCCCGGCCTCGTTCACGAAGGTGGCCATGGTGATCCGCCCCAGATCGACAGGCACGGGGTCATTCTCGACATAGGCCATGATCGTGCCCGTCTCGCCCACCGCGACGTTGATCGTGTTCTCCGGCAGCACCACGCCGGGGTCCAGCTCGTAGCCCTGAAGCGTGACGATCTGACCCTCGGGCGAAAGCAGGAACGCCCCGTCGCGGGTAAAGGCCTGCTCGCCATCGGGCATGTTCACGACGAAAAAGCCGCGCCCGTCAATGGCCAGATCAAGCTGGTTCTCGGTCGCCATCAGCCCGCCTTGCGTGTTCAGGCGGACAGTGCCGGCCGTCTGCACGCCAAGCCCGACATCCACACCCGTCGGGCGCAGCGTGCCCGCGTCCGAGGTTTGCGAGCCTTCCCGGCGCTGGGTTTCGTAGATCAGATCCTGAAACGCGGCCCGACTGCTCTTGAAGCCGGTCGTGTTCGCATTGGCGATATTGTTCGAAATGACGTCCACATTGGTCTGCTGTGCCAACATGCCGGTTGCTGCGATACCAAGTGCCTTCATGGTGTGCCTTTCAATGGTTCCGGCAAGCGGTCTGCCTGCCTGTGACGATCAGCGGATGAGGTCGTGTCAGCTTGGGGGCCGGCCGACCCTGCGCAACATGTCGCGGCGCAGATCATCCTCGCCGTTCATCAGTTCGACGGCGCGTTCATAGGCTTTCTGGATCGACATCATCCGGGTCATCTCGACGACGGGCTGCACATTGCTGCCCTCGATCGCGCCCTGCACCACTTCGGTCGTCGTGTCGGGCAGGGCAGGGCGCACCCCCTCCAGGTCGGGCGCGATGAACATCCCGTTGCCGATCCTCTCATAGCTCTGCACATCCGGCAGGGTGAAGACGCCGATCTGCGAGATCACGCCATTCGCAAGGCTGGAGATCGTTCCATTGCGCGAGATTGACAGATCGTTCAGCGCATCGGGCGGCAGGTTGATCGGATTGCCGCCAAGGTCCAGCACCCGCGCGCCCGACATCGTGATCAACGCCCCCTGCGCATCCACGGCGAAATGCCCGTCGCGACCATAGGCGCGCTGTCCCTGCGGTGTTTCATAACCGAACCAGCCCTCACCCTTGAGAGCCACGTCCAGCATGTTGCCGGTCAGGGTAATCGCGCCCTGCTGTTGATCCACATAAGAGCCGCGATCAATCAGGAAACTGGTATCCCCGGTCGCCGCAGCCGCGTCGCGATGCAGATAGGACGAAAAGACAACGCGCTCCCCCTTGAACCCGGCGGTGCTGGCATTCGCCATGTTGTTCGCGGTCACGTCCAGTTCGCGACGCAGGGCGGTGGCCAGCGAAAGCGAGATATAGGTCGAGTTGTCCACGCCATGCCCTCAAAAGGTTTGCAGAGGGACGATACGCATAATTTATGTATAAATCAAATACTGTTGTTGATTATTTTTATTTTATGCATGATGTTTTATGAACAGACAGTGGATATGGTGCTTTGCTCGCTGCTTTTAACCTTGCTTTTCGGTCAAAACCTGCCGGATCATCCGCGCAGGGCAGGCGCTTTGCCGTGCCGATGCTTTGTCTGGCGCTGGGGCTCATCGTGCCGCCTCTGTCCGGGCTGCGCGCCGCGACCGAAGCCGTGGGGCAGGCCCGGATGACGGATGATGTGACCCCCGCCGATTCGGTGCAGGAGCGACGCCCCCAGCCCTTGCCCCCGCTCAAGCGCGAGATGGCGCGCTTTGCACCGGATCAGTTCTTGCAGGACCGCCAGACCCTGACCCGGACCCTCTTCGATCTGCGCGAGCGGTTGAACAGCGCGATCCGGCCAACCCCGATCGAGGTGGACCTGCTGCTTGACCTGGCGGCCTTGCACCTCTCTCACCGTCTGCTTCCCGAGGCGCGATCCTTCCTTGTGGCCCTGCCCCAAAGCGGGACCGAGGCGGATGGCCCCGTCGGCGCAAGGCTGTCACCGATCCAGAGCGGTCGTGCCAAGGCGCTTGGTCTGGCGGTGGACGGGTTGATGGGGGCCGCGATTGCCCCGCCTGCGGATTGGCCGGATGCGCCGCTTTTCACCGTGCTGGGTCACATCGCGCGCGGGGATCGTGGCGCAGCGGGGCCGGATCTTGCGGCGGCGCTGCGGATCATCGGGGACTATCCGGCCGCAGTATCAGACCCGCTGCGCCCCCAATTGCTCTGGGCGGCCATTGAAAGCGGCGCCTGGGACGTGGCGCGCGATCTGGCCGGGCAGATGCAGGCGGCAGAGGGGCAGACCACCAGCGCAGCCTATCGCTTCCTTCTGGGCCGCGCGGCCGAGGTGGGCGGCGATGTGCTGGTCGCCTTCGACAATCACGCAGCAGCGGCAGCGGGCACCGATGAATGGGCGCAACGCTCGCGGATCGCGCTGATTGATCTGGGGCGCGCAACGCGGACATTGACGGCCGAGGATGCGCGGCACCTTCTGGTCCAGACCCGCGCCCTCTGGCATGGCGGGCCGCTTGGGCTGGCGACCTTGCAGCGGCTTGCCGCGCTGGAACTGACGGATCGCCGCGACCTTGCCGCGCTGGATGCCCTGGCCGACATCATGCGCCTGTTCCCCGATACCGATGAAGCCCGCCTTGCCGCCGAGCGGGCCTGGGGTGTGATCGAAGCGACCTATGCGCGCGGTCTTGCGGGGGATCTGCCCCTGTCGGAATTTGTCGCCGCCCATCGTGCCATCGCGGGCGATTTCCGCTTCGACCGTCGTTTTGATCCCCTGGCCGAGGCTTTCGGGGATCACTTGGTCACGCGTGGTGCAACGGGTCTGGCCGCTCTCGAATTCGGGGCGCTGCGTGCGCGGATGCTGGCCCGCGCGGCAGCGCAGGACCAGACCACGACCCCGGCGCAAGACGATCCGCTGGACCTGTTGCGCCTGAAGGAGGCCGGCGCCCTGATCGCCGGTGGCCGGCAGGCCGAGGCCGAGGCGCTGCTCGCCGCGCCGCTTTCCGGGTCGGATGACGCGATGCGCGACAGATACAATCTGTTGCGCGCGCAGGTCTTTGCCGCATCGGATCGCCACCGCGACGTTCTTGACACTCGCATGATTGCGCCCACCCATGCCTGGTTGCGCCTGCGCGCCAAGGCGGCCTTCGCCCTCAGCGAATGGGACAAGGCCCGCGACGCCTATGAGCAACTTCTGCGCAGTCTTGGCGCGCAGATGCCTGCGGCGGACCGGATCAACCTTCTGCTGGCCACCCATCGCGAGAATGACCCCGCGCGTCTGCACCAGCTGATCCAGAGTTTCCCGGATCTGGGCGAGCAATGGTCGGCTCTGGCCGCCGGGTTGAACACGGCGGCGCCCGATGTGCTGCCGCTCAGGGGGGACGCCGCCCGTGAAAGGGTAGGCAACGCAGACAGCGCCCTGCGCCTGCTGCAAGCCGCAGGAGGTCAGTCCATGCCATGAGGTCAATACCCGCTTTCTTGTCGAAGCCTTAACCATCCTGAAAACTCCGCTGCCTATATCCCCCTGTGGCGACCCCGGCGGGACCGGCGGCACCCCAACAGAAGGACGCATCATCATGAGCATTTCCAATGCGATGCAGACCGGCGTCAGTGGCCTGCGTGCCAACTCCACCGCCGTGGGGCGGATCTCGGACAATATCGCCAATGCCAATACCGACGGCTACCGGCGCAGTTTCGCGCAGATGGTCACGACCACGACGACCAGCGGCGGCGCGGGGCTTGCCCCTGCGGGTGTGCGGGCCGTGCAGGGCACGAATGTCTCGCTCGACGGGGCCCTGCGCCCCACCGGGCGGGCGACGGACCTTGCCATCAGCGGATCGGGTTTCTTCGTCGTCTCGCGCAGTCCCAACGAGCTTGTGGAATCGAACTACCAACTGACACGGGCCGGCTCCTTCCTGCCGGACGAGAACGGCTTTCTGCGCAACGCGGCGGGGCTCTACCTCTCCGGCTATCCCTACGGCGAGGATGGCACATTGGGTGCCGTGGATCGCAACCGTTTCGGCGATCTGCAAACGGTCCAGATCGGCGATGTGCAGATGCGCGGCGCGCCCACGACTGCGATCACCATCGGCGGCAATGTGCCCGCGCAGCAGACCGGGCTGGCCGTGCCCGGTGATCCGTTCCTCTCCTCGGCCGAATTCTTCTCGCCCCTGGGCGTGTCCGAGCGGCTTCAGTTTTCCTGGCAGCCCACAGCGGTGGCGAATACCTGGTCGGTCACGGTCAATGACCCCGCCGGTGTCGCGCTTGGCACGGTGGATGTCACCTTCAACGCGGCCGGCCCCAATGCCGGATCGCCGCAAGCCTATGTCTTCACCGGCTTTGCAGCCTCGGACCCGGCGACGGGGCAGGCGACCCTCGCCGTCGGCGTTCCGGCACAGACCATCACGCTGGATTTCGGCGCGCCCGACAGCTTCACCGGCATGACGCAGTTTGCCGGCGATTACACGCCGCTCACCATCGGCGCGGACGGGTCCGAGACCGGGATGCTGGTCCGCACCGAGATCGACGAGCGTGGCGATGTCTATGGCGTCTTCGACAATGGCCGGCGTCGCGCGCTCTACAACATCCCGCTGGCCGAAGTGCCGAACCCTGACGGGCTTCTGACGACCAATGGCAATGCCTTCCTGCTGTCGCGATCCTCCGGCCCGGTCCGGCTGAGCGGGGCCAGCGAAGGCTCTGCGGGCACGATCACCGCTGGTGCCCTTGAAAGCTCGAATGTCGAAGTGGCGCAGGAACTGACGGATCTGATCCAGACGCAGCGCGCCTATTCATCCAATGCCAAGATCGTCACCACCGTGGACGAGATGCTGGATGAAACCATGCGCCTCAAGCGCTGATCCTGAAAAGGTTGGGGCCATGAGCATCACCAACGCCTTTGTCAGCAGTCGCAGCGGTCTGGCCGCGACAGCCGCCTGGTCCGAGATGACGGCCAACAACATCGCGAATGCGGACCGCGTCGGCTATGTCCGGCGCGGGCTGTTGCAGACCAGCGGACCGGGCGGCACCGGCGTGCTGGTCACGGGCATCCGGCGCGAGGTGGATGGCGCGCTGGACCGGATGCACCGGCAGGAGATGTCGCGCACCGCGACACAGGACGCTGTCGCAGGCGGGCTGGAAATCCATGCCGCGCTCTTGGGCAAGCCGGGTGATCCGCAGTCCATTCCGGGGCGGATCACGGCGCTGCAATCGCGTCTGGACGAGCTGTCCAATGATCCGGCGCAACCATCCCTGCAACGCGCCGCGCTTGACGCCGCCGCCGGTCTGGCCGCCGGTCTGAATGCCACGGCGGCCACCCTGTCGGAAACCGCCGCGAACACGCGCGCCGGGATCGCGGTTGATGTCGAGACGCTGAACCGTCTGCTGTCCGAGGCGGCCGAGCTGAACCGCAAGATCGCACTCAGCGCGCCGGGCACGCGTGACAACGCCATGTTCGAGGATGCTCTGGCCAGCCGTCTGGATGAGATGTCCACGCTGGTCGATCTGCGCGTGCAGCGTGATCCCGGCGGCGCGATGGTCATCTACACATCAGGTGGCACACCCCTGCTCGAGGGGCAGACCGTTCACAGCGTGAGCCTTTCTGCCGCCGATGGCCGTCTGTTCGCGGGCGACGCCGAGATTACCCCCAACGTAGCCGGTGTGCGCGGCTTTGACGAGGGGCGGCTGGCCGGGCGTTTTCTCCTTCTGAACCAGGTTCTGCCCAGGATGCAGACCCAGCTGGATGAGACGGCCCGGATGCTGGTGCAGTCCTTCACTGCGGCCGACACGACCGTCGCGCCGGGCCAGCCGGGCCTGTTCACCGATGCGAATGGTCCCTTCGATCCCGCCGCGGCACAGGGCCTCGCCGCGCGCCTGTCGATCAACGAGGCCGTGCGCGGCCCCGGTGGTGACACGCTCTGGCGGATGCGCGACGGGATGGGGGCCGCCGCCCCCGGCCCCGAAAGCGACAATGCCCGGATCGAAGGGATGATCGCGGCCTTCAACGTCAGTTTCACCCTGTCGCCCGCTGCCGGGTTGGGGGCACAGGCGCGGCTGACGGAATTCGTGCCCGCCAT
>JAMWZG010000013.1:0-2887 GCA_024304855.1 Paracoccaceae bacterium
TTGCCGTGAGGGTGGCATGTGCCCGGATCATAGGCAAGCAGCCCTGTTTGTTGACCTCACGGCGATTTGTTTTGCGAATAATTCGCAATTACATTGACAAAGTTGCGAACCATTCTCAATATCTTCTCAAGTTCACGCCGCGTCTCTGTTTTTCCTTGAAAAGGTGCCCCGACATGACCCTGACACGCCGCCATGCCCTGACCGCTCTTGCCGCGACCATCGCCATGCCGCGCCTGGCCATGGCCCAATCCCCTTTGTCCATTGTCGCCACGACCGGCATGGTGGCCGATGCCGCCCGGCAGGTCGGTGGCGATCTGGTGCAGGTCAATGCCCTGATGGGGCCGGGCATCGACCCGCATTCCTATCGCCAGACCCGCAGCGACATCGTCGCCATGACCCGCGCCGATCTGGTGCTGTGGCATGGTCTCTATCTCGAGGCGCAGCTTGAAGAGATGCTGCTGGATCTTGCCCGCACCCGCACGGTGGTGGCCGTCGGCGAAGCCGTGCCCGCCGCAGAGCGGATCGCGCATCCCGACTATGAGGGGCGCTTTGATCCGCATGTCTGGATGGACCCGGATCTGTGGCGTCACGTCGTTCTGGCGGTGCGCGACACCCTCAGCACGGCGCGTCCCGAAGCGGCCAGCACCTTCGCCACCAATGCCGAGGCGCATCTGGCCGATCTGGCCCGCCTTTCCGCCTACAAGGCGCGCAGCCTGTCGTCCGTGCCGCAGGCGGCGCGGGTGCTGCTGACGGCCCATGACGCCTTCGGCTATTTCGGCCGCGCGCAGGGGTTCGAGGTCTTGGGCATTCAGGGCATCTCGACCGAGTCCGAGGCCGGGTTGAACCGCATCGGAGAGCTTGTCGATCTGCTTGTGGCGCGAAGGATCGCGGCCGTCTTCGTGGAAAGCTCGGTCTCGGACCGCAACATCCGCGCGTTGATCGAAGGGGCCGCCGCGCAGGGCCATGAGGTCCGCGTCGGAGGCGAGGTCTTCTCGGATGCGATGGGCCCGGACGGCACCTATGAGGGCACCTATCTGGGCATGATGGATCACAACATCTCGACCATTGCCGCCGCTCTGGGCGGTGATGTTCCGCCGCGCGGCATGGACGGCAAGCTGAGCGCGGGCCTCTGACCATGGTGCAACCCCTTGTCCCGCCGCAGAACACGACCCGGCCCCAGGGGGCGACAGCCCCGAAAGTGACGCCGCCCCCCGCGCTTGAGGTGGCGGGGCTGACGGTGGCCTATGGGGAAAAGCCGGTGGTATTCTCGGTGGACATGACCGTGGCGCAGGGCACGATGACCGCCATTGTCGGCCCGAACGGGGCTGGCAAATCCACGCTGCTCAAGGCGGTTCTGGGGCTGGTCAAGCCTCTTTCGGGGGATGTCCGCCTGTTCGGCCAGACGTTGAACCGGGCCCGCGACCGCGTCGCCTATGTGCCGCAGCGCGCCAGCGTGGACTGGGATTTTCCGGCCCGCGTGATCGACGTGGTGCTGATGGGGCTACACCGCGAACTGGGCCTGCTCGGGCGGGTCCGCCCTGCGCATCTGGACCGCGCCCGCGCCTGTCTCGCCCGCGTCGGGATGGAGGATTTCGCAACCCGGCAGATCGGGCAACTGTCCGGCGGGCAACAGCAACGGGTGTTTCTGGCGCGCGCGCTGGCGCAGGCGGCCGACCTCTATCTTCTGGACGAACCCTTTGCCGGCGTCGATGCGGCGACGGAAAAGGCGATCATCGCGGTGCTCAAGGATCTCAGGGCCGAGGGGCGCACCATCGTGGCCGTGCATCACGACCTGTCCACGATCCGCGCCTATTTCGAGGAGATGTTCCTGATCAACACCCGGGCCATCGCCGCCGGACCCGTGGCCGATGTCTTCACCAGCGCCAACCTGCAACGCGCCTATGGCGGGCGTCTGGGCGAGGCGCAGGTGGCCGGGATGCAGGCCGCAGGGGGTGCTGCCCCGTGATCTGGCAAGCCCTGTCCCTGCAACTGGGCTATAACGCCACGTTGGTGGCCATCGGCGCCACGCTTCTGGGCATTGCTGCCGGGGTGACGGGCAGTTTCCTCTTCCTGCGCAAACGCGCGCTGGTCTCGGATGCGGTGTCCCATGCCACGCTGCCGGGCATCGGTCTGGCCTTCATCGCCATGGTCGCGCTGGGCGGGGACGGGCGTTTTCTGCCGGGGCTGATGCTGGGGGCGGCGCTGTCATCAGGGCTGGGGCTTCTGGTGATCGGCTGGATGATCCGGCGCACCCGGCTGAGCGAGGATGCGGCCATCGGCGCCGTACTCTCGGTCTTCTTCGGGGCGGGGATCGTGATCCTGACGGTGATCCAGTCGATGCGCGCAGGCCGTCAGGCCGGGCTGGAATCGGTCCTGCTGGGATCGACCGCCGGAATGCTGCGAAGCGACGCACTGGTGATCGCGGCGGGCGGGGCGCTGGTCCTGCTGCTGGTGTTCCTGCTGCGCCGCCCGATGCTGGCGGTGGGCTTCGATCCCGATTTCGCGGCGGTGACGGGCACGCATGTGGGCCGGATCGACCTTGCGATGATGGCGCTGGTGATGGCCGTGACCGTCCTGGGGATCACGACCGTCGGTCTGGTGCTGATCGTGGCGCTGCTGATCATCCCCGCCGTGACGGCGCGGCTCTGGACGGACAGTGCCGCGCGGATGGTCCTGCTCGCCGGTCTGGCCGGCGGTCTGGCCGCCTATGCCGGTGCGGCGGTTTCGGCCACGGCACCGGCCCTGCCGACCGGGCCGATCATCGTGCTGGCCAGTTTCGTGCTCTTCGTCCTCTCGATCGCGCTGGCCCCGGCCCGTGGCGGCGTCGCGCTTCTGCTGCGTCAGATGCGCTTCCGCCGGCGGGTTCACCGGCGGAAGCGGGTGTTGG
>JAMWZG010000013.1:2897-21725 GCA_024304855.1 Paracoccaceae bacterium
GGGGTTGCTGGCGCTGGCCGCCGGCCAGCCGATCCACGAGCCCTTCACCCTGGCCCTGCTGCAACGCGAAGGCATGGCCCGCGCCGATGGTGTGGCCACGGATCTGGGCCGCGCCGCAGCCGCCAAGGCCCTGCTGGACGAGGCGCGCTGGGCGGCCCTGCGCGCCGATCCTGCCCATGGGCTGACCGCCAGCCGCTATGACGGATTGTCGCCCATCGAAACGGTGCTGACCCCGGACCAGATCGCAACGCTGGACCGTGATCTGGCCCAGAACCCGCAGGTGTCGTGATGGGGGCTGAATTCGTCGCGCTGTCCCTGTCGCCTCTGCTGATCGGTGTGCTGGCCGCCGTCACCTGCGCCTTGCCGGGCAATTTCCTGCTGCTGCGGCGGCAGGCGCTGATCGGCGATGCCATCAGCCATGTCGTGCTGCCGGGGATCGTGGTGGCCTTCCTGCTGACGGGCCGGGTCGCGGCACTGCCGATGATGCTGGGCGCGGCGGGGGCGGCGCTCGTTTCGGTCGCGCTGATCGAGGCCGTGCGCCGCACCGCGCGGATCGAAGCCGGGGCGGCGATGGGCGTGATCTTCACCACACTCTTCGCCGCAGGCGTTCTGTTGCTGGAACAATCCGACACAAGCGGCGTCCATCTGGATGTGGAGCACGCGCTTTATGGCAATCTGGAAAGCCTGATCTGGCTGGATGCAACGGGCTGGGCCTCGCTCTTCGATCCGGTGGCACTGGCCGGACTGCCGCCGGAACTGCCGCGCATGGCTGTCGCGCTGCTCATCGTGGGGCTGGCCATCGGGCTGATGTGGCGGCCACTGGCGATTGCCACCTTCGACGAAGGCTTTGCCGCCACGCTGGGCCTGCCCGTCCGCGCCATCGGACTTGCGCTTGTGATGCTGGCGGCCCTGGCGGCAGTGGCGGCTTTCGATGCGGTCGGCTCGATCATCGTGATCGCCATGTTCATCTGCCCCCCGGCCGCCGCGCGGATGATGACCGACCGGCTGGCCGCGCAGGTGGCCTGGAGCGTGGGCTTCGCCATCCTCTCGGCCATTCTGGGCTATGTGCTGGCCGGATACGGCCCGCTATGGCTGGGCTTCGCCAATTCCGTCAGCGCCGCGGGCATGATCGCCACGGTCTCGGGCCTGATCCTCGGCCTTGCGATGCTGCTGGGCCCATGCCGCCACCCTGCCGGGGCCGCCGCCGCGCCCTGAGGCTTCTTCTTGCCCGAAATATCCCCGCCGGAGGCATCTGCCCCGGCGTCCGCCACAGATGTCAGAGCGTGGCACCCCGCAAAGCCACCAAGCCTTCACGCGCGGCGTCACGCGGGGCAATCCTCTGGACCGGAACGCCCTGCGACGCCAGCGCATCGGCGTAAAGGCCACCTTCTGCCACCACGATCACCTGCTGGCCCAGCCAATAGGGGCGCATCGCTGCAAGTTCAGCCCCCAGAAGATGCCCGGACAGGGCATCCCCTGCCGTGGCCAGCATGGCGCTGCGCAGATGCAGGGACAACCGCTCCGGCCGGGACATCGTGTCGGCCAGCGCGTCACTGTCGATCCGGTCGCCGGCCCCCAACAGGCGGGCCAGTTGCGGGGTGACGGCAGATTGGAAACTGACCAGCTCATCCGCGCTGATCTGGCACCAATGGGTGACAGTCGCCATGGGCAGGCAGATCACCCCGTCCCAGTTGCGCCGCTGCGCCAGCACCCCGATGAGGCGCAGGCGGGCGGCCGGGTCCAGATGGCCGCGCGGGCGGTCCTGCGTCAGGGCGCAGACCGGGGCGCTTTCGGGCAGGACGGCGGCCGGCACCGGCTGTGACGCCGCACCCGGCGCGACAATCAGCGCCGGACCCCCGCCCAGCCGCGCCTGCACAGCGGCGGCTGTGGGGCCGGACGCCTGCTGCACCGCAGCCGTGCCGTCAAAGCGCCAGCCGGTCGCCGCGCCATCCGCAACCTCGATCCCGATCCAAGATGTCTGTGTCATGGGCCCGCAGATAGGCGTCCCGCGCAGCCCCGTCAATCGGCTCGACAAGCGGCCCGTCAATCGGCGCGCACGCGCCTCTTCCGGGTTCAGGTCGCGGTCAGGGCCACCATGGCGTCATATTGCGACAGAAACACACGGCCCGTCAGGTCATCCAGAAAATGACTGCGCTTCAACCTGTCCATCACCGGCCCCTTCACCTCGGACAGATGCAGGGTGATCCCCATGTCGCGCAGCCGGGCATTGATCGCCTCAAGGCTCTCCAGTGCGGACATGTCGATCTCGTTCACCGCCGAGCACATCAGCACCACATGCCGGATCGGTTCGTCGCAGGTCACGCGCGTGGTGATGTAATCCTCAAGGAACCGCGCATTGGCGAAATACAGGCTTTCGTCGATCCGCAGCGTCACCACCGCCGGATCAGTCTCGACCTTGTGGCGCAGGATGTTGCGGAAATGCTGGGTGCCGGGCACCAGACCCACCTCGGCCACATGCGGGCGCGAGGTCTTGTAGAGGAACAGCGCCAGCGACAGGATCACCCCGGCCGAGACTCCCATCTCCACGCCCAGTCCCAGCGTGATCGCGATGGTCGTGGCAACAGCGGCAAAGTCGATCCGCGAATAGGCCCAGCTGCGTTTCAGGATCGACAGGTCCACAAGGCCCAGCACGGCCACGATGATCGTCGCGGCCAGCGTCGCCTTGGGCAGGAAATGCAGCAAGGGCGTCAGGAACATCGCCGCCAGCAGGATGCCCAGCGCGGTGAAGGCCCCCGCCGCCGGGGTTTCGGCACCGGCGTCGTAGTTCACGACCGACCGGGCAAAGCCCCCTGTCACCGGATAGCCACCCGATAGCGCCGCCGCGATATTCGCCGTGCCCAGACCCACCAACTCCTGATCCGGGTCGATCCGCTGCCGCTTTTTCGCGGCCAGCGTCTGCGCGACCGAGACGGATTCGACAAAACCGATCACCGAAATCAGCAGCGCCGAGACGAAAAGCTGCCCCCATATCTCACCCGAGAAACTGGGAAGCCCGAAGGGCGGTATCCCGCTGGGAATCTCTCCCACGATCGCCACACCCTTGTCGACCAGGTCAAGGCCCCACACGGTCAGGGTGGTCACGGCAACGGCCGCCACGGGACCGGCCTTGGCCAGCAGGTCTGCCAGACGCGGCCGCAGGCCCGTCCGGATCAGAAGGGGTTTCAACCCCTTGCGCACCCAGAACAGAAAGGCCGTCGTGGTCACACCGATCACCAGCGTGATCAGGTTGATCCGGTGCAGGTTGGACCAGAGGCTCTGCACCAGTTCGACCAGCGAATGACCGCCGCCACCGATCCCCATGATCGTGCCGATCTGACTGGCCGCAATCAGTAGGCCCGAGGCGGTGATGAACCCCGCAATCACCGGATGCGACAGGAAATTGGCCAGAAACCCCAGCCGGAACAGGCCCATCACCGTCAGGATCAGGCCGGACATGAAGGCCAGGGTGATCGCTGCCATCGCATATGCGGCGGTGCCTTCCAGCGCCATGTTCCCCACCGCCGCCGCCGTCATGAGAGAGATGACAGCCACCGGCCCCACCGCCAGCGCGCGACTGGTGCCGAACACGGCATAGGCCAGCAGCGGCAGGATCGAGGCGTATAACCCCATCTCGGGCGGCAACCCCGCCAGCAGCGCATAGGCCAGCGATTGCGGGATCAGCATGATCGTGACAATCACCGCCGCCACCGTGTCCGATGTCAGCGTCTCGCGGTCATAGCTGCGCGCCCATTGCAGAATGGGAAAATGACGCGCAAGCCTGTGGCGCGCCGCCTGCGGCATCCTGTCGGGACGTGATGGGGAACTGGACATGGGCGCGATCATCCTGCGACTGAACCCGCGCTCAGGGGCGCGGGCTTGTCAGTCATATATGCTGTTCTGAATGTGATATTCAACCTGCCGCGTGCCGCTCCGCTTTGATGCCTGCGCGGGCGTGTCGGAAGGGCCATGCTCTTCCTTCGAATAGGGTCTTGTCTGTAGGACAAAATAGGCCCGTCCATCGGGATCATGGCCTTTTGACCTTCGATTTGCCGAAACAAAGGCCATTTGACCTGATCCAGAGGCGATTACGGGAACACGTCATATATGTTTCACACCACTCCTGCGCTAAACTGTCGCGGTATCTTTCGATACAAGCCAACATGCAGGAGGGACAGATGTCTGCAAAATTCATCGTCGGCTATGACGGCAGCGAGGCCTCTCGACGGGCGCTCGATTTTGCCGTGGGACGGGTCAAACTTCAGGGCGGCACGATCGTGCTGGTTCATGTGCTGGAGTGGTCGCCCTATTCGTTTCTGAGCGCGAGCGAACTGGAAGAACGGCACAAACGCCGCAGAGAAGAGATGGAGCGGGCCGAGACAGCACTGGTCATGCCCGTGCTGGAGAAGGTCCGCGCCGAGGGTGTCGATGTGGAAAGCAAGATCCGCTATGGCCATATCGCCGAGACGATCTGCAAGATCGCCGAGGAAATGGGCGCGGTGCAGATCGTGATCGGCCGCAACGGGCATACCAGGCTGGGCAGCCGTATCTTCGGGTCGGTGGCCGGACATCTGGCGCAGGCGGCCCCTGTGCCCTGCACCATCGTGCCATGAGCAGCAGACAGGAGAGACAGATGACACGGAACGGAATTCCCGCGGCCTGTGCCGCTCTGGCGGCTTTTGTCGCCATGCTTGTCTCGGCGGTGCCGGCGCAGGCGCAATCCATCGACGAGACCGTGAATCAGATCTTCGCCAATGCGACAGGTTGGTTCGTCAATTTCATCTTCGCCTCGATCCCCGGCACCTCGATTGCCTGGATCGTGCTTTGGCTGGTGGTCGCCGCCAGTGTTTTCACCATTTATTTCGGCTTTATCCAGTTTCGCGTGATCGGCCATTCCCTTGCGCTGGTCAGCGGCAAGTATTCCGATCCCGATGATGCGGGCGAGGTCAGCCACTTTCAGGCGCTGGCCACGGCGCTGTCGGGCACGGTCGGTCTGGGCAATATCGCAGGCGTTGCGGTGGCCGTCAGCATCGGCGGTGCGGGGGCGACCTTCTGGATGATCCTTGCGGGTCTGCTGGGCATGGCGTCCAAGTTCACCGAATGCACGCTGGGCGTCAAATACCGCAACGAATATCCCGACGGGCGCGTGTCGGGCGGTCCGATGTATTACCTGACCAAGGGCTTTGCCGAGCGCGGCCTGCCGGGCGGCAAGTTTCTGGCCGTGATGTTCTCGATCTTCTGCGTGCTGGGCGCGCTGGGTGGCGGCAACATGTTCCAGGCCAATCAGGCGCATCAGCAGTTGGCCGGCGTCTTTGGTGACTATCCCGGCTGGATTACGGGGGTCATCTTTGCGGGCATCGTCTTTGCGGTGATCGTGGGCGGGATCAAATCCATCGCCCGCGTGACCGAAAAGGTCGTGCCCTTCATGGGTATCCTCTATGTCGGTGCCGCGCTGGTCATCATCCTGATGAACCTCGATATGGTCGGCACCGCCTTCGGTCAAATCATCGACGGCGCCTTTACGGGCAACGGTATCGTCGGGGGCATGGTCGGCGCGCTGATCCAGGGTTTCCGCCGCGCGGCCTTCTCGAACGAAGCGGGCGTCGGCTCCGCCGCAATCGCCCATTCGGCCGTGCGCACCAAGGAACCCATCACCGAAGGTTTCGTCTCTCTGCTGGAACCCTTCATCGACACCGTGGTGATCTGCACCATGACCGCCCTTGTCATCATCATCACCGGGCAGCTGGTGACAGACCCTGCAACCGGGCTTTATGTCATCAACGAAGCCGGGCAGGTGACAACGGCCACAGGGGCCACCGGGGTCGGCCTGACATCGGCCGCGTTCGAATCCACCTTCTCGTGGTTCCCCTATGTCCTGGTGGTCGCGGTCGTGCTCTTCGCCTTCTCGACCATGCTCAGCTGGTCCTACTACGGGCTGAAGGCATGGACCTTCATGTTCGGAGAAGGGCAGGCACAGGAACTGACGTTCAAGGTCATCTTCTGCATCTTCATCGTGATCGGCGCAGCCGCCAGCCTTGGGCCGGTGATTGATTTCTCGGACGCGGCGATCTTCGCCATGGCCGTGGTCAATATCGCAGGCCTCTACTTCCTGATGCCCATCGTGAAGCGCGAGTTGGACAGCTATCTGCGCCGTCTGGCCTCGGGCGAGATTAAACGTTTCAAATAGGCATCCGTATACATGCCTGTTCGGTAACGAGTGGAAAAGGCCAGAGTGTTCCTCTGGCCTTTTTTCATTTCAGCTCTGTGTGACGGCGGCTCAGGCGGCGGCAAAGCCCGTATCCAGCGCCGACAGGATCGTGTTCACCTCTGCCTCGGTGATGGTCAGGGGGGGCGACATCAGGATGTTATGCGCACCCAGCCGCACCATGGCACCGGCCTGATAGGCCGCCTTGTGGATGCGCTTCATCGTCGCCATGTCCATCGGCGTCTTCTTGGCCTTGTCGCTGACCAGCTCGATCCCGGTCATCAACCCGTGCCCACCACGCACATCCCCGATGATGTCGTATTTCTGCGCCAGTTTCAGCACACCCTCGTAAAGCTGCGTGCCGCGCGGCCCGGCATTGGCGGCGGTATTCAGGCGGATCGTCTCGGACAGGCAGGCGGTGACAGCGGCAGAACCCACAGGATGCGCGGAATAGGTATAGCCGTGGAAAATCGCGCCCTCGCCGGTCGTGTCCTTCTCGAAGACATCCGCGACCTTCTGGTTCACCAGCGTCGCCCCGACCGGGAAATACCCCGAGGTGATGCCCTTGGCACAGCTCATCATATCTGGCTGCACACCCCAATGCCGCGAACCGGACCAGTCGCCCGTGCGTCCGAAGCCCGTGATCACCTCATCCGCGATCATCAGGATACCGTGACGGTCGCAGATCTCGCGCATCAGCTTCATGAAGCTCTCATGCGGCACGATCACACCACCTGCGCCCTGAATGGGCTCCATGATGAAAGCGGCGATGGTATTGGCGCCCTGAAAGGCGATTTCATCCTCCATCGCGGCGGCGATGTTCTGCGCCAGCGTCGCGCCATCCGTCTCGTTGAACGGGTTGCGATAGGTATAGGGGCTGGGCAGGTGGAAGCAGCCCGGCAGCATCGGCTCGTAATTCAGGCGGAAACGGTTGTTGCCGTTCACGGACGCGCCCCCGAAATGCGTGCCGTGATACCCTTTCTTGAGGCTGAGGAACTTGGTCCGCGTCGCCTCGCCCCGCAGGCGGTGATATTGCCGCGCCAGCCGCAGGCAGGTCTCGACCGAGTCAGACCCGCCCGAGGTGAAGAAGGCGCGCACCATCCCGTCCGTCTCGAAAAACTCGCGCACCATATAGGACGCCTCGATGGCGGCAGGGTTCGACGTGCCGGCAAAGGCCGAATAGTAAGGCAGATCGTAAAGCTGCCTGGCAATCGCGTCCTTCACCACATTGTTGGAATAGCCAAGGTTCACGCACCACAGCCCGCCCACGGCGTCCACCACCTTGTGCCCGTCAAGGTCGATGATATGCACCCCCTCGGCCCCTTTGATGATCGTGGGCGCATTCGCCTGAAGATCCCCCGGATGCCCCATCGGATGCCACATGTGGCGGGCGTTGTTCTCTTTCAAAAAGTTGTCGTCTTTCATGGGGGTGCCTCCGAGTCGCGGGTATGCCGAATTTGATCAAACCCTGTCACCGCGCGGGCACACTGTCCAGTGGTGCCGCGCCTCAGGGTTTCCGCTGGAAGGCGATCATCACCAGCGCCAGCAGACTGGACCCCAGCATCAGCAGCAGGGACACCGCATTCAGCAGCGGCGTTGATCCCAGTTTCAGCCGGTCGAACATCGCGATGGTCAGCGGCGAATCCGATCCGACCAGCATCAGGGTCGTGTTGAAATTCTCGAAACTCATCAGAAAGGATACGACGAAGGCACCGATCATTGCCGGGGCCAGATAGGGCAGGGTGATCGTGCGCACCGCCGTCAGGCGCGTCGCGCCAAGGTTCAGCGCCGCCTCCTCCAGTGTGCGGTCGAACTTTTGCAGCCGGGCCGCGATGACCAGCGTGGCGATGGTCGTGACAAAGGAAAACTGCCCCAGGATCACCAGCAAAAGGCCGGGCCGCAGCGCCTGAATGTCGATCTCGGCCGCTTCCCATGCGGCATTGGCCATCGTGCTGGAAAACACCAGGATCGAGATGCCCAGAACGATGCCGGGAATCACCAGCGGCAACAGCATCAGCACATAGAGCAGGCTGCGCCCCCGGAACTGGTAGCGGTTGAACAGGAAGGCATTGGTCGTGCCCACCGCCACCGACAGGGTCGATACGGCCAGCCCGATGATGACGGATGTGCCGATGGCGCGCAGGATCGGATCTTCGTGAAAGACGCCGATCATCGGCCGCTCGGACCCGAAGAACCAACCCAGCGTGAACCCTTCCCAAGGCAGCGACGGGAACTGGCTGTCGTTGAAGGCAAAGACCGCCACCACCGTCAACGGCAGCGCCAGATAGACAAAGAACAGCGCGACATAGGCGCCATAGGCGATGCGGATCAACGGATTCTGCGGAATGGTCGGGATCATGGCACCACCTTATCCCATTGTCTTTTCAAGCGTCTGCCCCGTCAGGCGCAGCACCGCCCAGACGATCAGCGATGACAGGATCAGCAGCATGAAACCGAAAGCCGCGCCCAACTCCCAGTTGAAGCGGACGATGAACTGCGAATAGATCATCTGCGTGAACCACAGGCTGTCCTTGCCACCCAGCATCGTGGGCGTCAGGTAATTGCCAAGGCTCAGCATGAACACCACGATACTGCCCGACACGATCCCCGGCATGGCATGGGGAATGACGATCTCGCGCAGGATGCTGGGGCCGGAGCCGCCCAGATCATAGCCCGCCTCGATCACCGCATCGTCCAGACTGTCCAGCGTCGTCACCAGCGGCACCACCATGAACAGCATCGAGGTATAGACCAGCCCGACCATCATCGCGGCGTCGTTATACAGCATCTCGACCGGCCCCGCCGCCAGCCCCGCCCATTGCAACAGGCCCGAGATGACGCCGCTTTCCCGCAGCAGGATCATCCAGCCAAAGGTGCGCACCAGTTCGGACACCCAGAAGGGCACCAGACACATCAGAAACAGCACCGACCGCGCCCGCCCCCGCGCCATCTTGGCGATGTAATAGGACACCGGAAAGGCGATCAGCAGCGTCAGCAGCGTCGCCAGTATCGACATCATCGCCGTGCGGGCGAAGGTGATCATGTAAAGCGGCTCTGTCAGGATCGTGGTGTAATTGGCCAGACCCGTCTCATACTGCCGCACGCCCACGCGTTCGCGCAGCGACAGCAGGAAAAGGTCGATATGCGGGATGATGATCAACAGCGACAGCCACAAGAGCAGCGGCGTCAGCAGCAGGATCAACCCCAGTTTCTGCCCCGCCCGCATCGCCTAGCGCCCCGTCGCGGAAAAGGCATTGCCCTGATCGCCCGACCAGCCGACATGCACCGGCGCGCCGCGCGTCAGATGGGCAAACTCGCCCGATTGCGGCAGGGTCACACCGATCTCGGCCCCGCTCGGATCGGTCACGATCACCCGGCTGGCGGCCCCGTTGAACAGGATCGTCGCCACATGGCCGCTGATCTGCGTGTCGAAATGCGACAGTTGCGCCGCATCCTCGGCCAGACGGATCGCCTCGGGGCGGACAAAGACCTCGGCCCGGTCGCCCACGGCCAGCGTCCGCCCCGGACTGGCGGCGCGCAGCATCAGGCCGCTATCCGTCTTGATCTCCAACGCCTCGCCCGCGGCGCGGATCACGCGACCCTGCCAGCGGTTCGCATCGCCCACGAACCCCGCCACAAAGGCGGTCTGCGGCCGGTAATACAGATCCCGCGCCGTCCCCATCTGTTCAAACCGGCCCTCATTCATCACGGCGATGTTGTCGGACATCACCAGCGCCTCGGACTGGTCATGCGTGATATAGACGAAGGTCGTGTCAAAGGCCGCCTGCAAGGCCTTCAGCTCGACCTTCATATGTTCGCGCAGCTTCAAATCCAGCGCACCCAAAGGCTCGTCCAGCAGCAAGACATCAGGCTCCAGAACCATGCAGCGGGCAATGGCCACGCGCTGCTTCTGCCCGCCCGACAGCTCCTCCACCCGCCGCGCGCCGATACCGGGCAGGCCGATCCGGTCCAGCGCCTCATCGACCTTGCGGGCAATCTCGGGCTTGGCCATGCCCTTGCGCCGCAACCCGTATCCGATGTTATCCGCGATGTTCATCATCGGGAACAGCGCCAGATGCTGAAACACCATGTTCACCGGGCGTTTGTTGGGTGGCACGTCCAGAACAGACCGCCCCTTGATGCGAATATCGCCGCTGGTGGGTTCCAGAAAGCCCGCGATCATCCGCATGATCGTGGTCTTGCCACAGCCCGACGGCCCAAGGATCGAAAAGAACGATCCCGCCGGCACGGTAAAGGACACGTCATCCACCGCCGTCGCAGCCCCGAACCGCTTGGTCAGGGCGTCACATTCCAGATCGGGCAAGCGCGTGGTCATGTGGGGATGTCCGGGTCTTGTCAGGTCAAAAGCCAGGGGCGGCACCCGCATCGCGCAGGTGCCGCCCCCTCATGTCACAGGATCAGCGCGCGGCCTGCACGCGGTCCAGAACGGCACCTTCCAGCGCCTCAAGACCGGCGGGCACGGGCGGATACCACTTGATGTTGTCGATCGCCTCCTGCGGGAAGCTGGCCTGATACTTGGCCTTCAGCGCGTCCGAGACAAACTCATCCGCACCCTGCGACGCGGTGAAGTTGCCCGCGGATTCGGTGATCATCGCCGCCACTTCCGGCTTCATCACGAAGTTGATCCAGGCATAGGCCGCCTCATCCGCCTGACCCTTGGCGGGGATCACGAAAGTGTCGATCCAGCCCAGCGCGCCCGAGGTGGGGGCCACGAAGGTCACATCCGCATTATCCTCGTTCAGCTTCCAGCCGCCGGTATCCCAGGCCATCGCCGCCACAACCTCGCCCGACCGGACAAGGCCCATCAGCTCATCGCCACCCGACCAATAGGTTTTGACATTGGGCTTGCAGGCGATCAGCGCCTCCTCGACCTTGGACAGGATCTCGGTATAGGCGGCCTCGTCGGCATAGGCGGCGAACGGGTCCATCCCCATCGAGAAGGCAAACCCGATCAGCGTCGGGCGGCGCATCCGGTAAGAGACCTTGCCCGCCACCGCATCGCTGCACAGATCCGCGTAATCCTTCACATCCGCCGCCTGTGCGGTGTTCAGCACCAGACCATCGGTGCCCCAGACATGCGGCACGCCGTAAACCTCGCCGCCCACGGTAGTATTGGCCTTGGTCGCCTCCAGCATCGAGGGGATGAAGAGGCCCGCGTCGATCTTGGACAGATCCATCGGCTTGTAGATGCCGAACTCCGCCTGCGGGCCGGCGATCCGGTCCTGGCTGGGCTGGGCCAGATCGAACCCGCCGCCACCCGTGGCGCGCAGCTTGGCGATCATTTCCTCGTTGTTCGAGGTGGTCACTTCGACGGTGTGGCCCGTCTCGGCCTCGAACATCTCGATGACGTTCTCGGGGGCATAGCCACCCCATGTCAGAAGGCGCAGCGTCTCGGCGCTGGCAGGTGCGGCCAGACCAAGCGCCAGGGCCGACGCGGTCAGTTTCAATGTGAAAGACGAAGTTTTCATGACATATCCCTGTGTATGAAGAACGGATTTACCCAAGGCGACCAATCACACCAGTGAAACAGTTTTGCGAAACCTGTGCCGCATCCTGTTCCTTTTTGATCATTTGATAAAATCAAGACAGGCGCTTGGGGCCAAAGTCAACATTTTCGCGCATCCTGCCTCAGGTGAATTTGCGGAACAGCCGGGTCCGGTCGAACATGCCCTCCAGATCCTCCATCCGGGCGCGGGTGCTGTCCCATGTGCGTTCCTGCACCTCGGCAATCAGCGCCTCGGCCATCATCATCAGCGTCACCAGACTGTCCCAGGCGCTTGGCACGGCGATCCGGCCGCAAAAGGTGCAATCGGCAAATTCATGCACGGGAGAGCGCCACTGATCCGTGAACAGGATGATCCGCGCGCCCCTGTCGCGCGCCAGCTCTGCCAGTTTCAGCGTGCCATTCTCATAGCGGCGCACGTCGAAGATCACCACGACATCCCCCGCCCGCAGATCCAGCAGGTCATGCGCCCATGTGCTTGCCATCGCATGAACATGGGTCACACCCGCGCGCAGCACCTGCATATGCAGGAACAGATATTCGGCCAGCGCATGTGTGATCCGCCCGCCTGCCACGAAAACGCGGCGCTCCGGGTCGGCCAGCAGGGTGCAGGCCCGCTCGAAGGTCGGCAGATCAATCTGCGTCAGGCTTTGGTGGATATTGCCGATCACCGCCTCGGTAAACCTGTTGAGGATATGCCCCTCGGGTGCGGCCTGAACCCAGGTGTCGCGCTTGGTGATCGGGTCGGAAATCCGCGCCTCAAGCTCGTGGCGCAGCGCAGCCTGAAACTCGGGAAAGCCCGAAAACCCCAGCTTCTGCACCATTCGCACCACCGTGGGCGTGGACACATCGGCCGCCTTGGCCAGATGCGTGATCGAGGCAAGGCCGCTGACAGGATAGTTCTGCAACAGCGTATCCGCCAATTGCCGCTCGGCCCGCGTCAGGCTGTCGAACGCGGCTTGCAACCGCTCGGCAATGGTCTGGCTTTGATCGGTCACGGCCAGGTGATCCTTTTTTGTTCAATATATGCACAGACCCCTTCCGGGTGAAGAAAATCTTTCAGAATCATCGTTGACAGGCCGGGGGAGCTTGGATCACGCTTGAGCCACAGGGAGCAGATGATGATGTCACCGGATCATTCACCAGCCGTGAACCGCCGCGTCGGGCAGGCGTCATGACCCCTGCGATGCGTGGTTTCATCCGCACGGTGGATTGGATCAACCTCCGTCTGGGGCGGCTGGTGATGTATGGCATCTTCGTGATGATCGCCATTTTGCTGTGGTCCTCGATCTCCAAGACCTTTTTCACGCCTTCTCTGATGACGCTGGAAATGGCGCAATTCGCCATGGTCGCCTATTACATGTTGGGCGGTCCCTATGCCTTGCAGATGGGCGCGAATGTGCGGATGGACCTGTTCTATCACACATGGGATGACCGGCGAAAAGCCTGGTTCGATGCCTTTACCGTCCTGTTCCTGCTGTTCTTTCTGGGTGTCCTGCTCTGGGGTGCGCTCAGCTCGACCGCCTATTCCCTTGGCTATTTCGGGCGCGAGCCGCTGTCCTTCTACGGCGATCTGATCGGTGCCTTCCTGACCGGCGGCCCCACGGGCGCGGCCGAGGTGCTGGGCCGGTTCGAGCGCAGCCCGACCGCATGGCGCCCGTATATGTGGCCGATCAAGGTGCTGATGACGCTGGGCATCGTCCTGATGCTGCTGCAAGCGCTGTCCGAATTTTTCAAGGACGTGCTGCGTCTGCGCGGCGAGGTGGCCTGATGTCCTACGAGATGATCGCCATCTTCATGTTCTCGTTGATGATGCTGATGCTGTTCACCGGCCAGCGCGTCTTTGCCGCCATCGGCGGCGTCGCGGCGGTCTCGGCGCTCATGCTCTGGGGCACGGGTGGCGCCGAAATCCCCTTTTCGGCGGCGATGAAGCTGATGAAATGGTATCCGCTGCTGACCCTGCCGATGTTTATCTTCATGGGTTACATCCTGTCGGAAAGCAAACTGGCCGACGACCTTTACAAGATGTTCCACGTCTGGATGGGGCCGGTGTCGGGTGGCCTTGCCATCGGCACGATCGGGTTGATGGTGCTGGTGTCCGCGATGAACGGCCTCAGCGTGGCGGGCATGGCGATTGGCGCGACCATTGCCCTGCCCGAACTGCTGCGGCGCGGCTATGACAAGCGCATGGTCACGGGCGTCATTCAGGCAGGCTCCAGCCTTGGCATCCTTGTGCCGCCCTCCGTGGTGCTGGTGCTTTACGCGATGATCGCGCGGCAACCCGTGGGGCAGTTGTGGCTGGCGGGCGTGGTGCCGGGGCTGATGATGGCGGGGATGTTCATCCTCTACATCTATATCCGCTGCAAACTGAACCCCGCCCTCGGCCCGGTCCTGCCGCTTGAGGAACGCACCGTCCCGCGTGCCGAAAAACTGCGCCTGCTGACAGCGGGCCTGCTGCCGCTGGTGATCTTTGCCGCCATGATGGTGCCCTTCGTGAACGGCTGGACCAGCCTTGTCGAAAGCTCGGCCATCGGCGCGCTGGCGGCATTCTTCGCGGCTGTGCTCAAGGGGCGCATGACCCGCGTGGTCTTTGAAACCTCGGTGCGCCAGACCCTCATGATCTCCTGCATGTTCATGTGGATCATCCTGGCCGCGCTGGGCTTCGGCGCGATTTTCGACGGTCTGGGCGCGGTGCGGTCGATCGAGAACCTGTTCACCACCCAACTGGGGCTGAACCCCTGGGTCATCCTGATCCTGATGCAGCTATCCTTCCTGCTGATGGGCACGTTTCTGGATGACACCGCGATGCTGGTGATCGTCGCCCCGCTCTATGTGCCGCTGGTCGGCGCGCTGGGCTTTGATTTGATCTGGTATGGCATCCTTTACACGATCACGACGCAGATCGCCTACATGACCCCGCCTTTCGGGTATAACCTGTTCCTGATGCGGGCCATGGCCCCGCCCGAGATCACGCTGCGCGACATCTATGCGTCGATCTTCCCCTTTGTTCTGGTGATGTTGTGTGCCCTGACCCTGATCATGGTGTTCCCGCAGATCGCGCTGTGGCTGCCGGAACTGGTCTACGGAAAATAGAACTCCGACAGGAGCAAGTCGAATAGGCAGAAGCCATCCTTTGAACCAAAAGCAACAGGAGAGAATGACAATGACCACAAGACGCAAATTCCTCACGACGGCCGCGCTGGCCGGACCTGCCGCGCTGGCGACACCTGCCATTGCCCAAAGCACAATACGCTGGCGTATGCAGACCTATGCCGGGGCCGCGCTGGGCGAGCATGTGATCAAGCCGGCCATCGACATGTTCAACAAGATTGCTGGCGACAAGATGCAGATCGAACTGTTCTACGCCGATCAGATCGTCCCCACGGGCGAATTGTTTCAGGCGTTGCAGCGCGGCACGCTGGATGCGGTGCAGTCGGATGACGATTCCATGGCCTCGCCCACCGAGGTCACGGTGTTCGGCGGTTATTTTCCCTTCGCCTCGCGCTACTCTCTCGATGTGCCGGTGCTATTCAACCAATATGGTCTGAACGAGATCTGGGACGCCGAATATTCCGCTGTCGGCGTCAAGCATATCAGCGCGGGCGCCTGGGATCCCTGCCATTTCGCCACCAAGGATCCGATCAACAGCCTGGCCGATCTGCAAGGCAAGCGCGTCTTCACCTTCCCCACCGCTGGCCGCTTCCTGTCGCAATTCGGCGTGGTCCCCGTGACCCTGCCGTGGGAGGATATCGAGGTCGCCGTGCAAACTGGCGAACTCGACGGGATCGCCTGGTCCGGCATCACCGAGGATTACACCGTCGGCTGGGCCGATGTGACCAACTACTTCCTGACCAACAACATCTCGGGTGCCTGGGCCGGGTCGTTCTTTGCCAATATGGACCGCTGGAACGAACTGCCCGAGGATCTGCAAACCCTGTTCCGCGTCTGCTGCGACCAGTCCCACTACTATCGCCAGTGGTGGTATTGGGGCGGCGAGGCGAACCTGCGCGTCAACGGCACCAAGCTGCAACTGACCACCATCCCCGATGCGGAGTGGAAAACGGTCGAGGATGCGGCCCTGGTCTTCTGGGATGAAATCGCCGCCGAGTCCGAGGTGAAGGCCAAGGTCGTCGAGATCTTCAAGAAATACAACGCCGACATGCAGAAGGCGGGCCGACCCTACCGCTATACCTGACAGGGGTTGCGGGCGGCATCGCTCTGCTCAAGGATGACAGGCGGCCCCGGCATCTGCGCGGGGCCGTCTGCGGGAAAGACGGACGACACCAGCACAAAGAGGAGGCCGCGTGATGGCCGGATTGATGACATTCGAGGCGTTGAAATCCGCCGTGGCAGCGGGAACCGTGGATACGGTTCTGGCCTGCATGGTGGACATGCAGGGCCGTTTGCAGGGCAAGCGTTTCGTCGCGCAGCATTTCATCGACAGCGCCTGGGAAGAAACCCATTGCTGCAACTACCTGCTGGCGACAGACATCGCCATGGCCACGCCCGACGGTTATGCCGCGACAAGCTGGCAGGCGGGTTACGGCGATTACATGATGAAGCCCGATCTGGGCACGATCCGCCCGATGCCCTGGCTGGAGGGGACGGTGATGGTGCTCTGCGATGTGATGGACCATCACGGCCATCACGAGATTGCCCATTCCCCCCGCGCCATGCTGAAGCGGCAGATCAAACGCATCGAGGCGCTGGGTCTGATCCCGATCATGGCGACAGAGCTTGAGTTTTTCCTGTTCGCCCGGTCCTTCAAGCAGATCGCCGCCTCGGGCTTCCGCGATCTGGAACCGATCAGCAACTATAACGAGGATTACAACATCCTTCAGACAACGCGGGAGGAGCATGTGATGCGCCCCCTGCGCAATCACCTCTATGCCGCCGGTATCCCGGTCGAGAATTCCAAGGGCGAGGCCGAAGCCGGGCAGGAGGAGTTGAACATCCGCTATGCCCCCGCGATGGACACCGCCGATCACCACACCATCGCCAAACACGCCGCCAAAGAGATTGCGGATCAGCATGGTCATGCCGCCAGTTTCCTGCCGAAATGGCATCAGGATCGCGTCGGCAGTTCGTCCCATGTGCATCAATCGCTGTGGAAGGATGGCGCGAACGCTTTTTACGATCCTGACGCCGAATTCGGCATGTCCGATCTGATGCGCAACTATATGGCCGGGTTGATCCGCTATGCCCCCGACATGACCGTGTTCATGGCCCCCTATATCAACAGCTACAAACGCTTTTCCAAGGCGACCTTCGCGCCCACCAAAACCGTCTGGTCCGTGGACAACCGCACCGCCGGCTTCCGCCTGTGTGGCGAGGGCAGCAAGGCGATCCGCGTTGAATGCCGCATCCCCGGCTCGGATATGAACCCTTACGTCGCCATGGCCGCGATGCTGGCCGCAGGGCTTGCGGGCATCGAAGAAGGGCTGGAGTTGCAGCGCCCCACGACAGGTGACATCTATCAGGCCGCGCAGGGGGGAGAGATTCCCAAGACCCTGCGCGACGCGGTGGATACGCTGCGCGATTCCAGGATGCTGCGGGCCGCGATGGGCGATGACGTGATCGACCATTACACCCGCGCCGCCCAGTGGGAGATCGAAGAGTTCGACCGCGTGGTGACTGACTATGAAATTGCCCGTGGATTCGAGCGGGCGTGAACGGACATGACACAGATGATCAGATGTATCTCACCCATTGACGGCTCGGTCTATATCGAGCGTCCTGCCCTCTCGCTGGATGCGGCCAAGGCCGCCGCCGCCCGCGCCCGCGCCGCGCAAAAAGGCTGGGCCGCGCGCCCCCTGGCGGATCGCATCGCACTGGTGCTCAAGGCCGTCGAACATGTGGGCGCCATGAACGATGTGATCGTGCCGGAACTGGCGCATCAGATGGGCCGGCCCGTGCGCTATGGCGGTGAATTCCGTGGCTTCAACGAACGCGCGCAATATATGGCTGACATCGCGCAAACCGCCCTCGCCCCCATCGTGCTGGAAGACAGCCCCGCCTTCAAACGTCACATCGCGCGTGAGGCGCATGGCGTGGTGCTGGTCATCGCGCCCTGGAACTACCCCTATATGACCGCCATCAACACCGTCGCCCCCGCCCTGATCGCGGGCAATACGGTGATGCTGAAACACGCGGCCCAAACCCTCAAGGTCGGTGAACGCATGGCCGAGGCGTTTCACGCCGCAGGCATCCCCGCCGATGTGTTCCAGAACATCGTGCTGGATCACGACACCACATCCGCCCTGATCGCCGCCCGCACCTTTGATTTCGTGAACTTCACAGGCTCCGTCGCCGGTGGCCGCGCGATCGAGCGGGCTGCGGCTGGCACCTTCACCGGGCTGGGGCTGGAACTGGGGGGCAAAGACCCCGGCTATGTCATGGAAGACGCCGATCTGGATGTCGCCGTGGACACGCTGATGGATGCGGCCATGTTCAACTCGGGCCAGTGCTGCTGCGGGATCGAACGGATCTATGTGGTGGAAAGCCTGTTCGACGCTTTCGTGGAAAAATCGGTGGCGCTTGTCTCGGGCTACAAGCTGGGCAATCCGCTTGACCCGGAAACCACCCTCGGGCCGATGGCGCAGGTGCGCTTTGCCGACCTGGTCCGCGCCCAAACGGCCGAGGCCGTGGCGGCAGGGGCCCGCGCCCTGATCGACCCTGCGCTTTTCCCGCAGGATGGCGGGGCTTACCTCATGCCGCAGATCCTTGTGAACGTCGATCATTCCATGCGCGTGATGCGCGAGGAAAGTTTTGGCCCCGTCGTCGGCATCATGCCCGTCAAGGATGACGCCGAGGCGCTGCGCCTGATGAATGACAGCGACTATGGCCTGACCGCGTCCCTCTGGACTGCGGATGTGGACCGCGCCGAACGCCTTGGCGCGCAGATTGAAACCGGCACCGTGTTCCTGAACCGTGCCGATTACCTGGACCCCGGCCTGTGCTGGACCGGCTGCAAGGACACCGGACGCGGGCAAGGCCTGTCGAAACTGGCGTACCAGGCGCTCACCCGGCCCAAATCCTACCATCTCAAGAAGGCATGACCCCGATGGCCCTCACCGGAAACTGGTCCTATCCCCCCTCCATT
>JAMWZG010000013.1:21735-31437 GCA_024304855.1 Paracoccaceae bacterium
GTCACGGACAAGGGTCTGGCCGGCCTGCCCATCACCGCCGCAACGCTGGACCTGATGCAGGCCGCCGGTCTGGGCGGCGCGATGTTCTCGGACGTGGACCCCAACCCGACCGAGGTTAACCTGGCCGCCGGTGTCGCCGCCTACAAGGCCGGCGGGCATGACGGGGTGATCGCCTTTGGTGGCGGCTCGGGCCTTGATCTGGGCAAGGCGGTGGCCTTCATGGCGGGGCAGACCCGCCCCGTCTGGGATTACGAGGATATCGGCGACTGGTGGACCCGCGCCGACGCATCGGCCATCGCACCCATCGTGGCCGTTCCCACAACCGCAGGCACGGGGTCCGAAGTGGGCCGCGCCTCGGTCCTGACCAATTCGGTCACGCATGAGAAGAAGATCATCTTCCACCCCAAGATCCTGCCCACTGTCGTGATCTGCGATCCTGAACTGACCGTGGTGATGCCAAAGGCGATCACGGCAGGCACCGGGATGGATGCCTTCGCCCATTGTCTTGAGGCTTACTGCTCACCGCATTTCCACCCGATGAGCGCGGGTATCGCGCTGGAAGGGATGCGGCTGGTCAAGGAATACCTGCCCCGCGCCTATGCCGACGGCACCGATATCGAAGCGCGCGGTCAGATGATGGCCGCCGCCGCCATGGGGGCTGTGGCCTTTCAGAAAGGTCTGGGCGCGATCCATGCGATCAGCCATCCTATCGGCGCGGTCCACAACACCCATCACGGCACCACGAATGCGGTGGTGATGCAGCCCGTCCTGCGCTTCAACCGCGCCGCCATCGAAGCGCGGATCGAACAGGCCGCAGCCTATCTGGGGATCGAGGGTGGCTTTGACGGCTTCTACGCCTTTGTCGGTGACTTGAACGCCACGCTGGGCATCCCTGCGAACCTGACCGCGCTGGGCGTGACCAATCCCGATCTGGCCGCCCTCACCGCATCCGCGCTGCAAGACCCCAGCACCGGCGGCAATCCCGTCGAGATGACCGCCGCAAACACCCGCGCGCTGCTGGACTCCTGTCTGTGAACAACGACGCGGGAGCGGTCCTGCCGCTCCCGCGTGATTGCCTCAGCCCACATCCTCGGGCAGCACCAGATTGAGGATGATCGACAATCCCGCCGCCGGCAAAAGGCCCGAGGTCAGCAGGATCTGCAACGATGTCGGCAGATGCTGCAAGGCGCTGGGTACCAGTTGCAGGCCAAGGCTAACCGACAGCGACACCGCAAAGATCACCATGTTGCGGCGGTTCCAGTTCACATCCGACAGCATGTTCACACCCGCCGCGCAGACCATGCCGAACATGACGATCACGCCACCCCCCAGCACGTTGATCGGCACGGTCGAGATGATGGCCCCGAATTTCGGCACCACCCCGCAGACAATCAGGAAGATCGCCCCGATGGTCACGACATGGCGGCTCATCACGCCTGTCATGCTGATCAGCCCCACGTTCTGACTGAAGGACGTGTTGGGCAAACCGCCAAAGATCCCCGCGACGGCGGTGCCCACACCATCGGCATAGGTCGCACCCGTGATCTCGCGGTCCGTCGCCTCGCGCCCCGCGCCGCCCTTGCAGATACCCGAGACATCGCCCACCGTCTCGATGGCCGAAATGACGGCCATGAAACACATGCCGATGATGATGGCCGTGTTGAACTCCACCCCCCATTTAAAGGGCATCGGCAGTTCGAACATCCCCGCGCGGGCGACATTGCCGAAACTGACCTGCCCCATCAGATAGGCGACCGCATAGCCCGCGATCAGACCGATCAGAACGGCGGCGACCGACATCATGCCGCGTGTAAAGAACTTGAGCGCGAGCGTGACCACGATCACCACCAGCGCAGGCGTCCACATGGCCAGCGAGCCGAATTCAGGCTTGCCCATCAGTGGAACGCCACCGGCCGCATATTGGATACCGACCTTGACCAGCGCCAGCCCGATCATCAGCACGATCAGACCCGTCACCAGCGGCGGCAAGGCAAAGCGCAGCTTGCCGATGAAGGTGCCCAGAAAGATGTGGAACAACCCGCCGATGGCCACGCCCGTCATCAACCCGGCCAGCCCCGCCGTGCCCTGCCCGGCGACAGCCGGGATCATCACGGGCAGAAAGGCGAATGACGTGCCCTGCACGATGGGCAGGCGCGCGCCCACCGGGCCGAAGCCGATGGTCTGGAACAGCGTGGCAATGCCCGCGAACAGCATCGACATCTGGATCATGTAGATCATGTTCGGAAAATCGGGCGAGTTCGACCCAAAGCCGAACCCCGCAGCCCCGGCCACGATGATCGCGGGCGTCACGTTGGATACGAACATCGCCAGCACATGCTGAATGCCCAGCGGAATGGCCTTGGCGAGGGCCGGTGTATAGTTGGGGTCGCGCAATTGCTCGGGCGTACCCAGCGAGGTGTCAACCATCCCTGAAGTCTCCTTGTTGATGTGATGGGGTGGGCCCTCTTGGCGGGGCCTTGCGTTCAGCGCGTGATGGTGCAGGGCACCTTCAGCGGGAATTCCTCAAGGTTCGGCGTGGCGCCGATCCGGTCGATCACGGCAAACAGGCCGGGGGCGTGCAGCGGGGTCAGCACCCCATGCCAGGTGCCGCGATGCAGGTTGATTCCCTGACCGGGCGCCGCGATGAAGGCGCTGATCCGGCCGGGTTGGCCCGCGTCATCATCCGCCACGATCACCAGCCATTCGGTCGTCGACATCGGAACAAAGGCCTGCGACCCTTCCGGGTGCCGCTCCAGCAGATCCAGCCGATAGGGCAGGGCGCGCGGCTCTGCCTTGAAGATGCTGATCCCCGCACGGCCATCCGCGCCGAAATCCATCTTCGCACGGTCATGCCAACGGCCGCAGAAACCCTGATTGATGATCTTGTCCGCCTGCCCCCCGGCTTCCAATACGTCACCGTATGGTGCGAAATCCTGCGCCGTCAGGGGGCGGGCCGTGATCGTGGTCTGCATCGGAACCTCCTGTGGCTGTGGCGGGGGGGATTTGAGTATTTGCAGCAAGATGAAAGAGCGGTCAGAGCGTCAGCGCGACGTGGCGGTTCACATCCTTGTAGAGCAGGTAGCGGAAATCCTCGGTCCCCGTCGCCACGCAGGCCTGCGGGCAGAAGGCGCGCAGCCACATGAAATCGCCGGGGCCCACCTCGACCCAGTCGGTGTTGAGCAGATAGCGGGCGGTGCCTTGCAGCACATAAAGCCCGTGCTCCATCACATGCGTTTCGGCAAAGGGGATCAACCCGCCGGGCCTGAAGGTCACGATGTTCATGTGCATGTCATGGCGCAGGTCGCTGGGTTCGACAAAACGGGTGGTGCCCCATTTGTCGGTGCCGGGCATCCAGTTCACCGGCGTTTCCTGATCCGAGGTCACGAAGGCCGTGGGATGATCAATCCCCGTCGCCGCCTCATAGCGTTTGCGGATCCAGTGGAATTGCAGCGGCGCCTCACCGGGATTGGTCAGCCGCCATTTGGCACCTGCCGGGACATAGGCATAGCCGCCCGCCGTCAGGTCATGCGATGTGCCGTCGATGGTCAGGCGCATCTGGCCGCTGGCGACAAGGATCGTGCCCTGCGCGCCCCGGTCAGGTTCAGGCGCATCCGAACCGCCGCCCGGTGCCACTTCGACCGCATATTGCGCGAAGGTCTCGGCAAAGCCCGACAGGGGCCGCGCGATGATCCAGACGCGGGTGCCGGTCCAGCCGGGCAGATAGCTGGTCACGATGTCGCGCATCGTATTGGCCGGGATGAAGGCATAGGCGGTGGTGAAGACGGCCTTGCCGTCGGGCATCACATCCTGTCCGGGCAGGCCGCCGGGGGGAAAGGCATAGGTCACAGCATATCCTCGAGTCTCAGGCGCGCGATCCGTTCGACCTGCGCGCAGGCGGTGGTGAATTCGGTGGCGCGGTCGTTGTTCAGCCGCGTCTCGAAGGCGGCCAGGATGCTGGCCTTGGTATTGTCGCGCACCGCGATGATGAAGGGAAAGCCGTGCCGCGCCACATAGGCCGTGTTCAACTCGGTGAACCGCGCGCGTTCCGCATCGGTCAGGGCATCCAGCCCGGCGCTGGCCTGTTCGGCGGTCGAGTCCGCCGTCAGCCGTTTCGCCGCCGCCAGCTTGCCCGCCAGATCCGGGTGCGCGGTCAGCACGCCAAGACGCTCCTCCTCGGTGGCGGAACGGAACATCCGCGCCAAGGCATTGTGCAGGCCCGCAGGCGTGTCATGGGCGGGGCCAAGTTCCAGCGCCCAGGCGCGTTCCGCGATCCATGGCGAATGTTCGAAGACCCCGCCAAAGCGTGCCACGAAATCGGCGCGGTCCATCTGGCTTGGCCGGATGCGGCGCTGATGCGGATGCGTGGCCGCCCAATGGTGCGCAATGTCGATCCGGCGCGGGCACCAGACCCCGTCAAATCCGCCGATATAGTCGATGAACCGCTTCAGCCCCGCCAACTTGCCGGGCCGCCCGATCAACCGGCAATGCAGGCCGATGGACATCATCGCCG
This sequence comes from Paracoccaceae bacterium, assembly GCA_024304855.1. Lineage (GTDB taxonomy): Bacteria > Pseudomonadota > Alphaproteobacteria > Rhodobacterales > Rhodobacteraceae > Seohaeicola. The sequence goes on from JAMWZG010000013.1 coordinate 26,246, forward strand.
GACGCCCCGCCTGCCCTTCGGCGTAAAGCGTGTCGAATGCATCCTTGAGGTAATCGAAGAACTGCCCGCCCGTGATATAGCCCGGTGCCGTGGCAAAGCGCATGTCATTGGCTTCCAGCGTATAGGGAATGATCAACTGATCTCGCGCGCCGACCTCGATCCAATAGGGCAGGTCGTCGTCATAGGTGTCGCTGATCCAGTCGAACCCGCCTTCCTCGGCGACCAGCCGCACGGTATTGGCCGAACAGCGCCCGGTATACCAGCCGCGCGGACGCTCTCCCACCACTTCGGTATGCAGGCGGATCGCCTCCGCGATGGCGGCGCGCTCCTGATCCTCGGGCATGTCGCGGTGCTCGACCCATTTCAACCCGTGGCTGGCAATTTCCCATCCGGCGGTCTTCATCGCCTCGACCTGTTCTGGGCTGCGCGCCAAGGCGGTGGCCACGCCATAGATCGTCACGGGAATATCCGCCCCGGTGAACAGGCGATGCAACCGCCAGAACCCGGCCCGCGCGCCATAGTCATAGATCGATTCCATGTTCCAATGCCGCATCCCCGGCCAAGGGGCCGCACCCGCGATGTCGGACAGAAACGCCTCGGAGGCCGCATCGCCATGCAGGATCGAATTCTCGCCGCCCTCTTCGTAGTTCAGCACGAATTGCACGGCGACCTTGGCGCCACCGGGCCATTGCGCATCGGGTGGGGTTGCGCCGTAGCCGGTCAGATTGCGTGGGTAACGGGTCATGGGTCGTCCTCGCTTGATCGTCAAAACTCTATGACAGGAATCCACGGGGGATTTTCAAGAAATCCGATAAAGACTTATCCGAAAATCCTCGCGCGGCAATTATCACTGTCCTGCGCTATGGCTTGGGCTAGACTGCCCACTATTGCCGCAGAAAAGGAATGTTCCATGTCCCAAGGATACCTGACCACGCATGTTCTGGATACCGCGCGGGGCTGCCCTGCGGCAGGTCTGGCCATCGACCTTTACCGGATCGAGGGCGCGACACGGGTGCATCTGGCACGCAAGGTCACGAATGATGACGGGCGCACCGATGCCCCGATCCTGCCGCAAGGCCAGTTCGCCACCGGCACCTATGAGCTGGAGTTTCACGCGGGCGCCTATCTGGACGCGACCGCCACCCCGCCCGAGGCGCCGCGCTTTCTGGACATCGTCCCGATCCGCTTCGGCATCTCGGACGCGGGTGCACATTACCATGTGCCCTTGCTGCTCTCGCCCTTCGGCTATTCCACCTATCGCGGCAGCTGACCGCCCCCGGATGGACACCGGCCCGCGCGCGGGATATTCAGCGCGCATGGCACAGACGAAATCAGACCCCAACTACAAGGTGATTGCCGAGAATCGCCGCGCGCGTTTCGATTACGCGATCGAGGAGGATATCGAATGCGGTATCATCCTCATGGGGTCCGAGGTGAAATCCCTGCGCGAGAACGGCGCGAATATCGCGGAAAGCTACGCCTCGGTCGAGGAGGGAGAGCTGTGGCTGATCAACGGCTATATCGCCCCTTTCCAGCAGGCCCGCGTCTGGAAGCATGAGGAGCGGCGCAAGCGCAAACTTCTGGTGTCGCGCAAGCAACTGGCGCAGCTGTGGAACGCGACGCAGCGCAAGGGCATGACCCTCGTGCCGCTGGTGATGTATTTCAACGACCGTGGTCTTGTGAAACTCAAGATCGGTGTCGCCAAGGGCAAGAAGAACCATGACAAGCGCGAGACCGAGGCCAAGCGTGACTGGGCCCGTCAGAAGCAGCGCCTGCTGAAAGAGAGCTGATCCCCGCGAAAACAGGGGTTTTCACCCTGTTTTCAAGGCCGTTTGACTTGCCAGCCACAGACCCCCGATGTAGGCAGGGCAAGACGCATCAACAGGGGGTTTCCCATGGCACTTGATGATCCCAGAACGCTGGTCTCGACCGATTGGCTGGCCGCGCATATGAAAGACCCGGATCTGCGGATTCTGGACGCGACCTATTTCATGCCCGGCGATCCGCGCGATGCCAAGGCGGCCTATGACGCCGCCCATATCCCCGGCGCGCGCTATTTCGACATTGACGAGATCAGCGATCACCGCTCGGACCTGCCGCATATGGCCCCGCCGGTCGAGAAATTCATGTCCCGGATGCGCGCCATGGGCGTGGGCGACGGCCATCAGGTCGTGGTCTATGACGCCGAGGGGCTGTTCTCTGCCGCGCGCGTCTGGTGGCTGTTCCGGCTGATGGGGCAGATGGACATTGCCGTTCTGGACGGCGGTTTCCCCAAATGGCTGGCCGAAGGCCGCGAGGTCGAGGATATGGCCCCCATGGTGCGCGACCGTCACATGACCGTCCGCCGTCAGAACCAGATGGTCAAGGATGTCACGCAGGTCTCCGCCGCCTCCAAGCTGGGCGATTATGAGATCGTGGACGCCCGCGCCGCAGAACGCTTCGCCGGAGAGGTCGATGAGCCCCGCCCCGGTCTGCGCAAGGGGCATATCCCCGGATCGAAAAGCCTGCCGTTCAAGAACCTGCTCAAGTCTGATGGCACGATGCTGGACCCTGACGCCCTGCGCGCCGCCTTTGCTGCGGCCGGGGTCGATCTGTCCAAGCCGGTGATCACCACCTGCGGGTCCGGCGTGACCGCCGCCATCCTCAGCCTTGCGCTGGAACGGATCGGCAAGACCGACCATTCGCTGTATGACGGGTCATGGTGCGAATGGGGTGCGTTCCCCACTTTGCCCGTCGCAACCGGAAAGGCCTGAAACGCTTATGTTTTCCAACCTCAAAGAACATCCCGCCGACAAGATCCTCGCGCTGATGCAGCTCTACAAGGACGATCCGCGTCCGACCAAGATCGACCTTGGCGTGGGTGTCTACAAGAATGCCGAAGGCGTGACCCCGGTGATGCGCGCCGTTAAGGCGGCCGAGCGTAAACTGGTCGAGGAGCAGACGACGAAATCCTATGTCGGTCTGGCGGGTGATCCGGCCTTTTCCGATGTGATGATTGATCTGGTGCTGGGCGGGGCCGTGCCGCGCGACAGTATCGCGGCGGCGGCGACACCGGGCGGCACCGGGGCCGTGCGGCAGGCCTTCGAACTGATCCGCATGGCCAATCCTACGGCGCGGGTCTTCGTGTCCAACCCGACATGGCCGAACCATGTGACGATCCTCAACTATCTGGGGATGGAGGTGGTCGAATACCGCTATTTCGACGCCGAAACCCGTGGTGTGGATTTCACCGGCATGATGGCCGATCTGGCCGATGTGCGCGCCGGTGATGTGGTGCTGCTGCATGGCTGCTGCCACAACCCGACAGGGGCCAACCTGAACCTGACCGAATGGAAGGCCGTGGTTGACCTCTTGCTGAAAACCGGCGGCATTCCGATGATCGACATCGCCTATCAGGGCTTTGGCGATGGTCTGGATGCCGATGCGCAGGCCGTGCGTCTGGTCGCCTCATCCGTGCCGGAATGCCTGATTGCGGCAAGCTGCTCCAAGAACTTCGGGATCTACCGCGAACGCACCGGCCTTCTGATGGCCGTGGCGCAGGACAAGGGGCTGCGCGGTCTGACGCAGGGATCGCTCAACTTCCTGAACCGGCAGAACTTTTCCTTCCCGCCCGATCACGGTGCCCGCGTCGTGACCGAGATCCTGCAAGACGCCGCCCTGCGCGCCGACTGGGCGACCGAGCTGGAGGAGGTGCGCCTCTCGATGCTGGACCTGCGCAAGCAACTGGCCGCCGAATTGCAACGTCAGTCCGGGTCGGACCGTTTCGGCTTCATCGCGCAGCATCGCGGCATGTTCTCGCGCCTTGGCACCACACCCGAAATGGTGGCCCGCCTGCGCGAGGAACATGCGATCTACATGGTGGGCGACAGCCGACTGAACATCGCCGGTCTGAACAAGACCACCGTGCCGATCCTGGCCAAGGCCATCGTGGATTGCGGCATCTGAGACGGGGCAGGGCGGGATCATCCCGCCCTTTTCATTCCGCCCCAGTCATTCCGCCTCAACCGCGCGCGAACACCAGTAGGAGATGATCGCATTGCGCGACATCCCCCGCCGCAGCGCCACCTTGTCGATCTGCGCCAGCAGATCCGCGTTGAAGCGCAGGGCGACGGGCACCTTTACCGCGCGCTGCGGCACCTCGGGCGTCTCCGTTGGCGTCCCGGCCTTCTCGGCGGATTTCTTGGATTTCTTGGCCATATCCATATCCTGTCTTGCTGATGGGATATGTATATCAGAAAACGGCCGCTGTGGCATGAAAAAACCCCGGACCCATGGCCGGGGTTCCGTCGCGCCCGGTCAGGGTCGGATCAGTTGATCAGCCCGGCATGGCGCATCGCGTCATCCATCCGCGCCTTGACCCCATCGGTCAGGCCGACCAGCGGCAGACGCACCTCGTCGCTGCACAGGCCCAGTCGGGACATCCCGTATTTCGCACCCGCCACACCCGGCTCGGCAAAGATCGCCTCATGCAGCGGCATCAGCCGGTCCAGCAGGGTCAGCGCGGTGGCATAGTCGCCCTTGAGCGTCGCCGTCTGGAACTCGGCGCAGAGCTTGGGCGCCACATTCGCGGTCACGGAAATGCAGCCCACCCCGCCATGGGCGTTGAAGCCCAGGGCCGTCGCATCCTCACCCGACAACTGGATGAAATCCGGGCCGCAGGTCATGCGCTGCTTGGGCACCCGGCTCAGGTCGCCGGTCGCATCCTTGACGCCCACGATCCGCGGCAGCTTGGCCAACTCGCCCATCGTCGCGGGCAGCATGTCCACCACGGAACGGCCGGGGATGTTGTAGATGATGATCGGCAGGTTGCAGCAATCATGGATCGTCTTGAAATGCGCGATCAGCCCGGCCTGCGTCGGCTTGTTGTAGTAGGGCGTCACGACCAGCGCCGCATCCGCCCCCACCGCCTCGGCGTGCTGGATCAGGCGGATACCCTCGGCGGTGTTGTTCGATCCGGCCCCGGCAATCACCGGAATACGCCCGGCGGCGGCCTTCACCACTTCCTCGATCACGATCTCATGCTCGCGATGCGTCAGGGTCGGGCTTTCGCCGGTCGTGCCCACGGGCACCAACCCGTGCGAACCTTCGGCCACATGCCAGTCCACAAGTTTCTTGAGCGTCTCAATATCCAGCGCGCCGTTCTTGAACGGCGTGATGAGGGCGGGAATGGAACCCTTGAACATGACACGCTC
>JAMWZG010000130.1:0-2573 GCA_024304855.1 Paracoccaceae bacterium
GCTGCAAGCAAGTCTACTTTAGGATCAGATTTGGTCATTGGATGCCCTCTACTGTGGGAAAGCCTTTTCCGAGCAATAATTGTGACGCCCACATCATGTTGTAGTCGCCATGCTTAGTTTTACGGAACATCGAATTCTTCAATGACTGGCCTGCCTGTTGTTGCACAAAAAGACACCACAGACAACTGTTCTTTGGTTAACAAAAACTGTTACTAAAGATAGTTCGACTATCCAAGGCGTTGCAGCCTTAAAATTGCCATAGTGTTCTTGGAAAATAAAGATATTCAAGACCAAAAGGGCTTTGATTCAACACATCTTAGCCAGCAGCGCTGGCCCCGCAGCGTTAAGAACATGACGACGGGGAACTGCACAAGTGTATGGTCAAGCAGTGATACTGATTCATGAACGTTATAAACATTGAGATCCCGGTTAAGAATAGGCGCGTCTCTATCGTGCCGCGCGTTGCACTGATCCGGGAAAGTGATCAGGCACTCTGCGACAGTCTGACTGACAACTTGCGCATCCTTGGCATTCAGAATGTCCTGCATTGCGCTCAGGCCGCCCCCGACGCCATCATGCATGACGTGCTGCGCGACACGCATCGTGCAGGCGTTCTGGTCACCGGGATGCGGGATGCGGTCGTTGGACCGGTCGAGGTGTCGGACCTGCGCCGGAACCTGCCAGGCTGGGTGATCATCGTGGTCGATCATATCGACACGGCGCACAGTTCGGCCGATGCCTTGGCCGCAGGTGCAGACGACGTGCTGCGAGTCCCCTTTTCCGCTCAGGAACTGGAAGCTCGGGTGGCGCTGCGAATGCGGCAGGCAGGCATGGCGGAGACCAGCACAGCCCTCAAGGCTCCTCTGGTTGCAGGTGCCCAACTGACCCCGGTCGAAACGGACATCATGCGCATCCTGATGTCGCTGAGGGGTCAGATCGTCTCGCGCAATCACCTGTCACAACAACTGGACAAGTCCGAATGGCACTATGGTGATCGGAAGTTCGACGTTCACATCACGCGGATCCGCAAGAAACTCAAGGCGGCGTTCGGTGACAGATATCATGTCCGGACGATCAGGTCGAAAGGCTATCTCTTCGACTTTTCGGAGGACGGAGTCAGAGCCTAGTCCACTGTGTTCTCGCGGGCCAAGGTCGCGATAAGGTCCAGCGCCGCTGTCGCTCCGTCTGCATGGCTGTAGAGGGCCCCCTCTTCTGCCGCGGAACGGTCCAGCGCAGCCGCGAAATGTCCGGTGACCACCATAACGGCCACCAAACCGGCAACTGCCACATGGACAGACTTGACGATCCGCCGCTTCGCACGGGTGGCGACCACCGGCGCAGACGTGGCCGACGCAACGGACGCCGAGGCAACCGGCCCTACGGGCGTGATGAAGACACCGCGCACGGTTATGGTCACATTGCACAGTTGCGGCTCCCGCATGAAACGGTGGACCACGGCCTCGGGAAACAGATCTTCAGCCATGTCCAGCACCGCAGACTGCCCCACAGACCAGTTGTCCAGAACATTGCGCGGCAGGACGAAACGGGCATAGTCGTCCCTGCATCCGATGCGGGTCACCTCGACCACCGCCTCGGCACCGGTCGCATTCTCTGGCGCGATAATCAGGCGAATCTTGCCGCCTTCGCGGGAAAGATGCGCTTCGACAAAGTCGCACGCGGGCCGCTGGTCTGAGGATGCCGCTGCATAGCCCGCTGGCAGAGAGAGATGGGTGATGAAGGCTTTCGACCGCTTTGACATTCCCTTTGGCGATGGGGCTTCCGCCATGCTCACCTCTGCTTTCAGTGCCGGGCCGCCGCTTGCGCCCGTGACGGTGTCGGCATCCAGACCTTCGTCCTGCGCGAAGCGATAGTTCAGCGCATAATCCGACGCCAGTTCAACCAAGTGCGGACTTTCGCCGACAATGGACAAAAGCTGCTGCTCTTCCGAAAACAACACCTTGCGTGTCGGATAGCCTTCGACTTCCGGCGCGACGCAGAGATCGTCGCTGGACAAGCCATGAAGCTCAGCGATGCGCTCGAGAACGCGCGCAACCTCATCACGATGATGAACCGCCAGATCGCAGCCCCCCCCGGAGGACAAACAGATGGCAACCTGCATCCCCGTGGGCCAGCCCGGCAGAATGGCAATGACAGCCTCTTCTTCCAGCAAATACACAAATGTGCCTGCCTCGCTCATCAGCCTAGCCTCCTGCACGATTTTCTACATGTCTATTCTTGTTTATTCTTGAGTTAATGTCAATTATGCTGAATAAGAAAAGACACAAACGGAGTGTGCGGGTTCAACCTGCAAAACGAAGGCGGGTGCGCGATGTCGATCTTTCTTGGGCTTGCGATGGTGTTCGGGCTGGTGTTCGGGGGATTCATGTTGTCCGGCGGCAAGATGGATATCGTGCTCTACGCCCTGCCTTTCGAGGGCATGATGATCGGCGGTGCCTCGCTTGGCGCCTTTGTCATCGCCAATTCCATGACAGTGCTGAAATCCTCGCTGCGCGGCCTCGTCAAGGTCATCAAGGGCCCAAAGTTCAAGGCCGCGCATTACGAGGAATTGCTCA
>JAMWZG010000130.1:2582-5916 GCA_024304855.1 Paracoccaceae bacterium
ATCGTCGCGGCGGGTCTTGGCGGGGTCAAAACCATGGCATCCATTGATCAGCCGCCCGAGGTTCTGGGCAAGATGATCGGGGGGGCGCTTGTCGGCACCTTTCTAGGCGTCTTTCTGGCCTATTGCATGGTGCAACCGATCTCGGGTCGTCTCAAGCAGATTGAAGACGAGGACGGCGCATTCTACCTGATCATCCGCGATATCTTTGTCGCAATGGTGGCCAATCATCCGCCGAACATCTGCGTCGAGATCGGTCGTGGCAACATCCCCAGCAACAAGCAGCCCGATTTCTACAAGGTCGAGGCGGCACAGAAGGAACTTCCGGCTGTATGAGCACCTGCAGACCACATCTGATGCTGTTGGCGGCCGTGGCCAATCTGGGGATCGCGGCATTCGCCGCTGCAGCCGATGCACCGGCACAGCCCGTTACCCCAACATCCGGGCTGACCATCCCCTTGGGACCGCCGCAGGCATCTGTTCCGATCAGCTCACCCACCGACCGAAACGCCTTCCCCACCGATATCCTTTTGCGGATGCGCGCGGCCCTGGAAGCGCAGGCGGACAATCCGCTGTCGCGATCCCGCGGGAATGACTGACCGGATCCACACGCTCGCTCTGCTTGAACGGCTGCGCCGCCACGACATGATGGCCGAGGCCCGCGAGTTGGCCGACATGAGGTCCCAGGTTGCAACGCTTGAGGCCACGCGCGCCAATCTTCTCGACAAGCTGAGAACGGAGGCCAGGATTGTCACGCTGGAAGCCGCACCCTATGTCGGGGCCTACATCCGGTCCATCCGCAACGAGGAAGCGCAGATCAACCGCACCCTTGCGAAGGCGGCCCCTCGCATCGCGGAACTGGAAACAGCGATGCTGGAACGCTTCCGCGAGCTTGCGACTGTCAGACTTGCCTTCGATCACTCTCAAACACAGGCACGAACCGCGCGAACCTGGAGGGAATCCAGCCAGCGCGATGAGCAGATACTGCTAGGATGGGGCCGCCGCCCAAAGCCCAGGCACGCGCGCTAATCTGTTCAGGGGCAACGAACGGCCGGGATACACGGTTGATGTTTGAATGAACAGGACAACCAGCCCCTGCCGGGGAAGAACGTGCCAAGAGCCAGCGGATGCGTGCCCCCGACCGGGCTTGTTCGCGGCAATCCTTGTTTTGCGCCTTGGCGTCCGGGCAGGTTGCGTTACATTCGTTCCTGTTATGATCGGGACTGCGGGAGACCCCCTGCCCCGGCCACGGAAGCTACTGATCCATCGGGGAAAACATGAAGAACGCACTGATCCTTGTCGATATCCAGAACGATTACTTCGACGGGGGCAAATGGCCCGTGGCGAAAATGAACGAGGTTGGCGCAAATGCGGCCCGCCTCCTTGCCGCCGCGCGTGACAGGGCCGATCTTGTTGTCCATGTGCATCATGAAATGCCCGAGGGTGGACCATTCTTCGTAACCGGCACCGCAGGTGCCGGGATCAATTCCGTCGTCGCACCCAAGGCTGGCGAAGCGACGATACTCAAGCACCGCCCCAATAGTTTCCACAACACCGGGCTTGAGGCCATGCTGCGCGAGAATGGCATCGAAGCGGTCACGATCTGCGGGAACAGTGACATCTGCGAAGGTTGTGTCTTTTGCTCCGCAGGCATCTGCCACCACGGTCACGTCAAAACCCATGTCCCGGGCTGCCCGGGCGGTGGCGTCGATGCACATTTGCGACATGGCCCCGCAGATCGTGACCGCTTCGATGCCATTCTCGCGCAGCATGGCCTCAAGCCCGGTGTTGTGGAAACTATTGGGGCGGTGCTTGAGTATCGTCGCTTCGCCAGCCTTGGGTGCGACGACGGAATTGATCCCGGCACCTGCGGTGCCGGTTACGAAGAATGGTCCACCCTCGGGCATTTCATGATGCACATGGACAACAAGATCGGCCCTGTCACGCGCGGCGGCAAGGAGGCGGGCCGCATTTGCGCCAACCTCGTTCATTTTCGCCACGGGCCATTTGCCCCCGTCGAAGTAATCGTTCTGGATATCGACAAGGATCAGTGCGTTCTTCATGTTTTCCCCGATGGATCAGTAGCTTCCGTGGCCGGGGCAGGGGGTCTCCCGCAGTCCCGATCATAACAGGAACGAATGTAACGCAACCTGCCCGGACGCCAAGGCGCAAAACAAGGATTGCCGCGAACAAGCCCGGTCGGGGGCACGCATCCGCTGGCTCTTGGCACGTTCTTCCCCGGCAGGGGCTGGTTGTCCTGTTCATTCAAACATCAACCGTGTATCCCGGCCGTTCGTTGCCCCTGAACAGATTAGCGCGCGTGCCTGGGCTTTGGGCGGCGGCCCCATCCTAGCAGTATCTGCTCATCGCGCTGGCTGGATTCCCTCCAGGTTCGCGCGGTTCGTGCCTGTGTTTGAGAGTGATCGAAGGCAAGTCTGACAGTCGCAAGCTCGCGGAAGCGTTCCAGCATCGCTGTTTCCAGTTCCGCGATGCGAGGGGCCGCCTTCGCAAGGGTGCGGTTGATCTGCGCTTCCTCGTTGCGGATGGACCGGATGTAGGCCCCGACATAGGGTGCGGCTTCCAGCGTGACAATCCTGGCCTCCGTTCTCAGCTTGTCGAGAAGATTGGCGCGCGTGGCCTCAAGCGTTGCAACCTGGGACCTCATGTCGGCCAACTCGCGGGCCTCGGCCATCATGTCGTGGCGGCGCAGCCGTTCAAGCAGAGCGAGCGTGTGGATCCGGTCAGTCATTCCCGCGGGATCGCGACAGCGGATTGTCCGCCTGCGCTTCCAGGGCCGCGCGCATCCGCAAAAGGATATCGGTGGGGAAGGCGTTTCGGTCGGTGGGTGAGCTGATCGGAACAGATGCCTGCGGCGGTCCCAAGGGGATGGTCAGCCCGGATGTTGGGGTAACGGGCTGTGCCGGTGCATCGGCTGCAGCGGCGAATGCCGCGATCCCCAGATTGGCCACGGCCGCCAACAGCATCAGATGTGGTCTGCAGGTGCTCATACAGCCGGAAGTTCCTTCTGTGCCGCCTCGACCTTGTAGAAATCGGGCTGCTTGTTGCTGGGGATGTTGCCACGACCGATCTCGACGCAGATGTTCGGCGGATGATTGGCCACCATTGCGACAAAGATATCGCGGATGATCAGGTAGAATGCGCCGTCCTCGTCTTCAATCTGCTTGAGACGACCCGAGATCGGTTGCACCATGCAATAGGCCAGAAAGACGCCTAGAAAGGTGCCGACAAGCGCCCCCCCGATCATCTTGCCCAGAACCTCGGGCGGCTGATCAATGGATGCCATGGTTTTGACCCCGCCAAGACCCGCCGCGACGAT
>JAMWZG010000130.1:5926-8498 GCA_024304855.1 Paracoccaceae bacterium
GAGCAATTCCTCGTAATGCGCGGCCTTGAACTTTGGGCCCTTGATGACCTTGACGAGGCCGCGCAGCGAGGATTTCAGCACTGTCATGGAATTGGCGATGACAAAGGCGCCAAGCGAGGCACCGCCGATCATCATGCCCTCGAAAGGCAGGGCGTAGAGCACGATATCCATCTTGCCGCCGGACAACATGAATCCCCCGAACACCAGCCCGAACACCATCGCAAGCCCAAGAAAGATCGACATCGCGCACCCGCCTTCGTTTTGCAGGTTGAACCCGCACACTCCGTTTGTGTCTTTTCTTATTCAGCATAATTGACATTAACTCAAGAATAAACAAGAATAGACATGTAGAAAATCGTGCAGGAGGCTAGGCTGATGAGCGAGGCAGGCACATTTGTGTATTTGCTGGAAGAAGAGGCTGTCATTGCCATTCTGCCGGGCTGGCCCACGGGGATGCAGGTTGCCATCTGTTTGTCCTCCGGGGGGGGCTGCGATCTGGCGGTTCATCATCGTGATGAGGTTGCGCGCGTTCTCGAGCGCATCGCTGAGCTTCATGGCTTGTCCAGCGACGATCTCTGCGTCGCGCCGGAAGTCGAAGGCTATCCGACACGCAAGGTGTTGTTTTCGGAAGAGCAGCAGCTTTTGTCCATTGTCGGCGAAAGTCCGCACTTGGTTGAACTGGCGTCGGATTATGCGCTGAACTATCGCTTCGCGCAGGACGAAGGTCTGGATGCCGACACCGTCACGGGCGCAAGCGGCGGCCCGGCACTGAAAGCAGAGGTGAGCATGGCGGAAGCCCCATCGCCAAAGGGAATGTCAAAGCGGTCGAAAGCCTTCATCACCCATCTCTCTCTGCCAGCGGGCTATGCAGCGGCATCCTCAGACCAGCGGCCCGCGTGCGACTTTGTCGAAGCGCATCTTTCCCGCGAAGGCGGCAAGATTCGCCTGATTATCGCGCCAGAGAATGCGACCGGTGCCGAGGCGGTGGTCGAGGTGACCCGCATCGGATGCAGGGACGACTATGCCCGTTTCGTCCTGCCGCGCAATGTTCTGGACAACTGGTCTGTGGGGCAGTCTGCGGTGCTGGACATGGCTGAAGATCTGTTTCCCGAGGCCGTGGTCCACCGTTTCATGCGGGAGCCGCAACTGTGCAATGTGACCATAACCGTGCGCGGTGTCTTCATCACGCCCGTAGGGCCGGTTGCCTCGGCGTCCGTTGCGTCGGCCACGTCTGCGCCGGTGGTCGCCACCCGTGCGAAGCGGCGGATCGTCAAGTCTGTCCATGTGGCAGTTGCCGGTTTGGTGGCCGTTATGGTGGTCACCGGACATTTCGCGGCTGCGCTGGACCGTTCCGCGGCAGAAGAGGGGGCCCTCTACAGCCATGCAGACGGAGCGACAGCGGCGCTGGACCTTATCGCGACCTTGGCCCGCGAGAACACAGTGGACTAGGCTCTGACTCCGTCCTCCGAAAAGTCGAAGAGATAGCCTTTCGACCTGATCGTCCGGACATGATATCTGTCACCGAACGCCGCCTTGAGTTTCTTGCGGATCCGCGTGATGTGAACGTCGAACTTCCGATCACCATAGTGCCATTCGGACTTGTCCAGTTGTTGTGACAGGTGATTGCGCGAGACGATCTGACCCCTCAGCGACATCAGGATGCGCATGATGTCCGTTTCGACCGGGGTCAGTTGGGCACCTGCAACCAGAGGAGCCTTGAGGGCTGTGCTGGTCTCCGCCATGCCTGCCTGCCGCATTCGCAGCGCCACCCGAGCTTCCAGTTCCTGAGCGGAAAAGGGGACTCGCAGCACGTCGTCTGCACCTGCGGCCAAGGCATCGGCCGAACTGTGCGCCGTGTCGATATGATCGACCACGATGATCACCCAGCCTGGCAGGTTCCGGCGCAGGTCCGACACCTCGACCGGTCCAACGACCGCATCCCGCATCCCGGTGACCAGAACGCCTGCACGATGCGTGTCGCGCAGCACGTCATGCATGATGGCGTCGGGGGCGGCCTGAGCGCAATGCAGGACATTCTGAATGCCAAGGATGCGCAAGTTGTCAGTCAGACTGTCGCAGAGTGCCTGATCACTTTCCCGGATCAGTGCAACGCGCGGCACGATAGAGACGCGCCTATTCTTAACCGGGATCTCAATGTTTATAACGTTCATGAATCAGTATCACTGCTTGACCATACACTTGTGCAGTTCCCCGTCGTCATGTTCTTAACGCTGCGGGGCCAGCGCTGCTGGCTAAGATGTGTTGAATCAAAGCCCTTTTGGTCTTGAATATCTTTATTTTCCAAGAACACTATGGCAATTTTAAGGCTGCAACGCCTTGGATAGTCGAACTATCTTTAGTAACAGTTTTTGTTAACCAAAGAACAGTTGTCTGTGGTGTCTTTTTGTGCAACAACAGGCAGGCCAGTCATTGAAGAATTCGATGTTCCGTAAAACTAAGCATGGCGACTACAACATGATGTGGGCGTCACAATTATTGCTCGGAAAAGGCTTTCCCACAGTAGAGGGCATCCAATGACCAAATCTGATCCTAAAGTAGACTTGCTTGCAGC
>JAMWZG010000131.1:0-2802 GCA_024304855.1 Paracoccaceae bacterium
CGCCCCCGCCTCCATCAGCCAGAGCGGATAGTCCGCCAGCCCCAAGGGCGACAGCAGCGCCGCCATGGCCCCGGCCGGCATGACCACCGCCCCCATGACCGGAACCGTCAGCAGATTGGCCAGCAGGCCATAATCCGCATAGCGATTGAAACTCGCCGCCGCATAGGGACCAGAGGCCAGCCCGCCGATCACCGACGACATGACAAGCGTGGCCAGCGGCACGGCCCAACGGGGCATCCGGCCCGGTTCCATGCGGCTTTGGCTGGCTGCGAAACCGGCGATCAAGGCCGTGGTCGCGGCAAAGGACATCTGGAACCCCGGTGCCAGCAGGCTTTCGGGTTTCCACAGGATCAGGATGATCCCGGCCAGCGCGACCGAACGCAGCGTCAGCGCCTGCCGGTCCAGCAGAACCGCGCCCAGCATGACCGTTACCATGATGAAGGCCCGTTCCGTGGCCACATTGGACCCGGACAGCAGCAGATAGAAGAAGGCCACGCCCAGGGACACCAGCGCCGCCAGCTTCTTGGCACTGACCCGCAGGGCCAGCGGCGGGATCAAGGCCACGCCATAGCGGATCAGGGCAAAGACAAAGGCAATCAGAAACGCAAGGTTCATCCCCGAAATGGCCAGAAGATGTGCCAACCCCGAGTCGCGCAGCGCCGCCGCCGTCTCCTGCGTGATGGCGGATCGGTCGCCGGTCATCGCACCCGTGGCGAAGGCCCCCGCCTCGGACGGCATGGCCCGCAGCATCGCAGCCGACAGGTGGCTGCGCAGCCTGTCCACCACCTGCGTGCCGGGGTCCGGGGGGTGCCAGAGCAGAACCGGGGTGCGCGTATAGCCCACAGCCCCCAACCGCTCGAACCAGGCCATCCGGCGAAAGTCGAACCCGCCCGGCTCGACCGGGCCATCGGGGGCGGACAGATGCGCGGTCATGATCACGGTCTGCCCCGGCTTCGGCGTATGGGCGGATTGATCGCCATGCAGCGACACCCGGATTTTCACCGGCGTGCGCGTCGCAGACATTCGCTCCAGCACGACCTGATCCAGCGTGATCCGCATCACATCGCTTTGCGCGCGGTCGATCCAGACGATGCGCCCCTGAACCGGACCGTAGTAGCGGAAATCCAGCATCGGAGCGGCCACCAGATGCGCCCGCAGCCCGGCCGCCAGGACGCCAAGCGTCAGGCAAGCCAGGATCACCGCCACAGGATGCAACGCCTGAGGCATGATCGCGCGCATCAGCAGAGCAAGCGCCAAGCCACCCAGGACCATGGCATAGACGTCCATCCCCGGCTCGTCAGGCAGCATGAACCAAAGGCCCGCGCCCAGCCCGATCAGGACTGCGGACCAGGGAAAGAGATGGCCACGCTGCGCCTCCAGCGAACCCATGATCAGATGCAGGATCTGCAACTCTTGCCCCTTGCCCCCCGCATCGCTAGACATGCGGCAAGACTACACCTGCTCTGGTTAGCGAAAGGTTAAACACCCCCCATGTCATCGCCTGTTGTCACCCGTTTTGCGCCCTCTCCGACCGGCTATCTGCATATCGGCGGGGCGCGCACGGCATTGTTCAACTGGCTCTATGCCCGGGCGCGCGGTGGGAAATTCCTTCTGCGGATCGAAGATACGGACCGTGAACGCTCGACCCCCGCAGCGACCGAGGCCATTCTCAAGGGGCTGGCCTGGCTCGGGCTGGATCATGATGGCGAGGCGATCAGCCAGTTTGCCCGCGCCGCCCGCCATGCGGATGTCGCACGGCAGTTGCTGGACGAGGGGCGCGCCTACAAGTGTTTCGCCACCCAGGAGGAGATCGAGACCTTCCGCGAGGAGGCCCGCCTTGAGGGCCGATCGACGCTCTACCGCAGCCCATGGCGCGATGCCGACCCCGCCACCCATCCGACCGACAGGCCCTATGTGATCCGCATCAAGGCCCCGGTTGAAGGCGAGACGGTGATCGAGGATCAGGTGCAGGGGCGCGTCGTCATTCGCAATGATCAGCTGGACGACATGGTTCTGCTGCGGGGCGATGGCACGCCGGTCTATATGCTGGCCGTGGTCGTGGATGATCACGATATGGGCGTGACCCATGTGATCCGGGGCGATGACCATCTGAACAATGCCGCGCGCCAGATGATGATCTATCACGCGATGGGATGGACCGTTCCGGTCTGGGCCCATATCCCGCTGATCCATGGCCCGGATGGCAAGAAGCTCTCGAAGCGTCACGGTGCCCTCGGGGTCGAGGAGTATCAGGCCATGGGCTATCCTGCGGCGGGGATGCGGAACTATCTGACCCGTCTGGGGTGGAGCCATGGCGATGATGAATTCTTCACCGATGAGCAGGCGCTTGCATGGTTCGACCTTGCGGGAATCGGCAAGTCACCGGCGCGGCTGGATTTCAAGAAACTGGAAAGCATCTGCGGCCAGCACATCGCGGCCACCCCAGATGCCGCGCTGCTGCATGAGGTGATGGCCTTCATGGACGCGATTGGCCATGCCCCTTTGGCGGCACACAAGAAGGCGATGCTCTATGCCGCCATGCCCCATCTGAAAGAACGCGCGAAAACCTTCTTCGAACTGCTTGAAAAGGCAGAATTCATCCTGACTGACCGCCCTGTCGTCGCGGATGAGAAAGCGGCCGCGCATCTCACGGATGTATCCCGTGGTATACTGAGAGAATTGACGCCGCATCTGCAAAATGCTAGCTGGAGCCGGGGCGATCTTGAACACGTCCTGAACGAATTCGCACAGACGCAGGGAATGACTTTCGGCAAGCTGGCAGGCCCGATGCGGGCGGCCATT
>JAMWZG010000131.1:2812-8452 GCA_024304855.1 Paracoccaceae bacterium
AGATGCCGCCGCCTGAGATCGGTTCACCCTTTCTTCAGGCGTTCAGAATAGAAAGGCGGTCCCGATCTGCGGGTATCGCCAGTGAGGAAGGGACGAAAATGACGACACCCAGCAAAACAGCAACGCTCAGCTTCGATGGCAAGAGTTTCGACCTGCCGATGTATACCCCGACCGCGGGGCCTGAGGTGCTGGACATCCGCAAACTCTATGCCCAGGCCGGCGTGTTCACCTATGATCCCGGCTACACATCGACCGCAAGCTGCGACAGCACCATCACCTATATCGACGGCGATGAAGGCATCCTGCTGCACCGCGGCTATCCGATTGATCAGCTGGCCTCCAAATCGCATTTCCTCGAAGTGTGCTATCTGCTGCTTTACGGTGAACTGCCCTCCTCCGCCCAGCTTGAGGATTTCGAGACGCGGGTGACGCGCCACACGATGATCCACGAGCAGATGCACAACTTCTTCCGTGGCTTCCGCCGCGATGCGCATCCGATGGCCACCATGGTGGGCGTGGTCGGCGCGATGTCGGCCTTCTATCACGACAGCCTTGACGTGAACGATCCCTGGCAGCGCGAGGTTGCCTCGATCCGCCTGATCGCCAAGATGCCGACAATTGCGGCGATGGCTTACAAATATTCCATCGGCCAGCCCTTCGTCTATCCGCGCAACGATCTGGATTACGCGGCGAATTTCCTGCACATGTGCTTCTCGGTCCCGGCCGAAACCTATCATGTGAACCCGATCGTCAGCCGCGCCATGGACCGTATCCTGACGCTGCACGCCGATCACGAGCAGAACGCTTCGACCTCGACCGTGCGTCTGGCCTCCTCCTCGGGGGCCAACCCCTTTGCCTGTATCGCAGCCGGCATCGCCTGTCTCTGGGGTCCGGCGCATGGCGGTGCGAACCAGGCCTGCCTTGAAATGCTGCGCGAGATCGGGACAGTGGACCGCATCCCCGAATTCATCGCCCGCGCCAAGGACAAGAACGATCCGTTCCGCCTGATGGGCTTTGGCCACCGCGTCTACAAGAACACGGACCCGCGCGCCAAAGTTCTCAAGCAATCGGCGGATGAGGTGCTGGAACTGCTGGGCGTCCATGACAACCCGCTCCTTCAGGTCGCCAAGGAACTGGAACATGTCGCGCTCAATGATCCTTACTTCATCGAGAAGAAGCTGTTCCCCAATGTCGATTTCTACTCCGGCATCATCCTCGAGGCGATGGGCTTCCCGACCTCGATGTTCACGCCCATTTTCGCGCTGTCGCGCACGGTGGGCTGGGTTAGCCAGTGGAAGGAAATGATCGCCGATCCGCAGATGAAGATCGGCCGCCCGCGTCAGCTCTACATGGGCGAAACCGCGCGGGATTATGTAGACATCGAAAACCGCTGAGGTTTCCTGCACAATGACAAACGGCGCCCCCCGGGGCGCCGTTTTCATGTCCTGGCGATGGACATTCCGAAGACGTCCGCAGGACGGATGAGGGGCGTCAGCGCCCCTCGAAACTGGCAGGGCGCTTTTCCAGAAAGGCCAGCACGCCTTCCTTGAAGTCCCGGGTCTTGCCACAGGTGCCCTGAAACCGTCCTTCCATGGCCAGTTGTTCCTCCAGACTGTTGTCCCAACTGCCCCGGATCGCCTGTTTCACATGGGCATAGGCCACGGTCGGTCCCTTGGCCAGATGCGCAGCCCGCGCCCGCCATGTCGCGTCAAAGGCGTCATCGGCCACGGCCTCCCAGATCAACCCCCAGTCATCGGCCTGCTGCGCGCTGATCTTGTCGGCAAAAAGCGCCGCCCCCATCGCCTTGGCCGTGCCCATCTGGCGCGTCATCCAATAGGTGCCGCCCGCATCCGGGATCAAACCGATCCGGGTGAAGGCTTGCAGGAAATAGGCGCTCTGCGTTGCAATCACCACATCGGCGGCCAGCGCCAGATTGGCCCCGGCGCCGGCGGCGGCCCCGTTCACGGCGCTGATCGTGGGGATCGGGCAGTCATAGATCGCCTGCAACATCGGCAAGTATTCATCCCGAAGCGTCCGCTCCATATCCAGATTGGCCGCATTGGCCCGGTCGCTCAGATCCTGCCCCGAACAGAATGCCCGCCCTGCCCCGGTGATCACCAGCACCCGCGCATCCTTGCCCGCCGCGCGGGCCGCGTCGGCGATTTCAGCCCGCATCTGGGTGTTCAGCGCGTTCATCTTGTCCGCGCGGTTGAGGGTCAGCACCGCAACATCGTCCGCGATGTTCAGGGTGATGGTCTGATACTCCATGGTTCGGCCTTTCCAAATGTTCCGCCTCTTGGCGTCACCTTACCGCAGCGCGGCCCAAGGAAAAGATCAAACCCGGCGTCAGTCCTCCAGAATCTTGCTGAGCTTGGCCTTCTCGTCCTCGCTCAACTGCCCCGGTCCGGCTTCCTGCGCCGTCTGGCGGCCGCGCAGATAGGAAAAGCCGACGCCAAGCGCCAGCAGCAGCATCACCGGCCCCGCCGCCCAGAGCAGCCAGTTGGCACCACCCGTCGTCGGTTTCAGCAGGGCATATTCGCCATAGCGGTCCACGATGAAGGTCACGACCTCCTGATCGCTGTCCCCGGCCACCAGTCGTTCACGCACCAGAAGACGCATGTCACGGGCCAGTTCGGCATTGGATTCGTCGATACTCTCGTTCCGGCAGACCATGCAGCGCAGCCCGCGGGACAGTTCGCGGGCGCGCGCCTCCAGCGCGGGATCATCCAGCACCTCATCGGGCTGCACCGCATGGGCGGGCAGCGCCGTCACCACCATGACCGGGCCAAGACCGGCCAGCGCCAGCCACAGAGCCATCACCAGCCGCATCATTCCGCGGGCACCCCTGCGGCCGGTTCACGCCGCGCCGCCCCGGCGGCGACGCGGAAGCGGCGGTCGCTGATGCTCAGCATCCCGCCCAGAGCCATCAGGATCGCGCCCCCCCAGATCCAGTTGGCCAGCGGCTTGTAATAGGTGCGGATCGCCCAACCACCATTCGCTTGCGGATCACCGATCACCACATAGACATCGCGCCAGAAGCCGATGTCGATCGCGGCCTCGGTCGTGGGCATCTGCGCCACCGGATAAAAGCGTTTCTCGGGGGTCAATGTGGCAATCGCCTCGCCCTCGCGGGCCAGATCGACCCATCCCATCGTCGAGACGTAGTTCTGCCCCTCGACCCGCTGCACATCCGTCAGGGTCAGGGTGAAGCCCGCCACCTCGAAAGGTTCGTTGAACTGGGCGACGCGAATATCCTCCTGCTGCCACGCCAGAAGCCCGGCAATGCCCAGCATCGTGACACCCAGACCGCCATGCGCCACGGCCTTGCCCCAATCCGCGCGCGGCAGGCGGCCAAGCCGCGACAGCCGGCCGCCAACCTGTCCGCGTCCTGTGCGCGACCAGACATCGACCAGCGCGCCCGAGATCAGCCATGTCCCAAGGAACAGCCCAACCGGCCCCAGCGCCGACCGCCCCGTTTGCAACGAGAAGGCCAGAACAGCCACAGCCACCGCAAGGATGAAGGCCGGGATGAGTGGCCGGAAACTGCGCCCCAGATCGGCCCGCTTCCATGGCATCATCGCACCGACAGGCAGGATCGCCCCCAGCACCACCATGAAAGGGGTGAAGGCCATGTCGAAAAACGGCGGCCCGACCGAGAGTTTGCGATCAAACAGCATCTCCGCCACCAGAGGCCAGATCGTGCCGATGAAGACCACGAAACAGGAGACCGCCAGCAGGATATTGTTCATCACCAGCGCGCTTTCGCGACTGGCCAGACTGAACACGCCCTTGGCCTCCATCGCGCTGGCGCGGGCTGCGAACAGGGTCAGCGCACCGCCCATGAAGAAGCCCAGGATCATCAGGATGAACACGCCGCGCTCCGGATCATTGGCAAAGGCGTGAACCGAGGTGATGACGCCCGAACGCACGATGAACGTGCCGATCAGCGAAAAGCCGAACGCCAGGATCGCCAGCAGTATGGTCCAGCTTTTCAGGCTCTCGCGCTTCTCGACCACGATCGAGGAATGCAGCAACGCCGCCGCCAGAAGCCATGGCATGAAGCTCGCATTCTCGACCGGATCCCAGAACCAGAAGCCGCCCCAGCCCAGTTCGTAATAGGCCCACCAGCTACCCAGTCCGATCCCGATGGTCAGGTTGACCCAGGCCAGCAAGGTCCAGGGGCGCACCCACCGCCCCCAGGCCGCATCCACTCGCCCCTCGATCAGGGCCGCCACGGCAAAGGAGAATGCAATGCTCAGGCCGACATAGCCCAGATAGAGGAAGGGCGGATGAAAGGCCAATCCCGGGTCTTGCAGCAAAGGGTTCAGATCCTGCCCGTCAAAGGGCGGCACATTCATGCGGATGAACGGGTTCGAGGTGAAGATGATGAAGGCGAAAAACGCAACCGAAACAGAGGATTGAACCGCCAGCACGCGCGCCCTGAGGGTGGGCGGCAGATTGCCCCCGAACCAAGCGGCCATCGCCCCGAACAGCGTCAGGATCAGCACCCAGAGCAGCATCGACCCCTCATGATTCCCCCAGACGCCACTGATCTTGTAGATCATCGGCTTGAGGGAATGGGAGTTCTGCACCACCAGCGCCACCGAGAAATCGGAGGTCACGAAAGCATATGTCAGCGCGCCGAAGGAAAAGGCCGTCAGCATGAATTGCGCATTGGCCGCAGGTTCGGCCATGGCCATCCACCCCGGCCAGCGTTGATGCGCGCCAATCAGCGGCACCACCGCCTGCACGCAGGCGACAAGGAATGCAAGGATGAGGGCGAAATGTCCGAGTTCTACTATCATGCGCCTGTTATAGGGCCTGCAATGAGGCTGGCCAAACGGAATCGGTATTCCACGGTGTTCACATTGTCGCGGCCCTGTCGCCCCGATCCTTCCACCCAAGCTCCGCCTCAGCGACCGCCCAAAGGGTCGCTATGAGCGGTCAGAGCGGCCTTGCGGCGCCACGCGCTCAGAGCGGGATTGTCTGCCTCATCGGATGCGCTCTCCTCGGGCGTGCTGGCCACCTCGGGCGCGGATGACGCATCTGCTTCTGCGGGCCTGTCCGTTCGCGCGCCCGCCTCCAAGGCGCGCAGCGCCTTGAGGTTGTCCATGACCTGCGGCACATGCGCCATGCTTTGTGCAACGCGGACCTGAAACTCCTGCCCCTTGGCCTGATGGCGCGCACCGAAATAGAAAGACACGATCGCACCCAGCAACCACCAGAGTGGTTCCGGCACCAGCGCGATTCCCTGCATCCGGCTGGCGAACCAGACCGGATCGACCATGGCCGACACGAAAAGCCCCAGAGTGCCCATCGCCATCAGGGGGCGCGGCAGTCGGTTGGCCGCATCCACCGCGCGGTCAAACCAGCCCTGACGCGCCAGCGTGAATTCCGAACCGAACTGGGCCAGTGCCGCCTGACGCAACGCAACCTCCCGCGCGGCCCCCTCCTCGGCGTTCTCGCGAAACACCTCTGCCGTCTCGCGCAGAACATTGCGACCGCCGCCAAAGACAGCGCCCAGCAGCGTGTCGATCAATCCCATTGGGCTGTCCTCGCTGCGAATTCGACCGGGTTGAGGTGATAGCGCGGATGCATGAAAGCCTCGGCCCGCTTGACCCACCCGCCCTTGGACCCGTC
>JAMWZG010000132.1:0-6150 GCA_024304855.1 Paracoccaceae bacterium
AATGTGTATAAGAGACAGGGGGTTGGATTCGTCCACGCGCCGGCCCACGGCCGACACGATCTTGTCGATGATCCGCAACAGGTGCTTTTCATCTTTGAAGGTGATGTCGGTCAGTTCCAGCTTGCCGCCGCGCTCCACGAAGATGCGCTGCGGGCCGTTGACCAGAATATCGTTGACGCTGTCATCCTTGAGCAGGGTTTCCAGCGGACCCAGACCCTTGACCTCGTCATAGAGCTCCTGCGTCAGCTGCGTGCGATCCTCGCGGTTCAGCACGATGCCCTTTTCCTCCAGCACTTCCGACGCGATCGAGGTGATTTCGGCGCGCAGGTCGTTCTCGGTGGCAGAATCCAATGCGCTGAGGTTCAGGTTGTCCAAAAGCGCCCGGTGCAGTTCCAGCTTGATCTCGCCCAGACGCTCGCGCCGCTTGCGGTCGCGGTCCATGGCCACGGTCTGCGCGGGCGCGATGGCCTGCGCCCGCCGCATCGACGGGTTGACCGCATCGACGGCGCGGGTGGCGGGTTGCAGGACAGGCTTGGCCGCCGTCGTGACAGGCCTGGCCGGTTGATCGGTGCCGCCGGGTTTCTTGTAACGTGAAAACATCTAATGATCCCCAATATCCGGTTCAGGCCGCTTCAACGTCGCCTTGACCCAGCTTGTGCAGCGAGAGGGCCAGTTTCGCGACCTCCTTGCGCAGCGGGTTCTTGGCGGCGCTCAGCGCCAGCGGCAGGCCGTGATCGGCCCCCTGCGTGACCGCCTTGCCGCCATCAGGCAGCAACAGGTCGATCGAGATGCCAAGGCTTTCAGCCATCCGCTTGACCCGGCTCTTGCCGCTCAGATCGGTGAAACCGGGCGCACGGTTCAGCGCGAAACGCAGCTTCTGAAACGGCAGATCCTCGGCCTGCAAGGCCCGCTTGAGGCGAAGCGCATTCTGGGCCGACCGCATGTCCAGCTCCAGCAGCGCGAAATAGATATGCGCCCCATTCAGCACGGCCTCGGTCCATTGCACCAGGGTGCGGGGCATGTCGATCACCACATAGTCGAAATGCTGTCGGGCCATGGCGATGATGCGATTGATGTCATCTGACGTGACAAGATCCAGCGGCAGCATATCGGCGGGCGAGGTCAGGACATGCAGCTTGTCCTCGAACGGGATCATGGCGGCGGTGAAGCTGTCGCCGTCCATGGATTCGGTATCGGTCAACAGCTCGAACACCGCTTCGCGGCGCGGCAGGTCCAGGAAGGTCGAGATCGAGCCATATTGCAGGTCCAGATCAAGGATGCAGACGCGCGGGTCGGGCTTGCCCTTCTTGGCGACATTGCACAGCTCCCACGCCAGGTTCACGGCGAAAGTGGTGGCACCCACCCCGCCCGCCAGGCCTTGGACGGCCATGACAACCCCCTCGCGGTCATGCGCCGATTTGCGTGTGCCCGTCGTCGCTTCGGCAGCCGGGGCCGAAAGAACCGGCGCGGGTTCGGGTTGGCGGATGCGCTGGATGGCCGCTTCCAGCTCGTTCTCGGGCAGGGGATAGGGGACGAATTCATCGGCGCCCTGCCGCAGCAACTGATGCAGGGCGGCGGGGCTGACATCCTCGGCAATCAGGATCACGCGGATATTGCGGCTGCGGGCCTGATGGATGATCTCGCCCAGCAGGACCAGATTGTCCTCATCCTCCTGATCCATCGCGAGGGCCACGAATTCCAGCGCATCCGCGTCAGGCTGCGCGAAAAAGGCCAGCGCCTCGCCAAATCCGAGGTCGCCCCAGTTTTCACCCAGAACGGCTTCCATATCCTCGATCAGAAGGTCGAAGTTCTGCACGTCGCGGCTGATCGTGCAGGCCACGATCGGCGCCGGTTCCGGGGAGTGATGCACACTGCTACTCATCTTGCCTCTTGTCCTTTGACCTCGGGGGCCGTCGTCTGGCAAGGCAGGCACATATTGAACCTCTGGTGGGTTCATTCCTGTTCCGGCATCCGACCACCCGTGCCCGGCATGTGCCGGACAAAGCTATCCCATTGCAGGCAAGGTCGCGGAAAATATGGGCAACATTAGGGCCAAAAGATCGTAATTGTTTGGTATCGCACGACGATCAAACGGCCTGTTGGCGGGGCAGGGCAGGGGGCCGGGACAGGCCGGCTGCGGCGGGTCGGTCCGGGCGGCAGGCGCAGCTGGCGGCCTTGAAACAAGGGCAAACCCGCTCTGCCCCAGTGGCGGCCGCTTGGATTTGCGCCGCACGAGATACCGTTATTCGGCGGCGGACGGTCCGCTGGACAGCCCGGTCAGGGTGCTGGTCGGTGCCGCGCTGTTGACATACTCGCGATAAATGATCTGCGCGTATTTCCCGTCCAGCTCGCCCGGCCGCTTCTCGACCACGCCCGAGACTTCGGTGACGGTGCGCCGGTTGCGCCGCTCGCGCCCATCGGTGACGATCAGGGGCTGCTGCTCTCCGAAGGAGACCAGCGCCTCCAGCCGCGACCGGCTGATGCCTTGCGTGGCCAGAAAGCCCACCACGGCCTGCGCGCGGCGCAGGCCCAGGTTCTTGTTATAGGCGTCCGACCCCACCAGATCGGTATGGCCATAAACGCGGAAGCGCACTTCGGGGAACTGCCTGATCCAGTTGGCCTGTTCGCGCAGCGTATCCTGCGCCCCCGCATCCAGAACGGCCGAGTTGAAGGCGAAGTTCACCACAGGCGAGACTTCCTGCGAAAAGCGGCGCGACAGGTCGATCAGAAAGCTCTGACGGTTTGTCATCGCCAGCGCGTTGTTCATCGTCGCATTGCCGAAAGAGCCGCTGTCGATGGTCGCGCCTGCTTCGCTGTTGAAGTTGCGATAGATCGGATCAACGCTGGAACAGGCACTTGCTGCCAACACGCCGATGAGTGCGAGGGTCTTGTACATGTTCCGTTGCATCCGATCAGTCCATCACATAGCCATAAGAGCCGTTGAAATCCTGTTTGGCAACCTCTCCTGCCGCGCCGCGCAGGGCGGGCTGGCCTTCGCGGGCGACACGGCCGAACAGGAACAGGTCACGTTCGGTCGGCGGTTTGATCCGGTCGGTCGGCAGGGCCAAGGCCTCGCCGCGCGTCGGCGTGACCAGATGGGCCGTCACGATGATCACCAGTTCGGATTGCGAACGCCGGAAATCGGCGCTGCGGAACAGGGCGCCCAGAACCGGGATGTCACCCAGCCATGGCACCTGCCCGGCGGTGTCGCGGAAGTCATCCTGCAAAAGGCCTGCGACCGCGAAACTCTCGCCGTCGCGCAGCTCGACCGTGGTCGATGTTTCCCGACGCTGGAAAGCGTCGATGCGGAAGGCGTTCAGCTCGATGCCGCTGGACGGGTCCAGCGATGACACCGCCGCCATCATTTCCAGGTTGATCAGATCGCCATCGACGACGCGGGGCACGAAATTCAGCTCGATCCCGAAGGGTTTGAACTCGACCGTGATGGTGCCGCCATCCTGCGCGATAGGAACAGGGTATTCGCCACCGGCCAGAAACTTCGCCTCCTGCCCGGACAGGGCCACCAGGTTCGGCTCGGCCAGCGTCCGCACGACGCCTTTGGTTTCAAGGGCTTCCAGCAGAATGCCCACCTCGACCGCGCCCGCGCCAAAGCCCAGCAGCATCGCGCCGTTATTGGTGTTCACGCCGGGGATACCGCCACCCAGAGCGTTTGTCTGTGCGCCCAGGTTGTTCAGCGTGTTGCTGCCGCCCGACAGGCCCATGTCATTGTTGAAGGCGCTGCCGTTCAGCGCCAGCGAGGCGCTCAGCGACTTGGATACGTTGCGCTGCATTTCCGCAAAGCGCACCTTCAGCATCACCTGCTGCACGCCCCCGACAGACATCAGGTTCGACACCCGCTCCGGCGCATAGCGTTCCGCCAGATCCAGCGCACGTTGCAGTTTCTGCGCGCTGGACACTGTGCCCGACATGACGATCCCGTCATTGGCCGTGCGCACTTCGATCTTCTCGCCGGGCAGGATCTGCCCCAGACGTTCCTTGAACTCGCTGATGTCCGCGGCCACCCGCACGTCGATATTCGTGATCAACTGCCCGCTGGCATCCAGAAGCGTCAGCGTCGTTGTGCCCGGTGCCTTGCCCAGCACATAAATGGTGCGTTCGGATAGCGATGAAATATCGGCAATCGCCGGGTTCGCAATCGACAATTCGGCAAAAGGGACTTCGCTTTCAACAACCACAGCGCGGTTCATCGGCACTTCAAGGCTGGTCGAGCGCCCTTCCTGAAGGACACGCACGGTTTCCGCCTGCACCATGGGCGCGACCGCAATCTGGCCGAACCCCAGAGCCAGCCCCAGCAGGGCGGCCCCGATAAATCTGTCCGTTTTCATGTGACCTGCCTTTCCGATCACGCCTCAAATTGCGGGTCTTTGGTGCCCACCTTTCGCGATAGAATGGTCGATTTCGATATTTATTGCAAGAATCAATAGGTTCAGGCCTCTGCCTTATGTGGATAAATGGCAACAGGCGCGAAAAAATATGATCGGCATGGCGATGACCCGACGCAAAAGGGGCGGGCTCCGGTGGGAACCCGCCCCTTTCTGATGGGACTTCGGGCTGTTGCGCCCTGTCTGGACTGGTCTGGGGTCAGTTCGTGCAGGGGATCTGCAACTCGACCACCTCGGCACCGCGACGGACCCGCGTGGTGCAGACCTGTTCCTGTTCCACGACCACGGCTTCTTCGATCGGGGCGCTGACCAGACCCAGAAGGCGGCGCTGATCGACTTCGATGGCCTCGGCCACCGTGTCATCATTGGCACCCACCAGCGACAGCGACAGACGGCCCGTGGATTGCGCCTGTGCCAGACCTGCGACCTGATCGGGGCGCGCCGCGACCGTGACGGTGCGGGCGATGGCAGCCTCGGCGCTTTCGCCATTGGCGCTCTGGTCCACGGCAATCAGGCGCACATTCGCCTCGATCAACTTCGTGATCTCGCCGCGCGTGCCGCCGCCGATGTCCTGATCGACCGCGCCGGTCCAATAGACATCGACCCGGTCGCCGGGGCGCAGAAAGCCCGACACACCCGAGGCCACATCCACCTTGATGGCAAAGGCGCGCATCCCGCGCTCGATCCGCGAGTTCAGCCCCGCATCCTCGCCGGGCAGGCTGATCTTGCTGGTCATGATCGCCTCGTCCTTTTCGATCGTGCGCAGCACATAGCGGGTCGCATCGGGCGCATTCTCGGGGAAAATCTCGGTCAGCGCGTTGAAGCTGCCCTCCGGGATCGCGTCCGAGGGCCATTTGACCGCGCGCAGATCCTCGGGTGTAAGCGGATCGCCATAGTTCAGCGTCTTTTGCGCGACGAAAACCTCGACCGTCGGGATGATCTGGCTTTGCATCTGCTGCGCCTGCGCCAGTTGCATCTGATAGGCGTCAAACTGCTTTTTCGCCATCATCACGGCGAAACCTGCCAGTCCCAGACCGGCAATCAGCACAAGGCCGAAAACTGCGCGCATGGTGTAACCTTTCCTGTATCCTGTTCGCGGACATCCTGGGATGCCGGACGATGATCTGTGTCTGCCTGCCAGATTAATTCTGCATTATGGCCAAATCAGGGAAGGCTCTGGGATTTGGCGTGTCGCGCGGCGGGGCCGCGTCAGGTCTTTTTGGGGCGTTGCGCCGGAGGGGCGCGCCCGTCTGATGGTCGGTGCGACGGATCAAAGGGCCGTCGCGGGATCAATCCAGATAGCTTGTCAGAAAGCTGCTGGTATTGTCCGCCAGTCCCGTCGCGCCATCGCGCATCGAGCCGTAGCCCGCAGAAAGCAGCGTCACCGCCAATGCGGTCAACACGACCCAGTCAGCGGTCACGGCACCATCGGTGTCGCGGAGAAAGCGGAAAAGCCTTGCACGGAGTGTGGAAATCTTCATCTGTCCGTCTCCTTCCGGCGAATGCACATCACAGATACCGTGCCGGAACGGTTCCACCCGATCGTAAATGAAAAGGCCGCACCCGACAGGGCGGGAGCGGCCTAATAGGCGAAGCGAACCGGGATTACGGGTTGTTCGGGTTCTGGGTGCCCATGAACGTGTTGGTCTGGGCGGTCAGGTTCGATGCGCCGGTCTCGATCGAGGAGTAGGCGGCCACGGCCAGGCCCACGACGGCTGCGGTCAGCACAACCCAGTCAACGGTCACG
>JAMWZG010000132.1:6160-8382 GCA_024304855.1 Paracoccaceae bacterium
TGCACAACCGCGCCGGTGACTGTCTGGGCTGTCTCTCTCTTGGCCCGTCTCCGTTTCGGTATGAGCAGATATAGCCAGTGGATTGGGGCAACAGTTTGGCGGGATTCGTGCTTTTATTTTTTTCTGAACAGATCCCTGATTAATGTGTTAACCATCTGTAGTTCATGAATAAATAACCTTTCTTGCCCTGAAATGCGGCAGGGTTTGCGTCTTTGATTGCGGCAAAATCGCCTCAGGCGTGTGCGGATCGCGGATCTTGGGCTGGTCAGGAATCCGATTTTCTGCAATGATTTCCCCAATAATCGAGCGTGATACCCACGATACAGGCAGGCAAATCGGTCATGCAGCGATCCCGCGAACCGGATCGGACGGCGATTCGACGCCGAAACGCCCTTGGGCGGGTGCTGGCCGTGGGGGTGATTCTGCTATCCGGCCTGATCTTGGCCGCGCCATCAGTCGCGCAGGACCGTCCCGGCTTCTCGGATTTCACCTTCAAACGGGTCAAACCGCCCGCGCCGGGCAGCACCGCGCCGCGGATCACCGTCCAGATCGAGCCGCAGCCCGTCGTCGCGGTCCGCCCCCCTGCGCCCGATGTGCCGGGTGCCGGGGCAGAGGAGGCCCCCGTCGGGCGGTATGGCTGGTTCTGGGAGACGATCTCGCCCCTGCTGGAGGAAGCGGCGCCGGGGCGGCTGGAGCCTGCGTTGATCCACATCGCCAATGCCGCCTCTGGCCAGCAGATCGCCGCGCCGCGCCTGTCCGATCTGTTGGGGATCGCGCGCACGCATCGGGCCGAGTTGCTGCTCAACACCGTCGGCACCCGCGTGTCGCCTGCGCTGGTTCTGGCCGTGATTGCGGTGGAATCCAGCGGGCGCGCGGATGCGGTCAGTTCGGCCGGGGCGGTCGGTCTGATGCAGCTTATCCCCGCCACGGCGGACCGCTTCGGTGTGGCCGACAGCCTGAACGCGGGGCAGAACATCAAGGGGGGCGTCGCCTATCTGGACTGGCTGCTCAAGGAGTTCGGGGGCGATCCGATCCTCGCTCTGGCCGGCTACAATGCTGGCGAAAATGCGGTCAAGCGGCATGGCGGCGTGCCACCTTTCGCGGAAACGCGGGACTATGTGCCCAAGGTGCTGGCCGCCTTTGCCGTGGCACGCAACCTGTGCAAGACGCCGCCCATGCTGATTTCGGATGGCTGCGTCTTCAATCTGGGCGAGGGGTGACACCCGCCCGCCGCGAGCATGGCGCAACTGTGGCGCAGGGATATTTGAGGCAAGAAGAAACGCAAAAGGCCCGCGCAGGATGGCGCGGGCCTTTGTGTCGGATCAGAGGCGCGGATCAGTTCACGATCTTGGCCAATGTGGCCGCGCGCAATTCCGCCTCGGTCACGCCATCGGCGGTCTCGACGATTTTCAGGCCGCCTTCGACCACATCCAGCACGCCCAGATTGGTGATGATGCGGTTCACGACGGCCTTGCCGGTCAGCGGCAGGGTGCATTCCGGCAGCACCTTGCTCTCGCCCGCCTTGTTGGTGTGATCCATCACGACGACGACCCGCTTGACGCCTGCGACCAGATCCATCGCGCCGCCCATGCCCTTGACCAGCTTGCCCGGGATCATCCAGTTCGCCAGATCACCCGTTTCCGACACTTCCATCGCGCCCAGGATCGCCATGGCGATCTTGCCGCCCCGGATCATGCCAAAGGACATGGCGCTGTCGAAGAAGGCCGTCTGCGGCAATTCGGTGATCGTCTGCTTGCCCGCGTTGATCAGGTCGGGGTCTTCCTCGCCCTCAAAGGGGAAGGCGCCCATGCCCAGCATCCCGTTTTCCGATTGCAGGGTCACTTCGACGCCTTCGGGGATGTAGTTGCTGACCAATGTGGGGATGCCGATCCCGAGGTTCACATACCAGCCGTCCTGAAGCTCCTGTGCCGCGCGTGCGGCCATCTGATTGCGATCCCAAGCCATCATGCTGTCTCCTGATTGCGCGTCGCTCCAGAGGGGCGCGGACGGGTTGTGCGCTGTTCGATGCGTTTTTCGTGCTGCCCCTGAATGATGCGGTGCACATAGATGCCGGGCAGGTGGATGTGGTCGGGGTCGATGCTGCCCGTGGGCACGATCTCCTCGACCTCGACCACGCAGACCTTGCCGCACATGGCGGCGGGCGGGTTGAAGTTGCGCGCGGTCTTGCGGAAGACCAGATTGCCGGTCGCATCGGCCTTCCA
>JAMWZG010000133.1 GCA_024304855.1 Paracoccaceae bacterium
TGCATTCGCGTATCGACGCCGCCGTTTCCAGAGCCATTGCCATAGGGCAGGGGGGTGTTGCCCCGGCTCAGCTGTCGGCGGCCCTCAACTATGCCACCTCTCCGGGCGGGGCGCGGATCAGGCCGACCATCCTGATGTCCGTGGCCATGGCCTGCGGCGATGACAAGCCTGCGCTGTCGGATGCGGCGGCGGCGGCCTTGGAGTTGATCCATTGCGCCAGCCTTGTGCATGATGATCTGCCCTGTTTTGACGATGCCGACATGCGGCGCGGCAAGCCATCGGTGCATCGCGCGTTTTCGCAGCCTCTGGCGGTTCTGGCGGGGGATAGTCTGATCGTTCTGGCCTTCGAGGTGCTGGCCCGCGAGGCGGCGCATGATCCGATGCGATGTGCCGAGCTGGTGCTGACCCTGGCGCGGCGCACCGGGATGCCGAATGGTATCTGCGCGGGCCAAGGCTGGGAGAGCGAGCCGCAGATTGATCTGTCGGCCTATCACCAATCCAAGACGGGCGCCCTGTTCATCGCGGCGACGCAGATGGGGGCGGTTGCCGCAGGGCAGGAGGCGGAGCCCTGGTTCGAACTGGGCGCGCGCATCGGTGAGGCCTTTCAGGTGGCCGATGATCTGCGTGACACGCTTTATGATTCCGAAACGCTGGGCAAGCCGGTAGGGCAGGACGATCTGCACGGACGGCCGAACGCCGTGGCGGCCCTGGGCGTCGATGGGGCGATCCGGCGGTTGAAGGATATTCTGGGCGGGGCCATCGCCTCGATCCCGTCCTGTCCCGGCGAGGCGCAACTGGCCGAGATGGTGCGCAAGCAGGCCGAGCGTCTGACGCCCGTGGCCCCGGCCCGCAGCGCAAGGTGATTTCATGACTGACGCGGCCACAGGCCAGGGTGCGGCGCGTCCCAAGGGGGCGCGTCTGACCGGCTGGTTTCATCGGCTGATGGCCAACCCGTCTTTTCAAAGCTGGGCCAGCCGCTTTCCCCTGACACGCGGTATCGCGCGGCGCGAAGGTGCCGAGATGTTCGATCTGGTGGCTGGATTCGTGCAGTCGCAGGTTCTGATGGCGGTGGTCGAATTGCGTCTGCTGCATCGCCTGATGGAGGCGCCGCGCACCGCAGCGGGACTGGCGCGCGAGGCGGGTATCACGACGGAACGGATGGAGATCCTGTTGCAGGCGGCCGCGGCCCTTGGGTTGATGCGGCGGCGCAGGGATGGGCGGTTCACGCTGCGGCGCAAAGGGGCGGCCCTGCTGGGTGTGCCGGGGCTTGAGGCGATGATCCTGCATCACCGAGCCTTTTACCGTGACATGGAGAATCCCGTCGCCCTGCTGCGTGGCGAAGTGGATACCGAGCTTGCGAATTTCTGGCCCTATGTCTTTGGCGTGCGCGGGGAGGTCGATCCCGCCGTGACGCGGATCTATTCGGATCTGATGGCTGACAGTCAGGGTCTGGTCGCGCAGGACACGCTGCGGATGGTGGATCTTTCACAGGTGACATGTCTTCTGGATGTGGGTGGCGGCTCCGGTGCTTTTGCGCTGGCGGTGGCGCGGGCCTATCCGGCTTTGGATCTGATGCTGTTCGATCTGCCTGATGTTGTTCCGGCAGCGAGGACGCGGTTCGAGGCGGCGGGGATGGGGCAGCGTCTGGCTGTGCATGGCGGCTCGTTCCGCAGCGATTCGTTGCCGTATGGTGCGGATGCGGTTTCGCTGATCCGGGTGCTTTATGATCACTCGGACGACACTGTTCGCAGCTTGCTGTCAAAAATATTTGACACTTTGCCGGCCGGAGGACGCTTGATCGTGTCCGAGCCGATGTCTGGTGGGGCTGTGCCTGAACGGGCGGGCGATGTCTATTTTGCTTTCTATACCATGGCCATGCGGACCGGAAAAACACGTTCTGCTGAGGAAATAGGCAGGCTTTGTGCAGATGCCGGGTTTTCGCAGATCATCGCGCGTCCGGCGCGGCGCCCCTATGTCACGTCAGTTCTGAGCTGTGTGAAGCCGGGCTGACATGCTTCGCTGAAAACTGTCCATTTTTGTTGACAGTTTGGCCTGTAACATTAAACTGACAGATAACGACAACATGCGAACCGAGTCTTTCCCGCCCGGAGCACGCAACGACAGGAGGGGATGATGCAGACACTCGCAGTCCTTCTGAACGGTCCCCGCGACCTGTCGGTGGAGTCTCTGGACCTGACGGCCCCTTCGGCGGGTGATTTGGTGGTCGAGATTGCGCATTCGGGAATTTCGACCGGCACAGAGAAACTGTTCTGGTCCGGTCAGATGCCGCCGTTCCCCGGAATGGGCTATCCGCTGGTCCCTGGTTATGAGGCGGCGGGCGAGGTGGTCGAGGCCGGGGCTGATACGGGCTACCGCGTTGGCGATCATGTCTTCGTGCCGGGTGCCAGTTGCTACCGCGATGCCTTTGGTCTTTTCGGTGGTGCTGCGCGGCGGGTCGTGACGGCGGCTGACCGGGTGACGCGAATCGATGCCGGTCTGGGTGCCGAGGGCGCGCTGCTGGCGCTGGCCGCGACGGCGCGTCATGCGATGGCCGGACTGGACAAGACGGTTCCCGATCTGATTGTCGGCCATGGTGTGCTGGGTCGTTTGCTGGCGCGTCTGACGATTGCCGCCGGTGCTCCTGCGCCGACCGTGTGGGAGGTCAA
The DNA here is from genome assembly GCA_024304855.1 of Paracoccaceae bacterium. Lineage (GTDB taxonomy): Bacteria > Pseudomonadota > Alphaproteobacteria > Rhodobacterales > Rhodobacteraceae > Seohaeicola. The sequence goes on from JAMWZG010000133.1 coordinate 2,667, forward strand.
TGCCGACCGTCGCCAGGGTGCGGATGGCTATCAGGTCATTGCCCCCGAGGATGATCCGCGCCGCGACTATCGCGCGATCTATGATGCGTCCGGCAACGGGGCCTTGCTGAACGAGCTGGTGACGCGCATCCGCAAGGGTGGCGAGATCGTGCTGGCCGGTTTCTATACCGACCCTTTGAGTTTTGCCTTTCCGCCGGCCTTCATGAAGGAGGCGCGCTTCCGCATCGCGGCGGAATGGGCGCGCGACGATCTGATTGCCACGCGGTCGCTTGTGGAAAGCGGCGCACTCTCGCTGGCGGGGCTGATCACGCATCAGGCCGATGCGATGCAGGCACCCGCCGCTTACCGGACAGCCTTTGACGACCCGGCCTGTCTGAAAATGATCTTGAACTGGAAGGACGCAGCGTGAAAGACGATGTACCGAATCTGAAGGACTTCGACCGCCGCTTGCGTGATGAAGCGCATGAGGAGCCGACACTGGAGGTGCCGCAGGGCGAGCCCACCAGCAAGACGCAGATCATCGCGATCTATGGCAAGGGCGGGATCGGCAAAAGCTTCACGCTGGCCAACCTGTCCTGCATGATGGCCGAACAGGGCAAGCGCGTCTTGCTTATCGGCTGTGATCCGAAATCGGATACGACCAGCCTGCTGTTCGGTGGCAAGGCCTGCCCCACGATCATCGAAACCTCGACCCGCAAGAAGCTGGCGGGCGAGGAAGTGGCGATCGGGGATGTCTGCTTCAAGCGTAACGGTGTCTTCGCCATGGAGCTGGGCGGTCCCGAAGTGGGGCGCGGTTGCGGGGGCAGGGGGATCATCCACGGGTTCGAACTGCTGGAGAAGCTGGGTTTTCATGACTGGGACTTTGACTATGTCCTGCTGGATTTCCTGGGCGATGTGGTCTGCGGTGGCTTTGGTCTGCCGATTGCCCGCGATATGGCGCAGAAAGTGATCCTGGTCGCGTCCAACGATCTGCAATCGCTCTATGTGGCCAACAATGTCTGTTCGGCGGTGGAATATTTCCGCAAGCTGGGTGGCAATGTCGGTGTCGCGGGTCTGGTGATCAACAAGGATGACCATTCAGGCGAGGCGCAGGCCTTTGCCAAGTCGGTGAATATCCCCGTGCTGGCCGCGATCCCGCAGGATGACGACCTGCGCAAGAAATCGGCCAATTACCAGATCGTCGGCACAATGGAATCCCAGTGGGGTCCGCTGTTCGCCGAACTGGCCGAGGCGGTGGGTATCGCGCCGCCGGTCCGGCCCAAGCCGCTGGATCAGGACGGGCTGCTGGGCCTGTTCGATGCCAAGGATACGGGCGGCGACTATCAACTGGTCCCGGCGACGGACATGGACATGCGCGGCAAGAACGCCGAGCCGAAACCCTCGCTTGAAGTGGTTTACGACGATGTTTGACCTTGATCAGCTTTCCACCTGGGACGCGCTGCTGAAACGGCTGGCCGTTCCTGCACAACCGCAAAAACAATCTGAACAGAAGACAGCATGACCGATGAAGTCACATATGACACCGCCGCTCAGGCTGATGTGATCCGCGGGAAAGCCGATCCGGTTTCCGAGACGGCGACAGGCACAGCTTTGCCGCAGGACGGGGCAGGTTGCCACGCAGGTGCCGCCACGATGGAAGCGGCGGCGCGTCAGGCGGGACAGTCCGAGATCCTGGATCGCTATGCGGCCGATTATCCCAAAGGTCCGCATGACCAACCGCAGAGCATGTGCCCCGCTTTCGGGTCGCTGCGTGTGGGTCTGCGGATGCGCCGTGTGGCGACGATCCTGTCGGGATCGGCCTGCTGTGTCTATGGCCTGACCTTTGTGTCGCATTTCTATGGGGCGCGGCGGTCGGTGGGTTATGTGCCCTTCAATTCCGAGTCCCTCGTGACCGGCAAGCTGTTCGAAGATATCCGCGACGCGGTGCATGAACTGGCCGATCCGGATCAGTTCGACGCGGTCGTGGTGACGAACCTCTGTGTTCCGACGGCCAGCGGTGTGCCGCTGCGTCTGCTGCCCGAGGAAATCAACGGCGTACGGATCGTCGGCATCGACGTGCCGGGTTTCGGCATCCCCACCCATGCCGAGGCCAAGGACGTTCTGGCCGGCGCCATGTTGAACTATGCCCGCAAGGAAATTCAGGCCGGTCCCGTGGCGGCCCCTGCGGGTGGCAAGTCCGACCGTCCGACCGTGACCCTGCTGGGCGAGATGTTCCCCGCTGATCCGATGATGATCGGTGCGATGCTGGCCCCGATGGGTCTGGCGGTTGGTCCGGTCGTGCCCTGCCGCGAATGGCGCGAGCTTTATGCCGCGTTGGATTGTGGGGCTGTGGCTGCGATCCATCCCTTCTATACGGCCGCGATCCGCGAGTTTCAGGCGGCTGGCCGCCCGGTGATCGGATCGGCCCCTGTGGGTCATGACGGCACCGCGGCCTGGCTGTCGGCGATTGGCACTGCGTTCAATCTGCCGGCCGACAAGATTGCTGCGGCGCAGAACATGTTCCTGCCCGCGATCAAGGCGGCCTTGGCCGGTGCGCCGATCAATGGCACCATCACGCTGAGCGGCTATGAGGGCAGCGAGCTGCTGGTGGCTCGCCTGCTGATCGAAAGCGGGGCGAATGTGCCCTATGTCGGCACCGCCTGCCCGAAAACGCCCTGGTCTGCGGAAGATGCAGCCTGGCTGCGGGCCAAGGGTGTGACGGTGAAATTCCGCGCCTCGCTTGAGGATGATTGCGCTGCGATGGAGGCGATCCGCCCGGATCTGGCCATCGGCACGACCCCGGTCGTGCAGAAGGCCAAGGAACTGGCGATCCCCGGACTTTACTTCACCAACCTGATTTCCGCGCGTCCCCTGATGGGGCCGGCGGGGGCGGGGTCTTTGGCCGAGGTGGTGAATGCCGCCATCGCCGGCAAGGAGCGGATGGAGCATATGAAGGACTTCTTCGAGGGCGTCGGCACCGGCGATACCGCCGGGATCTGGGAGGGCAGCCCCAACCTGCGCCCCGATTTCCGCGCCCTGCATCAGAAGAAGCTGGACAAGGCGGCGCGTGCCGCCAAGGCCGAGGAGATGATTTGATGGCGGGCGTGTTGTGCAAAAACGCGCCCAGAGCGCGAAAGCGGATCGCCCAAGCGATCTGCCTGCGCTCCTCGCTTGAGGGGTGCAAGAGATGCTGATCCAGGACCATGACCGCGCGGGCGGATATTGGGGCGCGGTCTATGCCTTCTGCGCCACCAAGGGTTTGCAGGTGGTGATCGACGGCCCCGTGGGCTGCGAGAACCTGCCGGTGACATCGGTGCTGCATTACACGGATGCGCTGCCGCCGCATGAGTTGCCTATCGTGGTGACGGGTCTTGGCGAGGGCGAGATGGGATCGGGCACAGAGGATGCGATGAAACGCGCCTGGGGCACGCTTGATCCGGCGCTTCCGGCGGTGGTCGTGACAGGCTCGATCGCCGAGATGATCGGTGGCGGGGTCACACCGCAGGGCACGAATATTCAGCGGTTCCTGCCGCGCACGATTGATGAGGATCAGTGGCAGAGTGCGGATCGCGCTATGACGTGGATCTTCACCGAGTTTGGCATGACCAAGGGCCGTATGCCGCCCGAGAAAAAGCGCGAGGAGGGCGCTGCCCCCCGCGTCAACATCCTGGGGCCGATGTATGGCGTGTTCAACATGCCGTCGGACCTGGCCGAGATCCGGCGACTGGTCGAAGGCATCGGCGCCGAGGTGAACATGGTCATGCCGCTGGGCAGCCATGTGGCCGAGATGCGCAATCTGGTGAATGCGGATGTGAATATCTGCATGTATCGCGAATTCGGGCGCGGCCTGTGCGAAGTGCTGGGCAAGCCCTATCTGCAAGCGCCCATCGGCGTGGACAGCACGACGAAGTTCCTGCGCAAACTGGGCGAGATGCTGGGGCTGGACCCTGAGCCGTTCATCGCGCGCGAGAAACATTCCACGATCAAGCTGGTCTGGGATCTGTGGCGCAGCGTGACGCAGGATTTCTTTGCGACCGCCAGTTTCGCGGTCGTGGCGAACGAGACCTATGCCCGTGGCATCCGCCATTTCCTCGAGGGTGATCTGGGCTTTCCCTGCGCTTTCGCGGTGGCCCGTGTCGCCGGGACCAAGACGAATAACGTCGAGGTCAAGGCGATGCTGCACCAGAAACGCCCGCTGATCGTGTTGGGCAGCATCAACGAGAAGATGTATCTGGCCGAGATGAAGGGCGGGCATGGACCCAGCCCCGCGTTCATCCCGGCGTCCTTTCCCGGTGCCGCGATCCGGCGGCATACCGGCACGCCGATGATGGGCTATGCCGGGGCGACATATCTGCTTCAGGAAGTGTGTAACGGGCTGTTCGATGCCTTGTTCCATATCCTGCCCCTGGCCAGCACCATGGATGCGGCCGAGGCGACCCCCACGACCCTGCGCCGCGATTTCCCCTGGGATGCCGATGCGCAAGCCGCACTTGACCGTATCGTTGCGCGCCATCCGGTGCTGACGCGGATTTCGGCGGCCAAGACCCTGCGCGACGAGGCAGAGCGTGCCGCATTGGCCCAAGGGGCCGAACGTGTGGTGCTGGAAACCGTCGAGGCACTCAATCCCGACCTTGCGCGCCCTGCGCGGGGTCCAGTGGTGAAAGGAGATCTGTCATGACAGATGCAACGTCCAATACCCCGATGACCCGCAGCCACAAACCGCCGCGGACCGAATTCATGGTCTATTTTGGCGTGATCTTTCTGGCGACCCTGCCGCTTGCGACCCTGACTTGGGCGCTGGCGCTGATCAAGGGGGGACGCATCCCCGAAAAGGGCCCGATTGCCCGTGCCTGGAGCCAGGCGCGGATCATCACGCCCATGATTTTCTCGGCCTGATCCATGTGGATCGGTCTGCATATCCCGCCCAGGCGCGGACCGGCAGACAGCCGAACACGAGATCTGTCCATCCGCAAGGGTGGTCAGAGCCCGGAGGGGCGCTTGCACCCCAAAGGACCCGGCCGCGGGGAGCGCGGCGTCACCATTACATTCCGGAGGAAAGTTAATGGCTGATAAATCCGACCTGTCCTTCACAGGTCTCACAGACGAGCAGGCGCAAGAATTGCACTCGGTCTACATGAGCGGGCTTTGGCTCTTCACAGCTGTCGCAGTTGTGGCTCACCTGGCCGTGTACATTTGGCGCCCCTGGCTCTGAGGAGAGATTGAACAATGGCTAAATTCTACAAGATCTGGCTCATCTTCGATCCGCGCCGCGTGTTTGTTGCACAAGGCGTCTTCCTCTTCCTGCTGGCAGCGATGATTCACCTCGTCCTGCTGAGCACGGAGCACTTCAACTGGTTCGAGCTGGCAGCCCAAAAAGCAGCGATGTGATCCGTTCTCCCCAAATGGGGACGGGTGACAACCAGTCGAGTGACATCAAGATAGCTGCGGGCACGTCAGGCGTGGCCTGCCCGCGGCAAACCGAAATCCATCGACGGCTTGCGGTCTGAACAGACGAGCCGCCAAACGCGGAGACAGAAGATGGCGTTGCTCAGCTTCGAGAGAAAGTATCGCGTCCGTGGTGGGACGCTGATCGGCGGCGATCTGTTCGATTTCTGGGTGGGCCCGTTTTACGTGGGCTTCTTTGGGGTCACGACAGCATTTTTCGCCTTGTTAGGCACCATTCTGATCTTCTGGGGAGCGTCCCAGCAAGGGACATTCAATCCTTGG
>JAMWZG010000134.1 GCA_024304855.1 Paracoccaceae bacterium
GTCTTTGGTGGGGCCTGCCGGGGGTGACCGTGGTCTCGGCGGCGTTTGTCGCTTGGGGGCGGGCCGTGGATGACCTCAGGCGTTTGAGGTGCTCAGGTTGCCTGCGGGGGATGCCTGGTGCGCGGCTGCTCTGCTGCGCCAGAGGACTCGGAAGAGGATTGTGGCGCCGAGGAACAGCATCGGACCCATGATGGACACCGGGCTGATGGGGCCATCATTGTTGATCCGGTCCACAAGTGTAACCAGCGCGTTTCCATAGGGGCCAATCAAGAGGATGATGGCGGCGAGCGTGTATTGTTCGGCCTTGCTGGCGTGACGCAAGACCGTCTCGCAGAGCAAGCAGGCGGCCACGGCCAGCATCGCAAGATCATAGTCGTAGTTATAGGGGCTGATCAGCGCCGAGACGACGACTCCGGCCCCCAGAAACACGCGCGGTTGCAGTTTGGCGACGCTGAGGACGGCCAAGGCGCCGACAGCCAGAACCACGCCTGTGAGATGGAAGGCCAAGGCCACCGGATGACCGAAGCCGAAGGTCAGTCCGAAGGCATAGAGCGAGTTCATGCGGTAGAGAGGGAAGCGTCCGGCGCGCAGGGCCTCGGCCGTTTCGGCGATGCCGGCGAGGGCTGTGGCCCAGATCCCGGTGCCCAGCGTCCATGTGGCAAGAGCCGCGAAAAGGCCGATCACGGCAAGGGACTGCGCGGCCATGGCCCAGCGGCGGTCCAGCAAGGACCAGATGCCGACACCCAGAGCCAGATGCGGCTTGATCGCCATCAGACCCAGCGGAACGCCGGACCAGCGCGAATTGCGCAGGGCCAGCAGGCAGGTCAGCCCGATCAGGCCGCCGGTCAGAAAGCTGTTCTGTCCCGAGCGGAGAATGAGCAGGATCAAGGGCAGGAACAGGATAAGGACCGTGTGGAACGAGGGGCCGGCCAAGGCCCGCAGCACCCAGAGGTAGAAGCCCAGCGTCACCACCATGAAGACCACATAGGACAGGGCAATCGGCAGCATGGACAGCGGTGCCACGACAAGATTGAAGAAGGGCGGGTAGCTCCAGAGCATCGGGTAGCCGGTGAAGCCAAGCACCGAGGACTGGCGCTGCATGAACGAGTCTTCCGCATAGGCGGCGTGCAGGTTGCCTTCCGCCATCATGATGCTGACCAGATGGAAGATGTCGTAATCCAGCAGGCCTTTTTTGTCGAAGGCGAGCGGGAAGGCAAATTCCAGCGCCACATATCCCATCATGAGGGCGATGAAGATTGCGGCCAGGATGGCCAGTATGGAAGGTTTCAACTGTATCATGCGTCAAATTCCGATGGATGAGCCGTGTCCACGACTGCGGGGATTGCAAAGGCCCACAGGCGGGCAACGAAAAAGGAGGAAAGCGGAACGATCAGGGCGACAAGGACCATCGCCAGCCGCATGTCGCCGCCGTTTCGGGTGCCGATTGCGGTGATCAGGCTGCTGATGGCCAGAGATGTGACCGACAGGACCATGAAGCGGTAGAGGTGGTAGCGCTGCGGGTTCCGGACCCGGAACGTGACCCGCAGGTGCCCTTGGAATGACACGCCCACCGCGACGATGAACCCCGCCAGATTGGCCTGCAACGGGGGAAGGGCGAACTGGTATGTCGCAAGAAGTGCGACGGCAACATGTGTCAGCGTCGCGATCACCCCGACGACCGCGAAACGCGCGAGTTGGTCGAGCCAACCCAGCCAACCCGGTCTGGGGGCGCATGATCTGCGGGTCAGGGCGGGCATCTTAGTCTTCGGCGCCATATGTCGAGCGGACGACGAAGAGCGGTCTGCCGCGCACCTCGGTGAGAATGCGGCCGATATATTCACCCAAGATCCCGATCGCAAAGAGGTTCAGACCCCCGAAGGTCAGGATCAGCAGGATCAAGGAGGCATAGCCCGGAACATCGACGCCGAAGATCAGCGTGTTCAGGAAGATATAGGTCGCATAGAGCATGGACAGGATGCCCAGCCCGGTGCCCAGATAGGTCCAGATCCGCAGCGGTTTGGTGGTCGATCCGATGATGCCGTCCAGCGCCATGCCCCACAGCCGCCAGTAGTTCATGCTTGTGCGCCCCTGTGTGCGGGCCTGGCGCACGAAGGTCACTTCATCCGTTGTGAAGCCCACCCAGCTGAACAGTGCCTTGTTCAGGCGCACCCGTTCGCCCATGGTGCGCAGCACTTCGACGACCTGCCGGTCCAGCAGGCGGAAGTCGCCGACATCCGAGGGCATGGGATGGTCTGCAAGCACGTTGAAGGTGCGATAGAAGGCGCGCGCCGTGTTGCGCTTTGCCCAGCTGTCGGTCGAGCGGTCGCTGCGCCGGGCGTTGACGATCTGCGCGCCTTTCTGCCATTTTTCGACCATTTCGGGAATGATGGTCGGCTCGTCCTGCAAATCCACGTCCACGGGGATGACCGCGTCGCCGCGTGCATGTTCCAAACCGGCGCAGAGCGCGGCTTCCTTGCCGAAATTGCGCGAGAGGTTGACAAGGCGGACGGTGGGGTTGCCCTCCATGAAGGAGCGGATGACGAATTCGGTGCCGTCGCGGCTGCCGTCATTCACGAACAGGATTTCGGTGGCGATGGCAGGTTTCATGCGGTCCAGGATGGGGTTGATTGCATCCAGAAACGGACCAATGGCTGTTTGCTCGTTGAAGACGGGCACAATCAGCGTCAACAGGGTCTGCTTCTGCGCGGCAACCGGGGTTGCGTCCGAACCGAGGTTCAATTTTACGATGCTCATCGGGCCATCCCATCGTGATATGCTTGCAGGAGAACGTGCATGTTTGTCACTCAACCTTGGGCGGAAACTATGGTTGAAACGTGGCCGACTGTTGCCGAATTCGTGGAAAATCCTGCGGCTATGGGGAGAATTGCGCACGGCAGGCGGTGAAGTCGCGGCGCGGCTCCTTGCCAAGGACGGCTCGCGTGACTGTCTTGGGTCAGATCCGGGAATCGGGCGGGGCGGGGCAGGTTCTTGCCCCTTGGGAGCATCTGGCGCGGCTGTCTGCCGCCTTGCGTGTTGGTTTGCGCAAGTCGTCTCGGTTCAAGGTTGAGTGGGGGCGGGTTCTCTCCCGCTTTGGGTGAGGAAATAAATTGTTCCTTTTCACCAGTCTGTTAGACAGATGATATGCGCATCACTCACCGACAACTTGAAGGCTTTGTCCAGTTCATGGAAACCGGCACCGTGACCACGGCGGCGGAGCGGTTGTTCGTGTCGCAGCCTGCGATGAGCAAGATGTTGGCCGGTCTTGAGATTGACCTGAAACTCAAGCTGTTCGAGCGTGAAAAGAAGCGGCTTGTGCCGACGGATGAAGCTGAACTGCTTTACAAGGAAGTGCGCCGTCTGTTCTCCTCGCTTACGGATATCGAGCGGTTCGCGCAGGATCTGCGGGAGTTCCGGACCGGAGAGTTGCGGATCATCACGGCAACCTCGATCGGACATACGCTTGTTTCCGAAGCGGTCGTGGCCTTTGCGTCGGAATATCGGGATGTTAACATCAAGATCGACACCTCGAGCACCGTGGGGAACGATGTCTTGCGGCAGAACGTCGATCTGGGGTTCAGCGTGACGCAGTTTCACCATCCGTCCCTGCACACCGAGGCGCTTTTCCATGCTGAATCCGTCTGTGTCTTTCCCAAGGGGCACAGGCTTCTGGAGCGGGAGACGATCACGCCGCGTGATCTGGAGGGGGCGGATTTCATTTCCTACACGCGCGACAGCAGGATGCGGCATCTGACGGATGCGGTCTTTGAACAGCAGCGCGTGTCGCGCAAGATGCGGCTTGAGGTGTTCACCTCGGCCGAGGCGAATGCCTTGGTCAGCCGTGGGCTGGGCGTTGCCATTGTCGAGCCTTTGGGCGTTCACTTTGGCAACTGGTCGGCGCTTGAGATCCGCCCCTTCGCGCCCGCGCTTGAATTCACCTATTCGGTGATGCGCCCGCAGGATCGCGGGGATGTCGCGCTGGCCAAGCGGTTTCTGGCCATTCTGCACCCCAAGATCGCGGCGTTTGCCGAGCGCAGCGTGCCCATGCCGGAGACGCTGAAAATCAGGCTGCCGCGAGAGCGGTCATAGGACCGGATCACAGGCGCAGGAAGGCCTTTGCATTGCCGCCGAGCCATTTCGCGGTGATGGACGCCTCGAGCGGGAGGGCGCGCAGTTCGGCCAGTGTTCTGCCGATGGGCATCAAGGGATAGGCGCTGCCCCAGATCATCTTGTCTTGCAGGAGCGTGCGGCCGTATTGCAGCAGCGGACCATAGCCGGAGTCCGGCTTGACGAGCAGGTTGGGCCTGACCGCGACAATGCCGATGTAGAGGTTGGGCTGGCGCCATGCGATCGAGATCAGCTCCATGATCCAGGGCCAACCCGGAGGCGAGGCGATGGCCCGCAACTCGGGGAAATCGCACAGGACGCGGTCCAGCATCTCGGGGCGTCCGAAGTCGGGAGAGCTTTTGAGCGAGAAGTTGATCCCGGTGTGGATGTTCACGGGAATATCCAGCTCCACGCATTTTGCATAGAGCGGATACATGCGGCGGTCGTCGATGGCGATACGGTTTTCAAAGCATTGCAGGTTCAATCCGCGCAGGCCCAGGGTGCGCACGGCGTGTTCCAGTTCGCGGACGGCATCCATGCCCTTGTGCGGGTCCACGCCGGCGAAGCCGATGAAGTGGTCGGGATAGGCCCGGCACAGATCGGCAACATCCTCGTTGCGGATCTTGCCGCCGAAAGTGGTTTCGATGTCGCGCGCCTTGATCACGGTTTTGCCGATACCTGCGGTTTTGCACGCGTCAAGGAAGCCTTCCAGAGTGGCCGTATCCTCGTGCCGGCCAGCGGCCTTTTCGCTGGCGGCATAGACCCTGCGGTAATTCGCCAGATGCGCCTGTGCCTGCATCCTGAGGGCTGCGACGGGTGGCGTCGCGCCGAAATCAATGATCATGGGCCTGTCCTCTGTTGCAGGTCGGCGCGCTGTCAGCGCCATGTCCGGTCGATGCGGTCGAAAGAGCCAAGCCGGTGATCTTCACGCGCTTTTTGCAGTTCGGATTTGGCCACCTTGAAGGATGTGGTGCGGGGCATCGTGTCGATGAATTCGAAGTATCGGGGCATCTTGAAACTGGCGAGCCGGGCGGCGGCATATTCGGAGATGCGGTCGATCAGCGTCTCGTCCGCTGTCTCGCCCGGGCTGAGCGTCAGATAGGCCTTGACCTCCTCGCCGCGCAGATCGTCCTTCACGGGGACCAGAGCGACCTCCTCGATCTCGTCCATGTCGCGCAGCACGCCCTCGACCTCGCGGCAGGCGATGTTTTCGCCGCTGCGGCGGATCATGTCCTTCTTGCGGCCGACGATGTAGTGATAGCCCTGCGCATCGCGCCGGAACAGGTCGCCGGTGTGAAACCAGCCATCGCGCAGCGCCTCGGCGGTGGCGTCGGGTTTGCCGTAATAGCCCTGGAAAATGCCCGGACCGGCGATCAGCAATTCACCGATCTGGCCATCGGCCACGTCGTTTCCGGCATCGTCGATGAGGCGGCTTTTGCGGAATGGCGTCGGAATGCCGCAACTGCCGGACCCGACCATGTCCACGGCTTCCATCGGCATGTAGAGGCCCGAGCCGATCTCGGTCATGCCGAACGCCTCGCGCGCGGTCAGGCCGTAGCGCTGTTCGAGGCTGGCGTGGGCAGAGGCGCGCACCCCGTAGATATTGGCGCGCACAACCGGGTTCTGCGCGTCATGCGGGGCCGGGGGTTGCTTGGTTACGGCTTCGGGGAAGAGGCAGAAGTTGATCTTGTGCTCCACCAGCCATTGCGAGAACCGGCTGGCGCTTTGCTTGGCGCCGACCATCAGCGTGCCGCGCTGATACATCGTCATCAGCAAGAGCCATTGCGGGTCCATGTAGCTGAACGGGGTGGTGGCGAGGATGCGCGCGAATCTATGGCCGTCGCGCCAGGCGTTGATCATGCCTGTCGTGAGCCAGTAGCGGTGCGACAGCATACAGCCCTTGGGCATTCCGGTTGTGCCGGAGGTATATTGGATGTTTACCAGATCATCGCATCCCAGGGCGGGCCGGGGGCAGTCCTCGGGTCTGGCGGCGGCTGTCATGGTCTGCCAGCGGCCGGTGCCATCGGCACTGACGGTGGCAATGGCATCAAGGGGAAGCGTGCCCGCCATGTCACCCTTCAGGGTGTCGAGCAGGTCGCTGTGGATGATCAGCCGTCTGGCACCGGAGTTCTCGATGGCATAGCGCAGTTCACGCGGGCTGTAGCGGCTGTTGACCGGCACAATGACAGCGCCGATCCGCGCGAGGCCAAGCCAGACCAGCGGCATCTGCGGGATATTGGGCAGCATCACGGCCACCATATCGCCCCGGCGGACGCCCCAGGCGTGCAGCGCGGCGCCGGTGAGCAATGCATCGTCGCGCACCTGCGCATAGGTGGCGGTGATCCCGGCATCAAAGAAATTCCACAGGATCTTGTCGGCTGAATCTGCGGCAGCCTGATCGAGCAGATCCGGGATCGACGCGGGCAGTTCCGCGGCTTCGATCACGGCGTGCCGGGTCTGTGGGTCTTGATCCGGGCGGGTCAAGGGAACGGGTGTTGCCATGCTGGTATCGTCCTTCGCCATAGCGACGGTCAAATGCGGCGCTTCAGGTTTTTTGGAACCAGCCCACGGTTTGTGCAAATATCGAATGGAGACGATGTCATAACCAGAATGAATATGGCTTGGCCTGCGGGGTCGGTTCGCGGTCGCAGCCCTCTGCAATCGCCCGGGATCGGAACATTCGATTTGGGAATAAGTTGCGCATCATTCGCCATTTGACCCGCCCGGGCAGAGCCGGTGAGGTGGGCGCAGGGAGGGCCGGGCAGATGGCGAGCCAGATCAAGACGACACCCTATTGGTGGGAGTTCAGCGCCCCCCGTGATCCGGGCGGTTCGGTGCCCCGGCATGTCGATGTGGTCGTGGTGGGCGGTGGGTATGCCGGTCTGAACGCGGCCCTGACCCTGCGCCGGGGGGGCGCCAGTGTGGCGGTGCTGGAGGCCCGGGATTTCGGTCATGGTGCCAGCACGCGCAATGCGGGGCATGTCAGCAGCGGTGTCAATCTGGGGAAAGGGTCGTCTTCTGCGGTGCGCTCTCCCATGGAGCGGAGCCTGTCGCCTGCGGCCTTGCAGGCGGTGCGGGAGGAGGCGGCTGCATCCTTTGACTTTCTGGAGGCGCGCGTGGCGGAGTTGCCGCAAGGCGCGTTCTATCATCGGTCCGGGCGCTTTGTCGGGGCTGTATCGGCCCGGCATTTCGCGGGGTTGCAGGACAAGGCCGACAGGCTGGGCGCGCGGATCGTCACGCGGGCGCGGCAGCGCGAGGAGATCGGCACGGATCATTACCACGGCGGCATGGTGATCGAGAGGTCAGGGCAGTTGCATCCGGGGCGCTATCTGCATGGGCTGGCGGATCTTGCGCAGGCCGAGGGGACGCTGCTGTGTGCGCAATGTCCGGCGATTGCGGTCACGCGGTCCCCGGGCGGCTGGACGGTCATGACGCCGCAAGGGCCGATTGCCTGCGGGCGCGTCATCATCGCGACGAACGGCTATTCGGGCCCGTTGCTGCCCTGGTTGCGCCGGCGGATCATTCCGGCGGCCAGCTATATCGTTGTGACCAAGTCGCTGCCCGAGGGGATGATGGACAGGCTGCTGCCGACGCGGCGCACGATTGCCGACACGAAGCGGTTGCTGAACTATTACCGCCCGACGCCGGATGGCCAAAGGCTGCTGTTCGGCGGGCGCGCGACATTGCGCGCGCAAGACCCCGCGAGGATTGCCACGGAATTGATGGGGCGTCTGGGACGGATCTTTCCCGAGATTGCGGATGTCGGGATCGACTATGCCTGGACGGGCACGATTGCCTTCACCTTTGATTTCATGCCCCATCTGGGCGAGCATGATGGCATTGTTCATGCGCTGGGATGCAATGGCAGCGGGGTGGCGATGATGAGCTTTCTGGGGCATCGGGCGGCGCAGGCGGTTCTGGGCGAGGGGGCATCAGCCTTCTGGAACCTGCGGTTTCCGACAGTGCCGCTTTACCGCGAAACGCCATGGTTCCTGCCGATGATGTCGGGATACCAGCGCGGAATGGACTGGCTGGAGGCGTGGCACCGCTGAGGGCGGGGCGG
>JAMWZG010000135.1 GCA_024304855.1 Paracoccaceae bacterium
CCCGTCCGCCCCGAACCCGTAACGCGCCCAGCCCAGACTGTCCAGACGCACGGCCTGCGCCTCGACGCCGCGTCCCGACAGCTCCAGCGCCTCGGCGCGCAGCATGTTCAGCGTGGCGACAAGGGCCGCATTCTCATGGCGGATCACCACCGGCAGATGCAGGCCGATCATGTCCACCGCCTCGGGGCCGCGCCCCTGCGCCACCAGATAGGCCGACAGCTGTGCGGCCACCATCGCCCGGTGCAGCCCGTATTCGGGACGCTGCGCAAAGACCCGGTCGGCGGCCTGAAACTGCGCCACCGCCTCGGCCGGATCGACCGGCAGGATCAGACGGCCAAGGATGTAATGCGCAAAGCCCAGCCGGTGATCCTGCCAGCCCAGCGTGCGCGCGATCGACAGCGTCTGCATCGCAGCACTGCGCCGCGCACCGGGGGCCGCCCCGACACCCAGCGCCGTCTGCATCGCATCGACCCATTCGCGCGGCGTCTGCCCGTCATAGCGCGGCGCCATCCCCTGACCGCCGGGGTTGATCCGCGCCAGAATGCCCGGCAACCGCGCCTCGACCTGCGCCCGCGTCATCCCCGAACGCAGCTCCGGCGCATAGGTCGCGCGCAGGATCATCATGTCATAGCCGGTCAGAACCGCATGGACATTGTCATCGTTGAAGACCGACTGCGGCAGCCGGTAAAGATCGTTGAGCGGGCCCAAGGCCTGCGCCATCTCCTCGTGCAGGCAATCGCGCACCTCCTGGGGCGAGGCGTCGTTGGGCACAAAGACCGCCATCCGCTCGCGCGTGGACAGCCGCGCCCAATCGGTGCGCGGACTGCGCCGCGCCAGCCGGAATTCGGACAGGCGGCTGATGTTGGGCACCACGAAACAGGCCGCCTGCGGCAGGTGGCTGCGAATCTCGGCCCGGCTCACGGCCTCGATGGTGATATTGGCATCGCTCGCCGCGGTCTGGCTGATGGCGATCCCCGCCTCGTTGCGCAGCCGGAACAGCAGCCGGTTCAGGTCCGAGGCCAGCGTGGCCGGTGGATTGCCCGTCACACGCACGGTGATCGGCCCTTCAAAACGGGTCAGGACGGGCAGGGTGCGCCCGGATTCCAGCAGGAAGGACAGGTCGATGAAATCGCGTTGCAGATCGGCATTGGCGATGGGGAATTGCGTTGGCTGCGGGGCCGAAAAGACCCGCATCGGCGGCATCGTGCTGTCAATCTCGGCAGCGGCCCGGCTGGGCATCTCCGAGACGGCACCAGGCATACAGGCTCCCAGAAACAGGCAAAACGGCAACAGGATACGCGGGAACAGCGGTGTCATCAGTCTCTGGCCCCCTCCGTCAGTCTCACCTTGTCTGACGGCACGGAGCCCGCAGTCCAGACGGCATCCGGGATGGCGCGCATGGACGGGTCGCCCCATCCGGCATGGGGCGGTGAATTTCTTGTCATGATCGGCCCTTCGTTGTGATGATCCGGGCCAGTTATGCGGCGCATCCTGTCGCGGCTAAGGACAGTTTGGGACTTCTTCATGGCATCTGCCACCCGGACCCCGCCCAAGACCCGGCCATGGGTCAGAGCGCGCACCCCTGCGGGCACAGGGGCGCGCCGCGCCGTCACCCGCGCTGTCCGCGCGCCATGAAGGCCAGCCGCTCGAACAGATGCACATCCTGCTCGTTCTTCAGCAGCGCGCCATGCAGCTTGGGCAGGGCATTGGTCCCGTCACGCTTCAGATCTTCCGGCCCCAGATCCTCGGCCAGCAGCAGCTTCAGCCAGTCCAGCACCTCGGATGTGGAGGGCTTCTTCTTCAGCCCCGGCGTCTCGCGCAGCTCATAGAACTGCGTCAGGGCCGTGGTCAGCAGCTTTTCCTTGATACCGGGGTGATGCACCTCGACGATCCGGCGCAGCGTCTCGGGTTCGGGAAAGCGGATATAGTGAAAGAAACACCGCCGCAAAAAGGCATCGGGCAACTCTTTCTCGTTGTTGGACGTGATGATGACGATGGGGCGCACCTTCGCGCGGATCGTCTCGCCGGTCTCATAGACAAAGAACTCCATCCGGTCCAATTCCTGCAACAGATCGTTGGGGAATTCGATATCGGCCTTGTCCACCTCGTCGATCAGCAGCACCACACGCTCCCCGGCCTCGAAGGCCTCCCAGAGCTTGCCCTTGCGGATGTAGTTCTTCACATCATTCACACGCGCGTCACCCAGCTGGCTGTCGCGCAAGCGGCTGACCGCGTCATATTCATAAAGCCCTTGCTGCGCGCGGGTCGTGGACTTGATGTTCCATTCGATCATCCGCAGACCCAGCGCCGCCGCGACCTGCCGGGCCAGCTCGGTCTTGCCGGTGCCCGGCTCGCCCTTGACCAGCAGCGGACGCTCCAGCGTGACGGCGGCATTTACCGCAACGGTCAGGTCTTCTGTCGCCACATAGGCCTCGGTTCCTTCGAATTTCATCGTCTCTCCAACCTGATGAACATAAATGTTGCGGCACCCTAGCGCGAAGCCATCATCCCTGCAATGTGGCCACATTGGGGTAGTGACAATCCCCTATGGCTGGGCTATTTGCACCGCCAGGGGAGGCACCAGATGTCAGAGGATCATGCGATGACAGATGCGCGCCTTTATGAGGGAGCAGACATGAAAGCGGAATCCTTTCATTCCACAGACTACACACCAGCCGAAGACGAACCCTTCATGAACGAGCGGCATCTGGAATATTTCCGCAATGCCCTGCTCAAGTGGAAGTCCGAGATTCTCGAGGATAGCCGCGACACCATCGAAGGGCTCCAGGATGGCACCCGCAATATCCCGGACGTGGCCGACCGCGCCTCCGAGGAGACGGACCGCGCCCTGGAACTGCGCACCCGCGACCGGCAGCGCAAACTGGTCGCCAAGATCGACGCGGCCCTGCGCCGGATCGAAGATGGCGAATACGGCTATTGCGAAAAGACGGGCGAACCGATCAGCCTCAAACGCCTGATCGCGCGCCCCATCGCCACCATGACCCTCGAGGCGCAGGAGCGGCACGAGCGGCGCGAAAAAGTCCACCGCGACGATTGAGCGGCTGGCTGTAACGATTGACCCGAAACGCCGAGGCAGCCGCTTCGGCGTTTTCGTCTGAAAGGGGCGGCATGAGCATTCCGGGCCTCAGGGCCATCGTGATCGGGGCAGGGATCGGCGGTCTGGCCGTGGCCCGCGCACTGGCCCTGCGCGGCGCCGATGTCACCCTGCTGGAACAGGCCCCCGAAATCACCGAAGTGGGCGCCGGCCTGCAAATCAGCCCCAACGGCATGGCCGTGCTGCGCGCCCTTGGCCTTGACGCGGCCCTCGCCGCCGCCTCGGTGCAGGCCCGCGCGGTCTGCCTGTGGAACCACCACGGCGCGCCCGTGGTCCGGCTGGACCTGTCCCGTCTGCCCGATCCCGCCTATCATTTCGTCCACCGCGCCGACCTGATCGAGCTGCTGGCCACCGGCGCGCGCGAGGCGGGGGTGAAGATTCGCCTGCTGCAAAAGGTGACATCCGTGGATGGCGGCGCGACCGCCACCGTGCATCTTGCCAATGGCACCACACTCTGCGCCGATCTGGTGGTGGGCGCGGATGGTCTCCATTCCGTGCTGCGCCCGGTGCTGAACGGGCAGGACAAACCCTTCTTCACCGGACAGGTCGCCTGGCGCGCCATCGTGCCCAATACCCAAACCCGCGGCCCCGAGGCTTGGGTGCATATGGGCCCCGGCCGCCATGTCGTCAGCTATCCGCTGCGCGAGGGCCGCGCGCTCAACATCGTCGCCGTGCAGGAACGTGACCAATGGGCCGCCGAGGGCTGGACGCAAGCGGACGATCCCGCCAACCTGCGCGCCGCCTTTGCCGATTTCGGCCCGCCCGTGCGCGACATGCTCTCCCTTGTGACCGAGGCGCGGCTCTGGGGCCTCTTCCGCCACCCCGTCGCCCCGGTCTGGCAGCGCGATCACCTTGCCCTGCTGGGCGACGCCGCTCATCCGACCCTGCCGTTTCTGGCGCAGGGCGCCTCCATGGCACTGGAAGACGCCTGGGTGCTGGCCCATGAGCTGTCGCGCTGTGACACTATCCCCGCAGGCCTTGCCGCCTATCAGGCCCGCCGCGCCCCCCGCGTGACCCGCGTGATCGCCGCCGCCAATGGCAACGCCTGGAAATACCACCTGCGCCCCGCCCCGCTGCGCCTTGCCGCCCATACCGTCATGCGCCTCGGCGGCCTCCTCGCCCCTGACCGGATGATGCGCCAGTTCGACTGGCTCTATACCCATGACGTGACAGCCCCCTGACTGTGGCGCGCGCGCAACGGGCGAAAGGCAAAACTATCTGGAATTGTGCCCGCTCCGGGCGCGCCCATCCTCCCTTGCGCCTTGAAACACAGGGCAAGACGAAATATCCGCCAAAGCTCAACAGTTTAGCGGCAAGATAATCCCCTTGCGCCGGCCCGCCTCCCATGGCCTCATGACAATCAAGGATTGAGCCAGGTCATAAGAACGGATCTTTTCGGATCACCACGTTTTTCGCGCGCAGACGCCCAGTGCCGATCCTTGGGCATAGTCATATCGAGGAGACATCACATGAAAACCCTTTCCCCCCTTCTTCTGGGGTCCATCGTCGCCACCCTGCCGCTGGCCGCCGCCGCACAGGAGATTTCCGGTGCTGCCACGCTTGCCTACGGGGCCTACAGCGCCTCGGACGGCGGCTCTGACGCCTCCGTTCTGTCTTTCGATGGCGATGTGGATATGGCCTTCGACAACGGCCTGCGCTTTGGCGCCACCGCCTCCTCCGCCAATGTGGACGAAGACGGCATAGCCGAGGATCTGGGCATCACCACCTTCGGCCTGACCGGCGGCGTCGGCTTTGCAGGCTTCTGGTCTGCCGGTGCCTATTTCGAAACTGCCGAACTCGACATCGACGGGCTTGGCAGCGAGTCCACCGATTCCTATGGCCTCTCGCTGGGCTATGCCAGTGACCTGATGGCCTTCGAAGTCTTCACCGGCGAAACCGATACCGACCTGCTGGCCGGAACCGGCGTCGATTGGACGGATCTCGGTGCCAGCCTGTCGTTCAATGTCGGCACGCAGGGCACCATCGGCGGCCATGCCATGCGCTCGCGCCTGTCCAGCGGCGGGATTGATGTCGATCTGACATCGGTCGGTCTGGGCGGTCACTACGATCTGGGCAGCGGCTTCATCGGCTTTGCCGGCCTCACACGGGCCGAGGTGGACACTTTCGCCGGTGACATCACCACCTTTGGTGTGGGCGTGGGCTATGACCTGACCGCCACGGCCAATGTCCCCGCGACCCTGTCGCTCGAACTGGCCCGGTCGCGGCTGGATGACGGCGTGGATACCTATAACGCAGACAGCATCCGCATAGGCATCACCCTGCCATTCGGCCCGGCCAAGGCCGCACCGCGCAACAGTGTGGCCGCCAAGGCCCTGTCCCCGAACCGCACCGCCCTCAGCACAGCCTTCACGGGAACGTTCTAAGCCCAGTTTGCTGCGGATGATTGATGAAAGGTGGCACCCGCGTGCCGCCTTTCTGCATGGCGCGGGCAGGGCAGGGCTGTTGCCTTGTCGCAACGTGTCCCGGCTTTTCCCGGCCGTTCTGCCACCTGCCAAGGCAGAAAAACCCCTGTCTTGTGCGGGATTGCAGGCTTTTGGATCACAGGCGCGGACTTTGATCCGGGTCAGACCAGAATTTCTTTGGCATTCATCACCTCAGGGTAGAGCATGTCGCCCAAGGATCGCACCGATAGAAAATACCTGATCAATCCTCGTCACAAGACGATGCAGGGCGGTCCCCGGGCAAGAAGAAGGAGCAGTTTCATGTATGACCATATCCGTGTCATGGCGGGGGTGATCGTTGCCTGTCTGCCGCTATCAGCCACCGCGCAGGACATGGCGGGGGCCGTCACTCTGGGCCTGGGCAGCTACGACTCGTCCGATGGCTTTGCCGATTTCACCACCAGATCGCTCGATGGCCGCCTCGACCTCAGCTATGGCAACGGCCTGTCGCTGGGGGCCACAGCCGCCTCGACCCGCGCCGATTATGACGGGTTCGACGATCACGCCAGCGTCAATTCCCTTGGGCTGACAGCGGGTTATGCCCTGACACCCACATGGACGGCGGGCCTGTTCTACGAATATGGCGAATTTTCCGTGGATGGGTTCGGGGCTGCCTCGGTGGACAGTGTCGGGCTTTTCGCCGCCTATGACAGCGCCCTGATGGGGCTTGAGGTCTTCGCAGGCCAGACCGATGGCTATGACATTGCCGGCGCCGGGGTGGACTGGTCCGACATCGGGGCCAGCCTCTCGTTTCCTGTCGGATCATCCGGCCAGATCGGCGCGCATCTGGTGCGCTCGCATCTGTCGCTGGGACCGGACGAGCTTGACATGGTCTCGGCGGGCTTGGGCGGCCACTATGCCTTTGCCAATGGGCTGCTGGGCTTTGCCGGTGTCACACAGGCCTCGCTCGAGGAATTCGCCGGGGAATTGACAACCATGGGTGTCGGTCTGGGCTATGACCTGTCCACGACGATGAACCTCGCGGCGGTCGCCTCGGTCGAACTGGCGCGCACCCATGTGGATTTCGGCACCGGCACCTATGACGAGGACAGTATCCGCATCGGTCTGACCCTGCCGTTGGGGCGCAAGGCTGCGGCTCCGCTGAACAGCGTTGCCCATAGTGCCGCCACGACCAACCGCACCGCCATCACCACGGCGCTGATCGCCGCCTACTAAGGCGCCTCGCGACAGGGGCGGGGGCGCAGCACCCCCGTCAGTTGTCCAGCGTGATCCAGACGGGCACATGATCGGACGGCTTCTCGCGTCCGCGCACCTGTTTGTCGATACCCACACCCGTCAGCAGATCGGCGCAGGACGGGCTCAGCAGCAGATGGTCGATGCGGATACCGTTGTTCCGCTCCCATGCGCCGGCCTGATAATCCCAGAATGAATAATGCCCCGGCCCCTGCACCCGCGCGCGAAACGCATCGGTCAGGCCCATATTGACGATCCGCCGGAACGCCGCGCGGCTGTCGGGCAGGGCCAGCGCATCGCTGCGCCAGGCCTCGGGCTTGGCCGCATCCTCATCCTGCGGGATGATGTTGTAATCCCCGGCCATCAGAAAGGGCACTTCCTCGGCCAGAAGCGCCGCTGCCCGCGCCTGCAACCGCGCCATCCAGGCCAGTTTGTAATCATATTTCGGCCCCGGCGCGGGGTTGCCATTGGGCAGATAGAGCCCGCAGATGCGGATCGCCTGCCGGCCCACCACGGTGGCCTCGATATAGCGGGCCTGTTCGTCCGTCTCGTCGCCGGGCAGGCCGCGCGTCACATCCTCCAGCGGCAGTTTCGACAGGATCGCCACCCCGTTGAAGGACTTCTGCCCGTGGGTTTCCAGATTGTAGCCGCGATCCTCGATCACCTCGCGCGGAAAGGCCTCATCGACGGATTTGATCTCCTGCAACACCACGACATCGGGCTGTTCCTCGTCCAGCCATTGCGGCAGCGCCTCGATCCGCGCCTTGATGCCGTTGATATTGAATGTGGCGATCTTCATGGCGCGTCCTCGGCTGGTGGCTTCCTCGCCCCCCGTATCCCGCAGCGCCGCGCGTCATGCAAGCCTGCTCTGGCCGCACCGCAGCGGAACAGACCTCATGTAACACATGCGTTAAGCACGATAATACCTTGATCACATGGAAAAAGAAATCCCGCACCCGCAGGATGACGCCGCATTCGGGTTCTCGATCACGAAGCGCGCGCCGATCAACTCCTCCGAGAAGTCGATCACTGCCCCGGCCAGAAACGGCAAGGAGACGGAATCGACCACCACACGCTCGCCGGCGCCTTCCAGCACCAGATCGTCAGCGGCGGGCGCGTCCAGCTTGATCTCATATTGAAACCCCGAACAGCCGCCCCCTTCCACCGCCACGCGCAGCGCCTGACCCTGCGCGCTCGCACCGATTTCGGACAGCCGGGCAAAGGCGCGGGGGGTCACTTTGGGGGGCAGTTGCATCTTCGCACTCCTCGACGGTTTCGGTTCGTCCTGAAACCGAATATATGGGGCTTGACCACAGGCGACAAGGACCAGCCCGCAGATGACACCCCCCCATGCCGCCCCCTATGCTGCGG
>JAMWZG010000136.1 GCA_024304855.1 Paracoccaceae bacterium
CCCGCCTATGGCACCTATACCGGCGGGCTGCGCAGCACAGATGCCGCCCTCAGCCGCCTCATGGCCCCCAATGCCCTGGCTGTGCTGACCGGCGCGCGCGCCCTTGCCATGCCGATGCCGCGCTGAACGCGCCTCAGATCAGCCCTGCCTCTTCCAGAACCGCGATCTGCTTGCGGCTGACCGGCACCTTTGTCCCACAAGCCACGCGCAGAAAGATCCGGCCCTTCTCGCGCTCCACCTCTGCCACGGCGGCCCGCGCCACCCAATGCGAGCGATGCGTCACCATCCCCGCGACACCGTCCATCTGATCCACCGCATCGGCAAAACGCAGCCGCAATTGATACTGCGCGCGCGGCGTCACCACGGTCACGAAATGATCCATCGCCTCGATGCGGATGATGGGGCCGGGATCATCCGCCGCGATCCGCCGATAAAGCCGTGGCCGCGCCGCCTGTCCCGGCCCTTGCGCCACCAATGGCATCGCCCCGCTCTCCGATTCCTCGAAGGCGGCCATTCTGATCCGGCCAATGATGATCCGCTGCCCCGCAAAAATGGCAAAGCTGATCAAGGCCACATCCAGCACGAACCAGTGAAACGCCATCAGACTGCCATCCAGCGGCGTCACCAGCAGCAAGGTCCAGCCATAGGCCAGCGGCGAGAAGATCACCGCCATGCCCAGCGAACAGGCCAGGGTCTGCACCCAGACCGGCACCTGCCGCTCCAGCGGCGACAGCGCCTCCTGCACCAGCGTCGCGATGAAGATCGAGCCGAGGATGACCACGCTCCAGTAAAGGATCTGCATCGGCAGGCTCAGCGTGCGATGCGTGTCGAACGGCCCGGTCACGACCGCCGCCAGAATCCCCAGAAGGGCGACCGACAGATTGCCCCGCAGCGTCAGCGCGCGCGCCGCAGAGATGACAGCATCCGGCATCACATCCAAGTCCTCCGGGTCACGTTGTGCCCATGTTCAGCATCTTTTAAGGGCTTGGCGCGCGTCCCGTAAAGCCTTGTCATGCCCCCCATGGACAGCCCGGACCCAAGCCCCTAGCCTTGCGCTGGAACGCATCATCTAGAACGGAAAACCCCATGGACCAGACCGTGACCGACAGGATCACCCGCAGCTTCAACGCGCAGTCGATGATGCAGACGCTGGGCGCGCAACTGGCCGGGATCACCCCCGGCGAGGTGCGGATCACAGCGCCGATCCTGCCCGGTCTGCGCCAGCAACAGGGCTTTGGCCACGCGGGCCTGACCTTCGCGCTGGGGGATACGGCGGCGGGCTATGCCGCGCTCAGCCTGATGGACCCCGACCGCGACGTGCTGACCGCCGAGATCAAGATCAACCTTCTGGCCCCCGCCCGTGGCGACCTGCTGATTGCCACAGGCCGGGTGATCAAACCCGGTCGCCGCCTGATGGTCGTCAGCGCCGAGGTGCACGCCCGGACAGACGACAAGCAGACCCTCATCGCCATCCTGCAAGGCACGATGGTCCCGGTGGACGGCTTTACCTGACCCGCCGCCGCGCGGCCCGCAACAGGGCTCAGACCGTCAGACCTTCCGGTTCCGGCAGGCCATGGGCGCGGCAACAGGCGGTGACGGTATTGGCCAGCAGACAGGCAATGGTCATCGGCCCCACGCCGCCCGGCACCGGGGTGATCGCCCCTGCGACGGCGGCGGCGCTGTCGAAATCCACATCCCCCACCAGCCGCGTCTTGCCCTCGCCCGCATCGACGCGGTTGATGCCCACGTCGATCACCGTCGCCCCCGGCTTGATCCAGTCGCCGGGCACCATCCGCGCGCGGCCCACCGCGGCCACGACAATATCCGCGCGCCGCACGACGGCCGCCAGATCACGGGTGCGCGAATGCGCCATCGTCACCGTGCAACTCTCCCCCAGCAGCAGCTGCGCCATCGGCTTGCCCACGATGTTGGACCGCCCGATCACCACCGCCTCCATCCCCGACAGGCTGCCGTGATGGGCGCGCAGCATCAGCAGACAGCCCAGTGGCGTGCAGGGCACCATCGCCTTCTGCCCCGTCGCCAGCAGCCCGACATTCGAGATATGGAACCCGTCCACATCCTTGGCCGGATCAATCGCATTGATCACCAGATCCGAATCCAGATGCGCAGGCAGCGGCAATTGCACAAGGATTCCATGCACCTCGGGGTCATTGTTCAGGGTCTGAATCAACCCCAGCAGCCTTGCCTCATCCGTATCCGCCGCCAGCCGATGCGTGAAGGACCGCATCCCCACCTCGACCGTCATCTTGCCCTTGGACCCGACATAGACCTGACTGGCCGGATCCTCGCCCACCAGCACCACGGCCAGACCCGGCACGACGCCATGATCCGCCGCCAGCCGTGCCACATGGCCCGCCACCTTGCCGCGCAGCTCTGCCGCAAAGGCCTTTCCGTCGATGATGCTGGCTGTCATGGCACAGACCCCCCGTTTCTTCTTGCGTCAAATATCCCCGCCGGAGATTCCGGCGGGGTCCGTCTCAGAACAGCCCCTCGATCTGGCCTGCGTCGTTCAGCCGGATCGCCTCGGCGCTGGGATGGCGCGGCAGGCCGGGCATGGTCATGATCTCGCCGCAGATGGCGACGATGAAGCCTGCCCCCGCGCTCAGCCGCACCTCGCGCACGGGCACGGTATGGCCCACAGGCGCGCCGCGCCGCGTGGGATCGGTGGTAAAGGAATACTGGGTCTTGGCCATGCAGACGGGCAGATGGCCATAGCCCGCCGCCTCCCATTCCGCCAGCTGCGCGCGGATCTTGTCATCGGCCTGAACCCCGTCGGCATGATAGATGCGCTTGGCAATCGTCTCGATCTTGTCGATCAGCGGCATGGCATCGGGGTAAAGCGTCTGGAACCGCGCCTGCCCGCTTTCGGCCAGCGCCACCACCTTCTGCGCCAGCTCCTCGGTGCCGGCCCCACCTTGTGCCCAATGCTTGCACAAGACCGCCTCGGCCCCCTGCCCGGCCACGTAATCGCGCACGGCGGCAATCTCGGCCTCGGTATCGCCTGCGAAATGGTTGATCGCCACCACCACCGGCACGCCAAAGGATTGGACATTGCCGATATGACGGCCCAGATTGGAGCAGCCCGCCTCGACGGCGGCCACGTTTTCCGCCCCCAGATCGGCCTTGGCGACACCGCCATTCATCTTCATCGCGCGCACGGTGGCCACGATCACCACCGCATCGGGGGCCAGCCCCGCCTTGCGGCATTTGATGTTCATGAACTTCTCGGCCCCCAGATCGGCACCGAAGCCCGCTTCCGTGACCACATAATCCGCCAGTTTCAGCGCGGTCGTGGTCGCGATCACCGAATTGCAGCCATGCGCGATATTCGCGAACGGCCCGCCATGCACGAAGGCGGGGTTATTCTCCAGCGTCTGCACCAGGTTGGGCTGCATCGCATCCTTGAGCAGCACCGTCATCGCCCCGTCCGCCTTGAGGTCGCGCGCGAAGATCGGCTTGCGCTCGCGCGTATAGGCGACAACGATATCGCCCAGACGCCGTTCCAGATCGGCCAGATCGGTGGCCAGACACAGGATCGCCATCACCTCGGACGCGACGGTGATGTCAAACCCGGTCTGACGCGGAAAGCCGTTCGACACACCGCCCAGACTGACGACAATATCGCGCAGCGCGCGGTCGTTCATGTCCATCACGCGCCGCCAGACGATGCGCCGCTCGTCGATCTCCAGCGCATTGCCCCAGTAGATATGGTTGTCGATCATCGCCGACAGCAGGTTATGCGCGGATGTGATGGCGTGAAAATCGCCGGTGAAATGCAGGTTCATCTCCTCCATCGGCACGATCTGGGCCATGCCACCGCCGGCCGCCCCGCCCTTCATGCCGAAATTCGGCCCCAGCGAGGCCTCGCGGATGCAGATGGCCGCGCGTTTGCCGATCCGGTTCAACCCGTCGCCCAGACCCACCGTGGTGGTCGTCTTGCCCTCGCCCGCAGGGGTCGGGTTGATGGCGGTGACAAGGATCAACCGGCCATTCGGGCGATCCTGCACCGAGGCGATGAATTCCTGGCTGATCTTGGCCTTGTCATGACCATAAGGCAGCAGATGCGCGGCCGGGATGCCCAGCTTGGCGCCGATGTCCTGAATCGGCTGTTTCTGCGCATCGCGGGCAATCTCGATATCGGATCTGAACGTCATGTCCCTCTTCCCTGTCTGGTCGGTTTGTCCCGACAGTCCCTTGGCTATACAGAGGCGGGCCGGGCGTAAAGATCGTGTTTCCGACATTTGCGGCGAAACAAACGGCCCCGCGCGCCGCGCGGCGCGGTCTGCGCGGGCTTTTCGGCCCCTCTGCGGGGCCTCAGCGCCCGGTCAACCGCGCCGCGCCTCGGCCAGATGCGACCATGGCCGCTGATCCGGCACATGCAGCGTCAGCCTGTCGCCCAGGGCCAGCATCCCCTCGCGCTCGACCCAGGCGGTCACGCCGCGCCGCCCGTTGGCCGCCGCCTTGAACGCGCCGCCCAGACCCGGCGCATCGCTGTCGATCACCTTGGCCGGCAGATGGCAGGGCCGGTTCTGCATGTCGATCACCAAAGTCGCCCCCGACGGACCCTGCAACCGCGACGAGGGGGGCAGGAAACTGAAATCCGGGATCCCCTCCACCACCATCGAGGCGCCGATCCAGCCCGGATCGAACCGCGCCACCCCCATCCGGGCAGCAATCTCGGCCAGTTCCTCGGCAGAGACGATGCTGAACTGGCGCGCATTGCGGATCTCGGTCCCGCGCGGATGCTGCGCCAGCACGCGGCTGCACGAGGGCCGCGTCAGCCCCGCGTGATCCTCGCCCTCCACCCCGCTGAACCGCGCCATCACCGCCGTGCGCGCCTCGGCCCGCAGGCTGGCGGCGCGGTCGGGCACCAGACCCAGCCAGGTGATGCGCCCGGCAAATGCCGTCGGTTTCAACGCAGGCATGACAACGCATTCCTTTCGCACAAGGCGGCAGCGGGCCTCATAGCCAGCCTTTCCGCTTGAAAAACAGATAGGGCAGGATCGCCGACAGCACCATGCCCCCCAACGCCAGGGGATAGCCATAGGGCGAGGCCAGCTCGGGCATATGCGCGAAGTTCATCCCGTAGATCGAGGCGATCAGTGTCGGCGGCAAAAACACCACCGCCGCGACCGAGAAGATCTTGATGATCCCGTTCTGCTGGATATTGAGCAACCCCAGCGTCGCGTCCAGCATGAAGGTCACGCGCTGCGACTGCGCCTCGGCATAGGCGATGAGCGAGCGGATGTCGCGCGCCAACCGCTTGTCGCGCCCGTTCAGCCCCGCCGCCTGCGCGCCCGGCTCGCTGGCGCGGCCCTTGTGCGCGTCGATGCGTAGCTGGGTCATATGGCTCACGATCCGCTCGATCGTGACCAGACTGTCCTGCAACCGCGCGTTCAACTCGCCATGCCGGCCGATCCGCGTGATCACCCCGGACAGGTCCACACTGTTCTGCGCGGGCGTGGTGGCCGGGCGGAAGATCTGCCGGCTCAGGGCGTCAACCGCCTGGCTTTCCGCCTCCAGAATATCGGCGCTGCGTTCCACCAGCACCTCCATCAGCGTCATCAGCATCTGCAACGCAGTGCCGCAATCCGCCTGCAAACCCGCTGCGCGCTCGGGCACATTCTGCAAGGAATAGGGCTCGTGATAGCGGATCGACACGACCCGCCGCGCCGTCAGCACAAAGGTCACAGGCTCGATCACCGGCTCGGCCGTTGCCGCCCCCGCCAGCACGTTGGCCGTCATGAACAGCGCCCCGCCTTCGGAATAGATCCGGGCCGAGGGTTCGATCTCGCGCATATCCGCGCGGGTCGGCAGGTCGATGCCCAGCTCCGCCTCGACCGCTGCCTCCTCCTCGGGTGTGGGGGCCAGCAGATCGGTCCAGACCGCCGCCCGCTCCGGGCCCGTCGCGGCCATCAACCGGCCGCTTGCGGGATCATGCAGGTAATCGTGACGCATGGGGAACCTCTGTGTTGCGCAATCGTCCGGGTCCAGCCCCCGTGATAGACCAAGCCGCGCGCGGCGCAAGGGGCGGTTCAGACCGTCAGGGTAAAGAACATCCGCCGGAAGGGGAACAGCACCGTGCCATCGGCCCCGGCGGGATAGACCTTCTCCATCACCGCCTCATAGGCCGTGATCAGCCGGGCCTGCTCTGCCACATCCAGCACGGCCAGGATCGGCCTTGCAAAGGTCGTCTCGGTGAAGCGGCGCACGGGGTGGCCATCGGCACAGGCGTCAAGCTGCTGATAATATTCGGTTTCCCACAGATGCAATTCGCCCAGCGGCGACAGCAGCCGGTGATATTCCGCCGGGCGCAGCACATCGGGGCCTTGTTGGGGATCGACACGCCCCGGAAACAGCTCCTCGGCCAGGGACAGCCAGACCCGGTGCGAAGGCGCGTTGTTCTGATGCGGCACCTGCACCGCCAGCGTGCCGCCCTTTGCCAGCAGTGCCGCCAGCCGCGGGATCAGCACCGCATGATCCGGCAGCCAATGCAGCACGGCATTGCAGAAGATCAGCGCCGGGGCCGCCCCATCCGCTGCCCATTGCGCAATATCCATCCGGTGCAGCGCGGCATAGGCCCCGGTCCCCTCCGCCTCGGCCAGCATGGCGGGCGAGCTGTCGATGCCCGTGACCGTGCGGCCCAGACTGGCCAGCGCCGGCCCCGCCGCACCATTGCCGCAGCCCAGATCCACCACCGGCCCCTCGGGCAAGGGCGGCACCGCGCGCAGCAGGTCCAGCGCGGGGCGCAAACGCAAACCCCGGAACCTTGCATAGGTTCCGGGGTTCCAGTCACTCTGTGCGCCAGTCGCCATTACGTCGGCTCAGGCTCCAGCCCGCCCGCGGGTTTCACCTTGGGCTTGGTCTTGGGGATGGCCGTGATCGAGGCGGCATTGCCGTTGTCGGTCTTGTCATCCTCGTCGTCGCTGGCATGGGGCGGATCGCCGCGCATCACGCGCTTGATCTCCTCGCCGGTCAGGGTCTCGTATTCCAGCAGGCCCTGCGCCAGACGTTCCCACTCATCCTTGCGCTCGGTCAGGATACGGTAAGCCGTCTCATAGCCTTCCTGGATGAAGCGTTTCACCTCTTCCTCGATCAGCTCCTTGGTATGGGCCGAGACCGAGAAGCCGGCAGTGTTGCCCGAATAGCCCTCATGCGCCTCGGCATAGTCGATATTGCCGACCTTGTCCGACATGCCCCACCGCATGATCATCGCCCGCGACAGCGCGCTGGCCTGCTGGATGTCACCTGCGGGACCGTTGGACACGTTCTCCTCACCGTATTTGAGGATCTCGGCCGCCTTGCCCGCCATGGTCATGGCCAGCTTTTCCTGACATTCGGCCTTGTGCCAGTTCAGCCGGTCGATCTCGGGCAGCGAGACCACCATCCCCAGCGCACCACCGCGCGGGATGATCGTCGCCTTGTAGACCGGATCGCATTTCGGCAGCGCCAGACCGACAACCGCGTGGCCCGCCTCGTGATAGGCGGTCTTTTCCTTCTGATCGGGCGTCAGCACCATCGAACGGCGCTCGGCCCCCATCATGACCTTGTCCTTGGCATTCTCGAAATCGGCCATGGTCACGAAACGGCGGCCCACACGCGCGGCCATCAGCGCCGCCTCGTTCACGAGGTTGGCCAGATCGGCACCGGAAAAACCGGGCGTGCCGCGCGCGATGATGCGCATGTCGGCATCCGGCCCCAGCGGCACCTTGGCGGCATGAACGCCCAGGATCTTCTCGCGGCCCTTGATGTCGGGATTGGGCACCGTCACCTGACGGTCGAAACGGCCGGGGCGCAGCAGCGCGGGGTCCAGCACGTCGCGCCGGTTGGTCGCGGCCAGGATGATCACACCCTCATTCGCCTCGAATCCGTCCATCTCGACCAGCAGCTGGTTCAGCGTCTGCTCACGCTCGTCATTGCCGCCGCCATAGCCTGCGCCACGCGCCCGGCCCACGGCGTCGATCTCGTCGATGAAGACGATACAGGGCGCGTTCTTCTTGGCCTGCTCGAACATGTCGCGCACGCGGCTTGCGCCCACGCCGACGAACATCTCGACAAAGTCAGAGCC
>JAMWZG010000137.1 GCA_024304855.1 Paracoccaceae bacterium
GCCGAGGATAGGGGCGATCACTGGCTGGTGAACGGGCAGAAGATCTGGACATCCTATGCCGATCAGGCCGACTGGATCTTTGCCTTGGTGCGCACGGATCGTGATGCGCCCAAGCACAAGGGCATTTCCTTTCTGCTGATGGATATGGAGACGCCGGGGATCACGACGCGCCCCATCCGCCTGATTTCCGGCAAATCGCCATTCTGCGAGACGTTTTTCGACAATGTGAAAGTGCCCAAGGAAAACCTTGTCGGCGAACTCAACCGCGGTTGGGACATCGCGAAATACCTGCTGACGCATGAGCGCGAGATGATTGGCGGTGGCGGTCAGGGGCTGCTCGGCGGGCGCAGCATCGGGCAGGTGCTGGCCCATGGCGATCATGACGCGCTGTCCGATCCCGCCCTGCGGGCCGAGGCGATGCAGGTAGAGGTGGACAGCCTTGCCTTTGGCCTGACGATGGATCGCTACAAGGATCAATCCGAGGCCGGGCGCGGTGTGGGCAATGCCAGCGCCATGCTGAAATATTACGGGACCGAATTGAACAAGCGTCGCTATGAATTGATGATGGGCGCGGCTGGCAGCGAGGGGCTGGAATGGGATGGCGCGCATGGCGGGCTGGCCCCGGAATGGCTGCGCACCAAGGCCAATTCCATCGAGGGCGGCACCACAGAGGTGATGCTGGACATCATCGCCAAGCGCGTGTTGGAGATGCCGGGACAATGAAAGACCTGACCCAATCCCTGCTGGAGACTGAAGACGAGGTCATGCTGCGCGATGCCGCGCGCGGGTTTCTGGCCGATGCCGCCCCCGTTTCGGCGCTGCGGGCCAATCGCGATGCGGGGCGCGCCTTTGACCCCGCCCTCTGGGCCGAGATGGCGCAGATGGGTTGGACCGGCGTTCTGGTGCCCGAGGATGCGGGCGGGGCCGATATGGGCCACCGCGCGGCGGGCATTCTGGCCGAGGAGATGGGGCGGGTGCTGGCCGCCTCGCCCTATCTGTCCACGGCTGTGATCGCGGCATCGGTGCTGCGCCACACGGGGCCACGCGGGCATGAGGCGCTGTCGGCCATCGCGGCGGGTCATGCGACCTATGCGCTGGCTGTGGATGAGGGGCCGAAGTTTGCGCCTGCGGCCACCGCCCTGCGCGCGGAACGGCAGGGCAATGCCTTCCAGCTGTCGGGGGCCAAGGCTTTCGTGGCGGATGGATCGACGGCAGGGCGTGTGCTGGTGCTGGCGCGCACCGCTGGTGTGGCCGGGGATGCCGAGGGGTTGACCCTGTTCGACATCGACGCGGATCGCGCGGGGCTGGATCGCGCGCGGCTTTCCACCATCGACAGCCGCGATCACGCGCGTCTGGTCTTTGACGGGGTCGCGGCGACGGGTGATGACATCGTGGGCGATCTGGACAACGGGATGGCCGCCTTGCGCCCCGGTGTGCAGGCGGGACAGGCCGCGCTGGCGGCCGAGTTGACGGGGCTGGCCGGCGGGGCGGCGGCGATCACGCTGGGCTACCTCAAGGAACGCAAGCAGTTTGATCGCACCATCGGCAGCTTTCAGGCGCTGCAACACCGTGCCGCGCATCTGTGGTCCGAGATCGAGGTGACGCTGAGTGCCATCGCCAATGCGGGCCGCGTGCTGGATGCCACGCCCGATGACGCCACGCTGGCCGTGTCGCTGGCCAAGGCGCGGGCGGCGCAGACTGCGAAACTGGCCGTGTCCGAAGCGGTGCAGATGCATGGCGGGATCGGCATGACCGATGCCTATGACATCGGGTTTTTCATGAAACGCGCCCGCGTCGGGGCGGAGTGGCTGGGCGATTATGGCCATCACGCGGCCATCGTGGCCGCCGCGCGCGGATTTTGACGGATAGGATATGACATGACATCGACACTGACACCCGCGCACCTGTTCGACCTGACCGGCAAGGTGGCGCTTGTCACCGGCGGGGCCACGGGCATCGGGCGCATGGCCGCCGAAGGTCTGGCCGCCGCAGGGGCGCGCGTGTTGATCGCCAGCCGCAAGGCCGATGCCTGCGAGGCTGTGGCGGCCGAGATCAACGCGCTTGGCGTGGCGGGATCGGTTGAGGGGTTCGGCGGTGACGTGGCGACCGAAGAGGGCATCGCGGCACTGGTGGCCGAGGTGCAATCGCGCACCGACCGGCTGCATATCCTGATGAACAACGCGGGCCGCACTTGGGGGGCACCGCTGGGCGAGCATCCCTATGACGCCTGGGACAAACTCCTCAGCCTGAACGTGACGGGGATGTTCCACCTGACGCAAAGCCTGCTGCCCCTGCTGCTGGCCGCGAAAACCGATGACGATCCGGCCCGCGTGGTCAATGTGGGGTCCGTCATGGGGGATATTCCCAAGGGCACGATGACCTATTCCTATGCCGTGTCCAAAGGGGCGGTGCATCACATGACCCGCGTGCTGTCCAACGATCTGGCGCCCATGGGGATCACCGTCAACGCCATAGCACCCGGCCCTTTCGTGTCGAAGATGACCGCTTTCGCGCTGGCGGATGAGGAAGGCCGCAGGAAATCGGCGCAGGGCGTGCCGCTGGGACGTGTCGGCACCCCTGAGGATGTGGCGGGCGCGCTGCAATATCTGTGCGGGCGCGGCGGAGCCTATGTCTCGGGCGCGATCCTGCCCTTGTCGGGTGGGATGCAATCGAACGCCCCCGGCAGCCTGTTCAACGAGGATCTGTAAAGCCATGACCCTGCCCGCCACAAACACCGTCAGCCGCGCGGCCTTCGCGGCCATGATCGGCACCGAAATCGGCGTCTCGGACTGGTTCACGATCAGTCAGGCGCAGATCGACGCTTTTGCCGATTGCACCCATGATCATCAGTATATCCATGTCGATCCAGCCGCCGCCGCGCAATCGCCCTTTGGCGGCACCATCGCGCATGGGTTTCTGACGCTGTCGCTGTTGTCGGCGATGGCCTATCAGATGCCCTCGATCGAAGGGGCGGTGATGGGGGTGAATTACGGGTTCAACAAGATCCGCTTCGTCTCGCCCGTCCGGTCAGGGGCGCGCATCAGGGGGCGGTTCACGCTGGCCGAGTTGACGCAGATCCGCCCCGGCGAGGTGCAGTTCATGATGCAGGTCACGGTCGAGATCGAGGGGCAGGACAAGCCCGCGCTGGTGGCCGAATGGCTGTCGCGGCGTTATTTTGAAGGGGAAACCGCATGAGCATCCGGTTTGATGGCCGCGTGGCGATTGTCACCGGCGCAGGTGTGGGCCTTGGGCGCTGTCACGCGCTTGGGCTGGCCGAGCGGGGCGCGCGGGTCGTGGTCAACGATCTGGGCGCGTCCACCGACGGGCGCGGCCAATCGTCAGACGCGGCCCGCGCCGTGGTGGACGAGATCCGCGCCATGGGCGGCAAGGCCATCGCCAACGGCGCCGATGTGACCGATCCCGCGCAGGTGCAGGCGATGGTGGACGAGGCGCTGGCCGAGTTCGGCCATGTGGATATTCTGGTCAACAACGCAGGCATCCTGCGCGACAAGACCTTTGCCAAGGTCACGATGGAGGATTTCCGCAAGGTTCTGGACGTGCATCTGATGGGATCGGTCCATACCACCCATGCGCTGTGGCGGCATATGGTGGAACGCGGCTATGGGCGGATCGTCTATACCACCTCGGGCTCTGGCCTTTATGGCAACTTCGGGCAGTCCAACTATGGCGCCGCGAAAGCCTCGCTTCTGGGGCTGATGAATGTGCTCACGCTGGAGGGGGCGAAATACGACATCCGCGTCAATATGCTGGCCCCCACGGCGGCGACGCGGATGACCGACAGCCTGCTGCCCCCCGATACGGTGGACCTGCTCGATCCCGCGACGATCACGCCGGGCCTGCTGGCGCTGGTGAGTGAGGATGCGCCCAGCCGGATGATCCTTGGCGCAGGGGCGGGATGTTTTACCGAGACGAAGATCACCGAAACCGCCGGCGTCGCCCTGCAAGGAGAGGCGCTGTCGCCCGAGGGCGTGATGGCGGCGATGGCCCAGATCCGCGATGCGCGCGGTCAGGCCGAGATGCCCGATGCCTTTGCCCAGACCCGCAAATATGCCCGCATGGCAGCCGAGGCCCGTGGCCTGCCGCTGCCGTGGAATGATTGATCCTGAAAGGAAATGACCATGCGTGACGCCGTTATCGTATCGACCGCCCGCACCCCGATTGGCAAAGCCTATCGCGGGGCTTTCAATGACACGCAGGCGCAGGCCCTGATCGGCCATGCCATCAGCCATGCGGTGCAGCGCGCCGGGCTGACCGGGGCCGAGGTGGAGGATGTGGTGATCGGCGCCGCCCTCCAGCAAGGCTCTACGGGCGGCAATATCGCGCGGCAGGCGGCGATCCGTGCGGGGCTGCCCGTGACGGTGGCGGGCATGTCGCTGGATCGTCAATGTGCCTCGGGCATGATGGCGATTGCCACGGCGGCCAAGCAGGTGATCACCGACGGGATGGATGTCGCCATTGGCGGTGGGGTGGAGTCGATCAGCCTTGTGCAGAATGACAAGATGAACCGTTTCCGCATGGGCGATCCCTGGATCAAGGCGAACAAGCCCGCGCTTTACATGTCAATGCTGGAAACCGCCGAGATGGTGGCGCGGCGCTATGGCGTGACGCGCGAGGAGCAGGACGCCTATGCCCTGCAATCGCAGCAGCGCACTGCCGCGGCGCAGGCGGCGGGCAAGTTCGACGACGAGATCGTGCCCCTGTCCACCGTGATGAAGGTGATGGACAAGGCCACGGGTGCTGTCAGCGATGTGGAGATCACGCTGGACAAGGATGAGGGCAACCGCCCCTCGACCACGCTCGCCGACCTGCAAAAACTGGCCCCCGTGCACAAGGACGGGTTGGAGATTGCGAGCGGCGATTACATCACCGCAGGCAATGCCAGCCAGTTGTCGGACGGCGCCTCTGCCGCCGTGGTGATGGAAGCGCGTGAGGCGGAACGGCGGGGGCTGTCGCCCCTGGGCCGTTATGTCGGCATGGCCGTGGCCGGGTGTGAACCCGACGAGATGGGCATCGGTCCTGTGTTTGCCGTGCCGATCCTGCTCAAGAAATTCGGCCTCAAGATGGATGACATCGGGCTGTGGGAGCTGAACGAGGCCTTTGCCGTGCAGGTGCTCTATTCCCGCGACCGTCTGGGGATTCCCAACGACTTGCTGAACGTCAACGGCGGGGCAATTTCCATCGGCCATCCTTACGGCATGTCGGGTGCGCGGATGGTGGGCCATGCCCTGATCGAAGGCAAACGGCGCGGCGCGAAATACGTTGTCTGCACCATGTGCGTGGGCGGCGGCATGGGGGCGGCTGGCCTTTTCGAGGTGCTCTGATGCGTCAATTGCCCAAACAGTTGCAGGGGTTGCGGATACCTGTCGTCGCCTCGCCCTTGTTCATCATCTCGAACCCCGATCTGGTCATTGCACAATGCAAGGCCGGGATCGTCGGCAGTTTTCCGGCCCTGAACGCGCGCGAAAAGGACGGCGAGCCGATCCTGCTCGAGGCATGGTTGAAACGGATCACCGAGGAGTTGGACCGGCACAACCAATCCAACCCCGATTTTCCCGCCGCCCCCTTTGCGGTGAACCAGATCGTGCATCGGTCCAACGCGCGGCTGGAGCGGGATATCGAGATTTGCCACAAATGGAAGGTGCCGATCTGGATCACCAGCCTTGGCGCGCGGGTCGAGGTGAATGACGCGGCCCATGACTGCGGCGGCATCGCGCTGCATGACATCATCAACAACCGCTTTGCGAAAAAGGCGATTGAAA
Source organism: Paracoccaceae bacterium (assembly GCA_024304855.1). Taxonomy (GTDB): domain Bacteria; phylum Pseudomonadota; class Alphaproteobacteria; order Rhodobacterales; family Rhodobacteraceae; genus Seohaeicola. Next base: position 5,781 of record JAMWZG010000137.1, read on the forward strand.
AGGGTGCTGATGGCCTGATCGCTGTTGCCGCAGGTGCGGGCGGCCATGCGGGGGCGCAATCGCCCCTGGCGCTCATCTCGGAGATCCGGGAATGGTTCGACGGTCCGGTGCTGCTGTCGGGGGCCATTTCCACGGGCCGTTCGATCCTGGCGGCGCAGGCGATGGGGGCGGATCTGGCCTATATCGGCTCACCCTTCATCGCGACCGAGGAGGCGAATGCCGATCAAGCCTACAAGCAGATGATCGTCGAGAGCGGGGCCGAGGATATCGTCTATTCCTCGCTCTTCACGGGCGTGCATGGCAATTACCTGAAACCCTCGATCATCCGCGCAGGGATGGACCCGGACAATCTGGAAACCGCCGATGCGTCATCCATGAACTTTGGCGAAGGGCGGTCCAAGCCGAAGTCATGGAAGGAAATCTGGGGTGCAGGCCAAGGCATCGGCGCGGTCAAGGAGGTCGTCCCCGCCCGCGCGCTGGTGGATCGTCTGGCTACGGAATACGCGGCGGCCAAGGCCGAGATGCGCGAGATCCTGCATGGCTGAGCTATGGCTGATCCGGCACGCGCAGGCCAGTTTCGGTGCCCCCGATTACGACAAGCTGTCCGATCTGGGGCATGAACAATCCCGCGAACTGGGTCAGGCCCTTTTGGCGCTGGGGGCGCGGCCCGATGCGGTGTTCATCGGCGCGCAGCGGCGCCACCGCGAAACGTGGGAGGGGATCAATACCGCGCTGGGGATCGACAGCGCCCCCGGCATCCTGCCCGGTTTCAACGAATTCGACTTTGGCGGGCTGCTGAACGCACGCTATCGCGGGCAGGAACGCCCCAAGGATCTGCACACCGACCGGCGGCTGCATTTCAAGATGCTGCGCGAGACGGTTCTGGAATGGCAGGCGGGCGCGATCATCGACCCGCCCGAACCCTATGCCGCCTTTGCCGCCCGTGTGCGCGATGCGCGCGCGCAGGCGACGGCGGGCGGCCATGAACAGGTGATCGTCGTCACATCCGGCGGGGCCATCGGGCAGACCGTGGCCGAGGTGATGGGTGCCCCCGCCGATGCGATGATCCGGTTGCAGTTGCAGATCAAGAACTGTTCCATCTGCCGCATCGTGGTCACGCCACGCGGCGAACATCTTGGCACGTTCAATGAGACGCCGCATATCACCGCCGCCAATGAAGCGCGGCTGCTGACCTATAGCTGACGAAAGGACGGGACCATGACCACCCATGCCGCCGCACAGCTGGATACCGAGGCCGTCGCCCGCTGGCTGACGGATCATCTGCCGGGTTTCCAAGGCCCGGTCGAGGCGCAGAAATTCGCAGGCGGGCAAAGCAACCCGACCTTTCGGCTGATCACGCCCACCGCGCGCTATGTTCTGCGGCGGAAACCGCCGGGCATCCTGCTGAAATCCGCCCATGCGGTGGAACGCGAATTCCGCGTGCAGCAGGCGCTGGCGGGGTCGGATGTGCCCGTGGCACGGATGCATGTGCTGTGCGAAGATGACAGCGTCATCGGATCGGCCTTCTATGTGATGGACGAGGTGGATGGCCGCCATTTCGACGATCCGCGTCTGAGCGAGCTGGCCGTGCAAGACCGCCGCGCCGTGCAGGACGAGATGAACCGCGTGCTGGCCGCGATCCATTCGGTGGACCTTGGGGCGACGGGGCTGGACGACTACGGGCCTGAGGGCAATTACTACCGCCGCCAGATCGACCGCTGGACCAAGCAATACCGCGCCTCGGAGCTGGAGCATATCGCGCCGATGGAGGAGCTGATTGCATGGCTTGATGCCAATATCCCCGCCGATGACGGGCAGCGCACGCTGGTGCACGGGGATTACCGCATCGACAACATGCTGTTCGCCAAGAACCGCCCCGCCTGTCTGGCCGTGCTGGATTGGGAACTGTCCACGACCGGGCACCCCTATGCCGATCTGGCCGCCGTGCTGATGCAATGGGCGATGCCACCGGGGAACGAGGGGCGCGGACTGGCCGGTGTGGACCGTGCGGCCGAGGGGCTGATGTCGGATCAGGACTTCATCGCCGCCTATTGCGCGCGGCGCGGCTTGCCGGGGATCGAGCGGTTCGGCTTTTACCTGGCCTTTGCGTTCTTTCGCATGGGCTGCATCCTGCAAGGGGTGCTGAAACGGGCGGTGGATGGCAATGCCTCGAACCCGGAACGGGCGCGCAAGCTGGGGACATTCGTGCCCATCTTCGCGCAAAGCGGGCTGGATGCCGCGC
>JAMWZG010000138.1 GCA_024304855.1 Paracoccaceae bacterium
CAGGAACTGGCCCGCTCGGCCTTTGAACATCTGGGCAAGAAAGCCACCGACAAGGTGCTGGACACCGCCGCCCGCCACCTGCGCTTTGACGGGCGCGACGAGGTTCTGGCCCGCCTCGGCAGCGCGGAACTCAGCGCGCGCGAGGTGGTCCGCTCGGTCTATCCCGACCTCACCCCGGACCAGACCGACGAGATCGACACGAAACGCGCCGTCATCGGCCTCTCGCCCGAGCAGAATTTCGACCGCGCCCGCTGCTGTCAGCCGCTTCCGGGCGAACGCATCGTCGGCATCACCTTCCGCGGCAAGGGCGTCGTCGTCCATGCCATCGACTGCGAAGCCCTGACCGCCTATGAGGATCAGCCCGACCGCTGGCTGGACCTGCACTGGCATTCCGGCAAGCACCCGCCCATCCACACCGCGACCCTCAACCTCACCATCGGCAATGACTCGGGCGTATTGGGCCGCGTCTGCACCTTGATCGGAGAGCAGAAGGCCAATATCTCGGACTTGCAATTCGTGGATCGGAAACCAGATTTTTACCGTCTGCTGATTGATGTCGAATTGCGTGACGCGGAACATCTGCATTCCGTGATGTCCGCGCTCGAGGCGGAAAGCGATGTCGCAGCGGTGGAACGGTTCCGGGATCCTGCCCGCGCCAGTGCATTGAACGGGTAAAGGAAGGGTCAGACCGTGGTATTCAAGCGCAGGGAAAAGCGCCCGCTCTGGAAGATCGTGGCCGAATTCTTCTGGCCTCGCGGCGGCTGGACCCGTGCTGCGCAATATGTCCGCCACCGCCTGCACCGCCTGCCCGACACGCCCGAAAAAATCGCACGCGGCATATTCGCCGGGGTCTTCACCACCTTCACCCCGTTCTACGGCCTGCATTTCATCACCGCCGCCTCCATCGCCTTCGTGATGCGCGGCAATATCGTCGCGGCGCTGCTGGGCACCTTCTTCGGCAACCCGCTGACCTATGTGCCCATCGGTGTTGTCTCGATGAAGACCGGCTATTTCCTGCTGGGCGAACCTGCCAGTTCGCAGGATCACATCGCCCGTTCGCTGGGGGGCAAGTTCATGGATGCGGGCGACGCGCTCAAGAACAACTTTCTCGCCATCTTCACCGACCGCACCGCCGATTGGCACAGCCTGACGATCTTTTATGACGAGGTGTTCTTTCCCTATCTGATCGGCGGCATCATTCCCGGCCTTGTCACCGCGACGATCTGCTACATCCTCAGCGTGCCCCTGATCCGCGCCTATCAGAAGCGGCGCAGCGGCGCGATCAAGGCCAAGCTGGCCGCGCTCAAGACCAAGGCAAAACGTCAGTCCGACGCCAGCCAGAAGACAGATTGACCCGAAAGGGGCATGACGAAAGCATGACCCGGAAGGGGCATGAACAAAGATTGACCCGAAAGGGGCATGAACAAAACATGACCCGGAAGGGGCATTAACAAAACATGACCCGGAAGGGGCGTGAAACAGACCGACCCGAAAGGACAGTGCCGATGAAACCCCTTGGAAAGCTGCGTCTCGGTGTGAATATCGACCATGTGGCCACCGTGCGCAACGCGCGCGGCGGGGCCTATCCCGATCCCCTGCGCGCCGCCAAACTGGCCGAGGAGGCGGGCGCCGACGGCATCACCGCGCATCTGCGCGAAGACCGCCGCCACATCTCGGATGCCGATATCGAGGGGCTGATGCAGGTGCTCAGCGTGCCTTTGAACTTCGAAATGGCCGCGACCGAGGAGATGCAGCGCATCGCCCTGCGCCACAAACCCCATGCCGTCTGCATCGTCCCCGAAAAGCGCGAGGAACGCACGACCGAAGGCGGGCTCGAGGTCGCGCGTGAGGAGAACCGTCTGGCCGGCTATATCGCGCCGCTGCGCGAAGCCGGCTGCCGCGTCTCGATCTTCATCGCCGCCGACGCCCGCCAGATCGACGCCGCCCATCGCATCGGGGCCGAGGTGATCGAACTGCACACCGGCGCCTATTGCGACGCCCATGCCGAGGGGCATTTTGACGCGCGGGATGCCGAACTGGAACGCCTGCGCCAGATGTCCGCCTATGCGCATTCACTGGGGCTGGAGGTTCACGCCGGGCATGGCCTGAACTACGAGACCGTGGCCCCCGTCGCCGCCTTCCCCGAGGTGATGGAGCTGAACATCGGTCATTTCATCATCGGCGAGTCGATCTTTCGCGGCCTTGTCCCGGCGATCCACGAAATGCGCCGCCTGATGGATGACGCCCGCGCCCCCCTCTCGGTCTAGGGGATGGCGCGGCCGCGCAAACCCGGTCCCGCGCGCCGCAAGCGCAGCGCCGATCCCGCCCTGCGCCGACGCATGGCCCTGTGGCGGCGCGGCACCGTGCTGGTCGCCCTTCTGCTGGCGCTGCTCTCTCTTTGGCAGTTGGAACAGGCCCGCCGCGGCCTGACGCTGCAAACCCTGACCGCTGCCGAAACCCCCGTCACCCGCGCCGCGCTGCCGGATGCCGACGGCCCCGTGGTCATCGTCGCCCATGGCTTCGCCGGATCGCGCCAGATGATGCAGGGCTATGCCCTGCCGTTGGCACAGGCGGGCTACCGCGTCTGGTCCTTCGATTTCCACGGCCACGGCCGCAACCCGCACCCCATGACAGGTGACGTGACGGTGATCGAGGGCACGACGATGCGGCTGGTGGATCAGACCCGCGCCGTGATCGCCGCCGCCCGGCAGGCCGAGGGGTGGACCGGCCCCGTCGCCCTTCTGGGGCATTCCATGGCCACCGACATCATCATCCGCGCGGCCGCCGCCGATCCCGGCATCGGACCCATCGTGGCCATCTCGGCCTTTTCGCAAGCCGTGACGGCAGAGTTTCCCGCCGACATGCTGCTCATCTCGGGCCAGGGAGAGCCGCCCCTGCGCGACTTTGCCCTCTCCGCGCTGCATATGATCGACCCCGCCGCGCAGGAAGGCGACACCGTCACCACTGCCACCACCCGCCGCGCCGCCATCGTCGCCCCCGGCGTGGAACATGTGGGCGTGCTCTTCAGCCAGACCGGCCAAGGCGCCGCCCTCGACTGGCTGGACGCCGCCTATGACCGCAAGAGCGACGTGACCCCGCCCGCCACGGGCGCGTGGCTGGCCCTGCTGCTGGCCGCGATCGTGGCCCTGGCATGGCCGCTCTCGCGCCGCCTGCCCAAGACTGCGACACCCATCGCCCCGCTCTCGACCTGCCAGTTCGCACTGGCCCTGCTGCTGCCCGCCGTCATCGCCCCTGTCGTGGCGGTGCTTCTGGGCCTGCAAACCCTGCCGGTGCTGGTGGCCGATCATCTGGCCGTCCATCTGGCCCTCTACGGCGCGCTGCAACTGGCGATCCTGTGGCGCGCGGGCCTGCGCCCCGGCCCGCTCGCGCCGCTCGCGACCATCGCCCTGATCCTCTGGGGGCTGGCCGTCTTCGGCATGGCGCTGGACCGCTACGGCGCGAATTACTGGCCCACGCCCGAACGGCTCTGGATCATCACGGCCCTTGCCCTTGGCGCCGTGCCCTTCATGCTGGGCGATGCGCTGATCACCGGGGCAGGGCGCGGCACATGGGCGCGCCGCATCCTCGCGCGGGCAGGGTTCCTCGCCTCCCTCGGCCTCGCCGTGGCGCTGGACCCTTCGGATCTCTTCTTCCTCGTGCTCATCGCCCCTGTGATCCTGCTCTTCTATGTGATCTATGGCCTCATGGGCCGCTGGGTGGCACAGCGCAGCGGCGCCACCGCCGCCGGTCTGGGCCTTGGCCTCGCCCTTGCCTGGGCGCTGGGCGTCAGCTTCCCGCTGTTCAGCGCCACCGGCTAACAAAGGAACCCGCGATGATCCTTGGCATCGGCACCGACCTTGCGAATATCGACCGCATCGCCGCCACGCTCGACCGCTTCGGCGACCGTTTCCGCAACCGTGTCTTCACCCCCACCGAACAGGCCAAGGCCGAACGCCGCAAGGACGTGGCCGGCACATATGCCAAACGCTGGGCCGCCAAGGAGGCCTGCTCCAAGGCGCTGGGCACCGGCCTGCGCATGGGCATCAGCTGGCGCGACATGGCCGTCACCAACCTGCACAGCGGCCAGCCCCAGATGCAGGTGACAGGCTGGGCCGCCGAACGCCTCGCCGCCATGACCCCGCCGGGGCACGAGGCGGTGATCCACGTCACCCTGACCGACGATCACCCCTGGGCGCAGGCCTTCGTCGTGATCGAAGCCCGCCCCCTCGCGAAAACCACCCCCGACCCCGCAATTGCCATGCCTCAGGGCGGCGGAACGCCCGGCTTGGCTTGACTCGCAGGGCACAGCCCCTCATGTAGCGCAAACCCGCCCGAGCAGGAGCACGACCCCATGGCCACTGACGCCAAAAAAGGCAATTCCGTCATCGAGACGATCAAGACCATCGTCTACGCCCTGCTGATCGCGGGCATCTTCCGCACGCTCTTCTTCCAGCCCTTCTGGATTCCCTCCGGCTCGATGAAGGAAACGCTGCTGATCGGGGATTTCCTCTTCGTCAACAAGATGACCTACGGCTATTCCTTCGCCTCCTGCCCCACGATCCGCATCCCCGTGGTCGGGCTGAACATCGACGCCGAGGACATCTGCGGCTTCGTCGGCGGCGACAATACCCGCCTCTTCGGCGGCGAACCCGAACGCGGCGACGTGGTCGTATTCCGCCATCCCGTGAACGGTCAGGACTATATCAAGCGCCTGATCGGCCTGCCGGGCGAAACCGTGCAGGTGATCGGCGGCGTGCTGCATATCAACGGCCAGCCGGTCCAGATGCAAGACGATGGCATCTTTGAAGAAACCATGACCGCCCAAGGCCCCCAACGCCTGCGCCCGCGCTGCGAGAACGGCCCCGTGGGCGAAGGCGGCGCCTGCCTCAAATCCCGCCAGATCGAAACCCTGCCGGGCGGACGCAGCCACACGGTGCTCAACATCGCGCGCCAAAGCTCGGATGACACGCCCCTCTATACCGTGCCCGCCGGGCATTACTTTTTCATGGGCGACAACCGCGACAATTCCACCGACAGCCGCGTGCCGCAACAAGCGGGCGGCGTCGGCTTCGTGCCCTACGAGAACCTGATCGGCCGCGCCGACCGGATCATGTTCTCCTCGGCGGGCACGTCCATGCTGGCCTTCTGGACATGGCGCAGCGACCGCTACTTCAAGGGGATCGAGTGAGGCTTTCTGCGGATCTCAAGGCCCTCGAAGGCCGGATCGGGCACAGCTTCCAGCGGCCCGAATTGCTGCTGCGCGCCGTCACCCATTCGTCGATGTCCTCGGCCACCCGCGACGACAACCAGCGGCTTGAATTCCTGGGCGACCGCGTCCTGGGCCTTGTGATGGCCGAGGCGCTTCTGCATGACGACCCCGCCGCCACCGAAGGCCAGCTTGCCCCGCGTTACAACGCGCTTGTGCGCAAGGAAGCCTGCGCCGATGTCGCCCGTCAGATCGACCTGGGCGATGCGCTGAAACTGGGCCGCTCGGAAATGATCTCGGGCGGGCGGCGCAAACTCGCCCTGCTGGGCGACGCGATGGAGGCCTTGATCGCCGCCGTCTATCTCGATGCCGGGTTCGAGGCGGCGCGGACCATGATCCTGCGCCTCTGGGGCCAGCGCATCAAGGCGGTCGAGGAAGACGCCCGCGACGCCAAGACCGCGCTTCAGGAATGGGCACAGGCCCGTGGCCTGCCGCCCCCGCGCTATATCGAACTGAAACGGTCCGGGCCCGATCACGCCCCGGTTTTCACCATGTCGGCCCAGCTTGAAAACGGCGAGGTGGAAACCGCCACCGCCGGATCGAAGCGGCAGGCGGAACAGGCAGCGGCCAAAGCCCTGCTGGACAGATTGGAGAGCGCATGACACGCGCAGGATTCGTGGCTCTGATAGGCGAGCCGAACGCAGGCAAATCAACGCTTCTGAACCGCATGGTCGGGGCCAAGGTCTCGATCGTGACGCATAAGGTGCAAACCACCCGCGCCCGCATCCGGGGCGTCGCGATGGAAGGGGACGCGCAGATCGTCTTCGTCGATACCCCCGGCCTTTTCGCGCCCAAACGCAGGCTCGACCGCGCCATGGTCGCGGCGGCCTGGGGCGGGGCGGCGGATGCCGACATCGTCGTGCTGCTGGTCGAAGCGCATCGCGGCGTCACCGACGGCGTGCAGAAGATCCTCGCCGGGCTGGAAGGCATCGGCAAAAGCCGCCCCGTCGCGCTGGCCATCAACAAGATCGACCGTGTCCAATCCGAGGTGCTTCTGGGACTGACACGCGATCTGAACGAGCGGTTCCCCTTCGTGGAGACCTTCATGATCTCCGCCGAAAAAGGCCACGGCGTGCAGGCTTTGCGCGAATGGCTGGCCAAATCCCTGCCCGAAGGCCCATGGCTCTACCCCGAGGATCAGATCGCAGACCTGCCCATGCGCATGATCGCCGCCGAAATGACGCGCGAGAAACTGACCCTGCGCCTGCATCAGGAATTGCCCTACCAGCTCACGGTCGAGACCGAGAATTGGGAAGAGCGCAAGGATGGCTCGGCCAAGATCGACCAGATCATCTATGTGATCCGCGACGGGCACAAAGGCATCGTTCTGGGCAACAAGGGCGAGACGATCAAGGCCATCGGTCAGGCCGCCCGCGCCGAGATCGAGGAATTCCTGGGCCGCAAGGTGCACCTGTTCCTGCAAGTGAAAGTGCGCGAAAACTGGCTGGACGAGGCCGAGCGCTATTCCGAGATGGGTCTGGATTTCAAGGACGGGAATGCCTGAACCCGGCCGTCGCGCAGTGAGTATTTTGGGCAAGATGAAACGGAGGGCGGCGCTGTGACAGACAGGTTGACCGCCGATTTCTGGGTTTCCGCCTATCTGGCGCGGCTCAGGCTGGCCGACATCCCCGCCTTTGTCGTGGCCCATGGGGATGACAGCGCGGGCGCGGTGCTGGTCAAGCTGAACACGCTCGACGGGCGCGCGCGGGTCTTTCAGCGGTCCTTCGATCTGACCAGCGGCACCCGCGCCTGGGTCGTGCTGGCCGAAGGCGAGGAGGCCGAGGTGGACGCCGCCCTGCGCCGCCAGCGCGACCGCGACCGCGACATCTGGGTGATCGAGGTCGAGGACAGGCAGGGCCGTCACCTGCTGGATCAACCGGGATTGTCGGACTGACATCGGGGCTTATAGTCAGCGCATGGATTGGCGCGATCAGGGAATATTGCTCAGCAGCAGGCGGCACGGAGAATCCGCGGCCATCATCGAGGTATTCACCCGCGACCATGGCCGCCACGCCGGTGTCGTGCGTGGCGGTGCCAGCCGCAAGATTGCCCCCATCCTGCAACCCGGTGCCCAGCTTGACGTGACATGGCGCGCCCGGCTCGAGGATCATATCGGCAGCTACACCGTCGAACCCCTGCGCTCCCGCGCGGGCGCGCTGTCGGACCGGCAGGCCTTGGCCGGGCTGAACGCGGTAACGGCGCTCCTGCTCTTCGCCCTGCCCGAGCGCGAGGGGCATCCCGCCCTCTATGCCCGGTCCGAGGCGCTTCTGGATCTTCTGGACGATCAGGACATCTGGCCACTGGCCTATCTGCAATGGGAACTGGCGCTTCTGGAGGAGACGGGCTTCGGTCTGGATCTTTCGACCTGCGCCGTTCTGGGTCATCAGGCCAATGACCTCAGCTTCGTCTCGCCCCGCTCGGGCCGCGCCGTCTCGCGCGCCGGGGCAGGGGACTGGGCCGCGAAACTTCTGCCGCTGCCGCCCTGCCTTCTGGGCCATGGCCCCGCACCGGATGAGGAGATTGCCGAGGGGTTCCGCACCACAGGCCATTTCCTGCGCGACCATCTGGCCCCCGCCCTGGGCCACAAACCCCTGCCCGAGGCGCGGGCACGTTTCGTGGATGTCTTCACCCGCCGCATCGCGGCAGGCTGATCACCGCAGCGCCAGCACCAGATCGACCAGCGATCCCATCGGGCTGGCATTGTCGATCCCGTCCCGCGTGGTCAGATCCTGCATCCCCACATG
>JAMWZG010000139.1 GCA_024304855.1 Paracoccaceae bacterium
GCGTTGCCGCCCGCAACAGGCGCGGCGCGCCCGCCTGCACCGCGCCATAGGCGATGATCCAGGCGGCCATGAAGCCCCCGATCAGGAAAAACGCCGCCCGCGCACCCTCGGGCGTGCCATCGGACAGAACCGATTGGAAATAGACGGGAATCCCCACCACGAACCAGACATCCCGCGCGCCGAACAGGAACATCCGCGCCAGCGACAGCCGGTTGATGCGCGCATCCCTTGACCAGATCTGCGCAAACTTGGCCTCTTTCCTGCCCGCAGGCAGGCCCGCCGGCATGAACAGCATCACCGCGCACAGGATCACCGCCAGCACCCCCGCCATGGCCCAGACCGCCGGCACGAAGCCCACCACACCCAAGAGCGCAGCACCCATGAAAAACCCGAACCCCTTGACCGCGTTCTTCGACCCCGTCAGCCACGCCACCCAGCGGAAAAGCCCCCCATCCCCCTTGGGCGCCAATACCTTGACCGCCGATTTCGACGCCATCTTGGACAGATCCTTGGCCACGCCCGACGCGCCCTGCACCGCCATCACGAACGCGACCGAGGCGGCCACCGACCACCCCGGATCAAGCTGCGCCAAGGCCGCCAGCGCCGCGATCTGGATGCCCAGCCCGGCATAAAGCGTCACCGTCAACCCGAACCGCGCCGCGATCCAGCCCGCCGACAGGTTGGTCACGATCCCCGCCACCTCATAGAGCAGGAACAGCCAGGCCAATTGCACCGGGCTGAACCCCAACCCGTTGAAATGCAACAGAACCAGCATCCGCAAAGCACCATCCGACAGCATGAAGGCCCAATAGGCCGCCGTCACCGTCGCATAGGCGCGCAAGGCGCTTGGCGTGGCTGCGCTCACATCGCCCCCGCAACCATGCGCGCAATATCCGCCATCCGGCAGGTATAGCCCCACTCATTGTCATACCAGGCGTAGACCTTCACCTGCGTGCCATTGACTACCATAGTCGAGGGCGCGTCGATGATGGCCGACCGCGCATCCCCGCGATAATCGCAGGACACCAGCGGGCGTTCCTCATAGCCAAGGATGCCACGCAGATCGCCCTCGGAGGCGGCCTTGAACAGCCCGTTCACCTCCTCGACCGATGTCGCGCGCTCCATCTCGAACACCGCATCGGTGATCGAGGCATTGAGCAGCGGCACCCGCACCGCATGACCGTTCAGCCGCCCCTTGAGTTCGGGATAAATCAAGGTGATTGCCGTGGCGCTGCCCGTGGTGGTGGGGATCAGGTTCATCAGCGCGGACCTTGCCCGCCGCATGTCTTTGGCAGGCCGGTCGATGATCGTCTGCGTATTGGTCACATCATGAATTGTCGTGATGGATCCATGCCTTATGCCCAACGCCTCATGCAAGACCTTCACCACCGGGGCCAGACAATTCGTCGTGCAACTGGCCGCCGTGATCAGGTCATGCTGCGCCGGATCATAAAGATGATGGTTCACCCCATAGACAAGGTTCAGCGCCCCGCCATCCTTGACGGGGGATGACACGACCACCTTCTTCACCCCCGCCGCGTAATAGGGGGCCACCTTCTCGGCCGTCTTGAACACGCCCGTGCAGTCCAGCACCAGATCGACGCCCATGGCCGCCAGCGGCAGATCCTCGATCCGCTTTTCCGCCGTCACCCGCATCCGCTGCCCGTTTACCGTCAGGCTGTCTGCGTCATGGGCCATCTCGCCGCGCCAGCGCCCGTGGACGGAATCGAACTCCATCAGCAGCGCGTGCTGCGCGGGCGTGCCCGCAGGATCGTTCAGCAGCACGATCTGCCCCCGCGCCGGATCGTCGGCCAGCGCCCGCAGCAGCAGTTTCCCGATCCGGCCAAAGCCGTTCAGCGCAATCCGTGTCATGCGGAAATCCCCGCCTCTGCGGCATCCCGCCCGATGTCGTCAATGCGTTTTTGCAAACTGATCCGGTCCAGCTCGGCCATGGGCAGCGCCACGAAGGCCGCGATCCGGCGGCGCATCGCGTCAAAGGCGGTGGCAAAGGCCAGCGCCTGCTCGGCCTCGGTCCCCACCCCTTTGACCGGATCGGGAATGCCCCAATGCGCGCTCAAAGGATGGCCCGGCCAGGGCGGGCATTCCTCGGACGCCGCCCGGTCGCAAACCGTAAAGACGAAATCCAGCGGCGGCGCACCCGCGCCCTCGAACTCCGACAGATGCTTGGACCGCATCCCGTCGGTGTCAAACCCTGCCCGCTGCAACAGCGCCACCGCCCGTGGATGCGGCTCTCCACGCGGGCTGGTCCCGGCGGAAAAGGCGCGAAACCGCCCCTGCCCCAGATCGTTCAGCAAAACCTCGGCAATGATCGAGCGCGCGGAATTGCTGGTGCAGATGAACAGCACGTTGAACATGCGTCTCTCCTGTTCTGACTGTGAAAAAACCTGCCCTCCCGGCAGATGGGCGCAGATATCCGGCCGCCCCCGGCAGCAATCATCCACCAGAAATGTGACAAGCTGCCCCGCCCGCTCCAGATCGACTGTGTAAAAGATCGACCGCCCCTGACGGCTCGCCCGGATCAGCCCCGCGCGCTCCAGATCGGACAGGTGATGCGACAGGGTATTCTGTTTCAGATCAAGCGCTTCGGCAATTTCCGTCGGGCGCACACCCAGCGGCATGTGCCGCATCAGCAAGCGAAACACCGACAAGCGCCCGGCATGACCAAGCGTGGCGAAAGCGGAAATGGCAAGGTTCGTATCCATATTTCCTAAATACCGGAAATATGGATACGGTCAAGCCGAGTCGTGTCGGATCAGTAAAAGATCAGTAAGGCAGCGGATGCGCCCGGTGCAGCGCGTCGATCCGCGCCGCCAGCCCCTCGGGCAGCACCATCCCCGCGCCCGCCAGCACATGATCCAGCTGCTCCTGCGTGCTCGCCCCGAAGATCACCGATGTCATGAAGGGCCGCCCCGCCGCCCAGGCCAGCGCCATATGCACCGGGTCGATCCCGAACTCCGCCGCCAGATCCAGATAGGCCTGCACCGCCAGGAATGCCCGCTCGGTGATCCGCCCGCCCAGATCCGGCGTGCGCGACCGGCGCGATCCTTCCGGCACCGCCCCGCCCTGATACTTGCCCGTCAACAACCCGGCCGCCAGGGGCGAGAACGCCAGCAGCCCCACATCTTCATTCGCGGCGACCTCGGCCAGATCGGTGTCGAACATCCGGCACATCAGCGAATATTCATTCTGGATCGAAGCGACGCGCGGCCAGCCCCGCGCCTCGGCGATCCGCGCCCATTGGGTCGTGCCCCAGGCGCTTTCATTGGACAGGCCGAAATGGCGGATATTGCCCTTCTCGACCTGCCGTTGCAGCGCCTCCAACGCCTCTTCCATATGGGCGATGGTTTCCTCCCGGTTCTGGGATGACGGATCATAACCCCAGTTGCGCCGGAACATGTAAGACCCGCGATTGGGCCAGTGAAACTGATAAAGGTCGATCACATCGGTCTTGAGCCGCTTCAACGACCCCTCGACCGCGCCCGGAATCGTGGCCGCCGTGATGGGCGCGCCGTCGCGCACATGGGCCATCCCCTCGCCCGTGTGCTTGGTCGCCAGGATATACTCCCCCCGCCGCCCCCGGTTGGCCGCCTGCCAGTTGCCGATCACCTCCTCGGTCAGACCGATGGTTTCCTTCGCGACAGGATTGACCGGATACATCTCGGCCGTGTCGATGAAATTGATCCCCGCCGCCAGCGCCGTCTCGATCTGCCGATGGGCATCCGCCTCGGGCGTCTGGGTGCCATAGGTCATCGTGCCCAGGCACAATTCGCTCACCATCAGGCCGGTGCGGCCCAGCGGGTTCATCTTCATCAACCATCTCCTTCATGTCCGGTGTCGGGGCGGCAACCTAACCTCTTTTCGCCCCGCGTCACCCCCGAAAAGGGATTTGGAACAAAACACGAACATGCTAGACTGGGCGCATGACGATTCCCCTCAACCCCACGCTGCTGACCCGCGCCCCGCTGCGCGACCGCCCGACCCTCAGCCTGGGCGATGACATCCGCATGACGCTGGCCCGCCTGCACGAAGCCTGCGGCCCCGCCCGGCGCAGCTTCGCCCTTTGGCTCGCGGGCACCGTGCAGCGCCAGACACCCGGCCCGGTGATCTGGATCGCCCCGCGCCACCTGCCCGACCGGCCCAACCCGGATGGCGTGGCGGGGCTGGCGCAGCCCGAAACATTCCTGCACCTCACGCCCCAGCGCCCCGAAGACCTGCTCTGGTGCATGGAGGAATGCCTGCGCAGCGGCGCCGCCCCCCTTGTCGTGGCCGACCTGCCCGGCCCGCCCGGCCTGACCCCGGTGCGCCGCCTGCATCTGGCCGCCGAAACGGGTGCGGCCGAGGGGGCCTTTGCCCCCCTTGGCCTGATCCTGACGCCCGAAGAGGGCGGCGCGCAGGGGGTCGAGACCCGCTGGCACATGGCCCCCGCCCACACACCCGCAGCCCAAGGCTGGACCCTGCGCCGCCTGCGCGCGCGCCAAGACCCGCCAAGGGATTGGGCGCTGCACGGCCCCGCCCATGCCGCGACCGGACCGATCCGGGCCACCGTTGCAGCATGAGTATTTGACGCAAGATGAAGTCAGGCCCTGCGCCCTTCATCTTGCCGAAAATACTCTCGCCGAAGGCGGCCGCGCTTGCAAAACACGCCAAGCCCCCTTGTCATTCCGGGCCGGATGGGCAGGACTGGCCCCATGCGCCTGATGATCTCCTTTGCGGCCCTCTTCCTGTCCGTGATCCTGCTCCAGCTCTCGACCGGGGGCGTGGGGCCGCTGGATGCGCTGTCGGGGATCACGCTGGATTTCAGCAATGCGCAGATCGGCCTCTTGGGCTCGGCGCATTTCTTCGGGTTCTTCATCGGCTGCTGGTGGGCGCCGCGCCTGATGGGCACCATCGGCCATTCCCGCGCCTTCGCCGCCTTCACCGCCGCCGGGGCCATCGGGCTGCTCGCGCATATGCTGGTGATCGACGCCTATGCCTGGGCGCTGATGCGCGTGGCCTCGGGCCTCTGCGTGGCGGGCTGCTATACGGTGATCGAGGCCTGGTTGCAGGCCAAGCTCACGAATGAGACGCGCGGCCGCGCCATGGGCTCCTACCGTGTCGTGGACATGGGCGCGTCACTGGTGGCGCAGATGATGATCTCGGTGCTGGAACCGGCATCTTACGTCTCCTACAACCTGCTGGCGCTGCTGTGCTGCGCGGCCCTGCTGCCCATCACCCTGACGCGCACGGCCGAACCCGAAACCCCCGACGCCCTGCGCCTGCGCCCGATGCTGGCCGTGACCCGCTCGCCCCTTGCCGCCGCAGGCGTGGTCGTCGCGGCCCTGTCCAGCGCGTCCTTCCGCATGGTCGGCCCCGTCTATGGTCAGGAGGTCGGCCTTGCCGTCGATCAGATCGCCTGGTTCCTCGCCGCCTTCGTCGCGGGCGGGGCGCTGGCGCAATATCCCGTCGGCTGGCTGGCCGATACCTATGACCGCCGCTGGGTGCTGATCTGGCTGTCGGTCGCCTCCATCGCCAGTTCCGCCGTCACCGCCCTCACGGGCGATCTGGGCACCACCGGCGTCCTGCTGACCGCCACCCTGTTTGGCGCGACGACATTTCCGATCTATTCCGTCGCCGCCGCCCATGCCCATGACTTCGCCGATGCCTCCGAACGGGTCGAACTCTCGGCCGCGCTCATGTTCTTCTTCGCCTTGGGCGCGATTGCCGCCCCGCTCATGGCCTCGACCCTGATCGAGCTTTACGGCCCCTCCGCCATGTTCGCCATGATCGGCGCGGGCCATGCGGTGCTGGTCGTCTTCGGCCTGATCCGGATGCGGATGCGCCCCTCGGCCCGCACCCGCACCCGCTATGTCTGGGCGCCGCGCACATCCTTCCTGATCGGGCGTCTGACAGGGCGCACCCGCGACGAGGAGTGAACCCCGGGCGGATTGATCGCAACCCGCCGCTGGAACCCCGCCCATCCTTGCGCTAAGGAAGGGCCAAACCGGACAAAGGCGCGACGGACATGGCACGGCATCTGATCACCTCGGCGATCCCTTACATCAACGGGATCAAGCATCTGGGCAATCTCGTGGGCAGCCAGTTGCCCGCCGACCTTTATGCCCGCTACCAGCGCGGGCGCGGGCATGAGGTGCTCTTTCTCTGCGCGACCGACGAACACGGCACCCCGGCCGAACTGGCCGCCGCCAAGGCCGGCAAACCCGTGGCCGCATATTGCGCCGAAATGCACGCCGTGCAGGCCGAGATCGCGCGCGGCTTCCGCCTCAGCTTCGATCACTTCGGCCGCTCCTCCAGCCCGCAGAACCACGCGCTGACCCAGCATTTCGCAGGCCGTCTGGCGGATGCCGGTCTGATCCGCGAAGTATCCGAGACGCAGATGTATTCAAAGGCCGACGGCCGCTTCCTGCCCGATCGCTATATCGAGGGCACCTGCCCCAATTGCGGCTTCGACTCCGCCCGCGGCGATCAATGCGACAACTGCACCAAGCAGCTTGATCCCGTGGACCTGATCAACCCGCGGTCCACCATCTCCGGCTCCACCGATCTGGAACAGCGCGCCACCAAACACCTCTACCTGCGCCAAAGCGAGATGCGCCAGCAATTGCAGGACTGGATCGACTCCAAGACCGACTGGCCGATCCTGACCACCTCGATTGCCAAGAAATGGCTCAACGATGGAGACGGCTTGCAGGACCGGGGCATCACCCGCGATCTGGACTGGGGCATCCCGGTGAAACGCGGCGATCAGGACTGGCCGGGGATGGAGGGCAAGGTCTTCTACGTCTGGTTCGACGCCCCCATCGAATATATCGCCTGCGGTGCCGAATGGGCCGAGGCGCAGGGCCTGGACGCATCCGCATGGGAACGCTGGTGGCGCACCGACAAGGGCGCGGCGGACGTGACCTATACGCAATTCATGGGCAAGGATAACGTCCCCTTCCACACCCTCTCCTTCCCCGCCACGATCCTTGGCTCGGGCGAGCCGTGGAAGCTGGTCGATTACATCAAATCCTTCAACTACCTGAACTATGACGGCGGCCAGTTCTCCACCTCGCGCGGGCGCGGCGTCTTCATGGATCAGGCGCTGGCCATCCTGCCCGCCGATTACTGGCGCTGGTGGCTGCTGTCCCACGCCCCGGAATCGTCAGACGCCGAATTCACATGGGAGAATTTCCAGACATCCGTGAACAAGGATCTGGCCGATGTCCTTGGCAATTTCGTCAGTCGCATCACCAAATTCTGCCGCGCGAAATTCGGCGAGACGATCCCCGCAGGCGGCACTTACGGCCCGCAGGAAACCGCGCTGATCGACGCGCTGACCACCCGCATCCGCGCCTATGAAACCCATATGGACGCGATGGAGGTGCGCAAATCCGCGCAGGAACTCCGCGCGATCTGGGTCTTGGGCAACGAATACCTGCAATCCGCCGCCCCCTGGACCACGATCAAGGAAGACGCCGACCGCGCCGCGATGCAGACGCGCCTTGGCCTCACCCTGATCCGCCTCTACGCGGTGCTCTCTGCCCCCTTCATCCCCGATGCCAGCGCCGCCATGCTCTCCGCTATGCAGGCGCAGGATGCCACATGGCCCCAGGGCGATCTGGCCACATGGCTGAACGCCCTGCCCGCAGGCCACGCCTTCACCGTGCCCGAGGTGCTCTTCTCCAAGATCACCGACGAGCAGCGCGAAGAATGGCAAACCCGCTTCGCCGGCATCCGCACCTGAGCAAAAGGGCGCGCTTCATCAGCCCGCCCCTTCTTCTTGCTACAAATATCCGCAGGGGTCCGGGGGGCGCGCCCCCCGGCGCAAGTTCAGGTCTTGAACACCCGGTAGATGGCCGGGATCACCAGCACCGTCAGCAGGGTCGAGCTGAACAAGCCAAACAGCAGCGACAGCGCCAGCCCCTGAAAGATCGGATCGGCCAGGATCACCGTCGCCCCGAACATCGCCGCCAGCGCCGTCAGCAGGATCGGCTTGAAC